>DATISN010000060.1:0-1805 GCA_035581765.1 Halomonas sp.
CTCGGGCCAGGACCCGGCCGCCGGTGAGCTGTTCCTGGTGGAAGGCGACTCGGCCGGTGGCAGCGCCAAGCAGGCGCGCAATCGCGAGACCCAGGCGATCCTGCCGCTGCGCGGCAAGATCCTCAATACCTGGGAGGTGGAGTCCCACGACATCTACGGCTCCCAGGAGGTCCACGACATCGCCGTGGCGGTGGGCATGGACCCGGGCAGCGACGATCTCACCAAGCTGCGCTACCACAAGATCTGCATCCTCGCCGACGCCGACTCCGATGGCCTGCATATCGCCACGCTACTGTGCGCGCTCTTCGTGCGCCATTTCCCGACCCTGGTCGACGCCGGCCATGTGCACGTGGCGATGCCGCCACTGTATCGCATCGACCTGGGCAAGGAGGTGCACTACGCCCTGGACGAGAGCGAGAAGGCGGCGATCCTGCGCAAGCTCGAGGGCAAGCGCGGCACGGTGAACGTTCAGCGCTTCAAGGGCCTGGGTGAGATGAGCCCGCTACAGCTTCGCGAGACCACCATGGCGGTGGAGACCCGCCGCCTGGTGCAGCTCACCCGCGAGGTCGGCGACGGTACCATGGAGATGATGGACATGCTGCTGGCCAAGAAGCGCTCCGCCGATCGCAAGAGCTGGCTCGAAGACTATGGCAACCTCGCCGACATCGACGTATGAAAGGGCTCACTGAATGACCATGGATATCCAAGTCGCGGAAGGCGATGTCGAGCGCCTTTCGTTGCGCGAGTATTCCGAGAAAGCGTACCTCGACTATTCGATGTACGTGATTCTCGATCGGGCACTGCCACACATCGGCGACGGCATGAAGCCGGTCCAGCGGCGTATCGTCTACGCCATGCGCGAGCTGGCGCTGTCCGCCAATGCCAAGTACAAGAAGTCGGCGCGAACCGTCGGCGACGTGCTGGGCAAGTTCCATCCCCACGGCGACAGCGCCTGCTACGAGGCCATGGTGCTGATGGCCCAGCCGTTCAGCTATCGCTACCCGCTGGTCGACGGCCAAGGCAACTGGGGCAGTCCCGACGATCCCAAGTCGTTTGCCGCCATGCGCTACACCGAGGCGCGTCTGTCGAAGTTCGCCGAGGTGCTGCTCGCCGAGCTCGGCCAGGGCACGGTGGACTGGACGCCCAACTTCGACGGCACCATGAACGAGCCGGTGGTGCTGCCGGCGCGCCTGCCCCATGTGTTGCTCAACGGCGGCACCGGCATTGCGGTGGGCATGGCCACGGATATCCCGCCGCATAACGTCAGTGAGGTGGTCGAGGCTACCTGTTATCTGTTGCGCCATCCCGAGGCGACCACGGCGGATCTGATCGAGTACGTTCCGGCGCCGGACTTTCCCACCGAGGCGGAGATCATCACGCCGCGAAGCGACCTGCGCAAACTCTACGAGAGTGGCCGGGGCTCGGTGAAGCTGCGTGCCCGCTACGTGATGGAAGAGGGCAGCATCGTGATCACCGCGCTGCCCTATCAGGTGAGCGGGTCCAAGGTGCTCGAACAGATCGCCGCACAGATGCAGGCCAAGAAGCTGCCGATGGTGGCCGACCTGCGCGACGAGTCGACCCACGAGGAGCCGACTCGCCTGCTGATCGAGCCGCGCTCCAACCGAATCGACATCGAGGCCTTGATGGCGCATCTGTTCGCCACCACCGATCTCGAGAAGAACATCCGCGTCAACATGAACGTCATCGGCCTCGATGGTCGCCCGCGGGTGATGCCGCTTCCGGACATGCTCGGCGAGTGGCTACGTTTCCGGCGCACCACGGTACGCCGACGCCTCGAACACCGC
>DATISN010000061.1:0-15186 GCA_035581765.1 Halomonas sp.
TCGGGGATCTGCGTCTCCGCGAGGCTCGGCGCAAGCGCATCAGCGACCAGTCGACCTTCGCGGGTCGCCAGTTCGGTCTCCAGGTTACCGATCGCCATGGCTTCGAGGCGCAGCTCGGCCAGGAACTCATCGCGGAAATCGCGCAGGGCGTCGACGTTGAGCTCGCGGCTCGCCTCAAGCAGGGCATTGGTGGGCCATTGCGGGCGTACCAGCGCCTCGGCCAGGGTGCGCTGGGCCTGTTGATGCAGCGCCGCCTGAGGCGCATTGCGCCATTCGCGTTGCAGCCGGTAGCGCACCCGCTCGAAGGTGGCCGGGTCGATGTCGCCCTGTTGTAGCTGTTCCAGCACTCGCCGCATCAGCTGGTCCTGGCGGTCGCGCCAGCCCGAGAACGACAGGGTGATCCCGCGGGCATGGGCGTAGGCATCGAATTGGTGGCCGGCGAGGCGTGCCGGGTAGAGGGCCTCATTGAGGCTGTCGCTCAGCCAGCCCGCCAGCAGCTGGGCAAGCACGGCGTCGTGCGCCGCCGCCGAGGCGTCGGGGTTTTGCAGACTGAAGCGCCACTCCACCTTGGGCGTATCGAAGCTCGCCTCGGCCATGTGCCAGAGATCGAAGCCTGGCTCGTCGAGCAAGCGCTTGGGTCGCTCGTCCTGCTCGTCGAGCAGCTCGAGATCCTCGGCGATGTAGGGGTTGGGCTCGGCCAGGGCGAGGCCGGACAGGGGCTCGGCGTCCAATCTCTCGGAGATGCTGACCTCGCGCCAGGGCGTATCGAACCAGGGGGATAGTTCGTCGCCCTCGATGTCAGGGCCGCTGAAGAGTCGCAGCCGGTTTTCCGGTCGCAGGGCTTCGAGATAGTGTTCTGTCGCCTGCCGGTCGAAGCCGTCCATCCGGTAGGGGGCGTACTGAACATCCTCCACCGGGAAGCGGGACAGGTTCATGGCCAGGTGCATGGCGCCATCCAGCGGCGAGCCGTGCTGCTGGAAGCGGAAATCCTGCTCAGCGAGTCGGGCCTGTTCCTCGTAGCGCCATTCTTCCAGGCCGGCGTCGCGGATCTTCTCGATGGCCGCGAAGAGGGTGGCCTCGATCTCGTCGAGGCGCTCGGCGCCATCGGGCGTGAGGCTGATACTCACGGTGAAAAGCGCATGGCGGCCGTCGTTGCGGGAGATGCCGGCGGACAGGCCATCGGCCAGACCGGCGTCCCGCAGCACGGCAAGCAGGCTGCCGTCGCCTTCATGGCCCAGCAGGTGCGCCAGCAAGTCTGCGGGTTTGTGGCGGTACTGCTCGATCGGGTCGGGGATCGGGAACATGAAACGCAGCTGGCGGCTGTCACGAATCGACTGCACTTCCACGGCCGAGGGCAGGCTGTCGGCGGTCACCAGCGGCGTCTCGATCAGCGGCCTTTCGAGATCGTTGTCGGCAATCGGGGCGAAGTCCTCGACGACCATGGCCTCAAGCTCATCCAGCGGCTGTGGCGCGATCACCGCCAGATGCATCACGTTGGCATCGTAGTATTGCTCGTAGAAGTCGATCACGCGCTCGCGCAGGGTCGGTTCGCCGTCGGGACGGTCGGCCAGGGTGTCGCGACTGCCCACCGAGAACCCGGTCATCGGATGGCGTGGGTTGGCCAGCTGGTTGAGCACGTCGTTCTCGCGGCGCCCGTCATCGCGGATGCGCGCCTGGTATTCCGAGTGGACGACGTTGCGCTCGCTCTCCAGCCGGTCCGCGTTGAACAGCGGGTCGATGAAAAAGCGGCTGAAACGGTCGAGGGCGCCCGGCAGGGCGTCGGGTTCGATGTCGAAGAAGTAGTTGGTGTCCTGCGGAGCGGTGAAGGCGTTATGGCTGCCCGCGTGGCGCGAGATATAACCCTGATAGGCGTCCGGCTCGGGATAGGCTTCGGTGCCGAGAAACAACATGTGCTCCAGAAAATGCGCCAGGCCGGCCAGGTCCTCGGGGTCCTGGGCGCTGCCCACGTCCACGTTCATCGAGGCGGCGGCCTTGTCGGCCTCCGGGTCGCTGACCAGCAGCACATCGAGGCCGTTTTCCAGCGTCAGGACGCGGTAGTCACGGCTGTCGTGAGGACTGACCTTGGGCGTGACGACCTCGTCGATGGCCTCGGGGGCGTCGTCCGCGCTGACCGGGCTCAGCAGGAAGGCGGACAGGGCCAGCAGGCCGAGACACGCTCGGGGCCGTCGAACAATAGCGTGGTGGGGGGCGATAGGCATCGTCTCTCCTGAGTCGAGGGGGCCGGCACGGTTCATGAATTCAGCGCTCATGAGTCGACGCGAAGCATGGGGCCGATGGGGCGGGCGCAGCTTGCATCCTGGTGCGCGGGATCATTGACATGTCTTGATACCGGAAAAGCGCCCAACAGTTCCCTGGGCGCGCGCGTCAGCAAGGTTTTCGCAGCCGCCGGGTCAGTATCGGGGCTCAGCCATTGTCGCGCGTCGTGAGGCTCGACAATGGCAGGAAGTCGGTCGGTGAGCGAGTGCAGCAGGGTATTGGTCGGTACCGTGATCAGCGCCAGGGAGTCGGTGTGCTCGGCCAGGCTGGTGTGAAAGCGGCACCACAGGGCGGCCAGCAGCAGGGGGCCGCGGTCGATGCGGGTGACGAGAAAGGGCTGCTTGGCGCGCGGCAGCGTCTTCCAGGCATAGATGCCTCCGACCGGCACCAGGCAGCGTCGGGCCCGGAAGGCCTCGCGGAACATCGGCCGAGTGTCCAGCGATTCCGCCCGTGCGCAATGCGGCGCGTGGTCGAGTACTTCAAGCCAAGGCGGGGTCAGGCCCCAGAAAAGAGAGGATAGCGTGAGACGACCACCCTCCAGGCGAATCGCCGAGAGAAAACGACGCGGCGCCAGGTTGGGGCTGGTGACAGGCGTTGTATCGAGCGCCAGGTCGGGCAGCAGTCGCGTCAAATCGAGGGGCGGAATATAGAGTCGGCCGGCCATGGGCCCTCCTCGAACGGTGGAGCGACAGGGTATCCAAGTCCGGGGCGCGGGGAAAGCCGGCAATCACAGTGGCCTGACGGCGCGAACGTCGGTGAAAGTCCCACGATAATCTGTCGAAAACAGTGTTCGATGTGCGCTATCCTAGTCGATATGCCGCGGCGGCGAGCCGATGGCCTACCTTTATCACCTTGCGAGGAACCCGATGGCCCGTCCTAGACAGCATGCGCCTGAGGCATTACATGCCCAAGTCATGGTCGCCTGTGATACCTGGCTGCAGGGTAATCCCGTGCATTCGCTGTCGTTGCGCGCCCTGGCGCGAGAGGTGGGTTGTGCGCCCAGCACCTTGCTCAAGCTTTACGGCAGCTTCAGCAACCTGCTGCAGCACGTCAACATCGAGACCCTGGCGCGCCTGCGCAGCGTGGTCGAGCCACTGACCAGCAAGGCGACCCCGGAGCAGCGGCTCACGTCGCTGGCGCATGCCTACTGGGAGTTCGCGCACCAGGCGCCTTATCGCTGGCAACTGCTGTTCGACTTTCCCCTGGCGCAGGAAGGCGAACTCGACCAGCGCCAGAATGACATGATCGAAGCGCTGTTCCTGCGCGTCGAAGCCACGTTGAAGGAATACCAGCCCGCACTGGATGACCTCGAGGCGAGGCGGCTGGGTCGCACCCTCTGGGGAAGCGTCCACGGCCTGGTGCAACTGGGTCTCAACGAGCGCCTGGGCTACTGGCAGGGCCAGCAACTGGAGGTGGGCGAGCTTCTCGATCAACTGCTGGCGACCCTTCTGGCCGGGCTGAAGACTCGCCAAGACGCCACGTGATGCTGCTGTTCGCCTCGGTCGCGGCCGGCCTGTTGCTGGTGACGGCCTGGTGGTTCAGGCGACACCCGCGTGACGCCATGCGACGCCTGGTCTTCGCGCTGATTCATGTGATGTATCGTCTGCGTCTACGCGGCCGCCGGCACATTCCCGACCATGGGGCGGCGATCGTGGTCTGCAACCATGTCAGTTTCATGGACGCCCTGGTGGTCGGGGGTGCCAGCCGTCGGCCGTTGCGCTTCCTGATGGACAAGCCGATCTTCGATTCGCCTTGGCTGAACTGGATGTTCCGGCTGGTGGGGGCGATTCCCGTGGAGTCGGAACGGCGCGACCCGGGCAATGTGCGTCGTGCACTTCAGGAGGTCAGCCGGGCGCTTGCGGAGGGTGAGGTGGTGATGCTCTTCCCCGAGGGTCGGCTGTCGCCGGATGGCGAGGTTCAGACGTTTCGTCGGGGGCTGGAGCTGATCCTGGCGAAAGACCCGGTGCCGGTGATTCCGGCCGGCCTCTCGGGGCTTTGGGGGTCCTGGACCTCACACTGCCATGGCAAGGCGCTGAGCAAGCCGCCGCGTCGCTTTCGCGCCCGGGTGGCCCTCACGTTCGGCGAACCCATGGGCCCTCATGAAGTCAGCCGAGCTCGGGTCGAGGCCAGGGTGCGCGCCCTAAAGGCCGAGTCCGACGACTGGATCGCGACGCGCGAGCAGCTCGGCAAGGTACGTCGGCGCTAGCGCGCGCGGCTCGCCCGCCGCGGGGCCTGCCAGCAACGCGCGGCGGTGATCAGGTTGTCGCGCACCTCGAGAATCTCCATGCGTACGTTACTCACCTGCAGGCAAGCGGCGCCATCCGGGAAGGATTCCAGGTGTTCGAGTATCAGGCCGTTGAGGGTCTTGGGGCCGTCGGTGGGCAACAACCATCCTAGCGCCTTATTGATCTCGCGAATATTGGCGGTGCCGTCGATGACATGGCTGCCATCGTCCTGAATGTGGATTTCCTGATCCTGACCGGCCACGTCGGTGGTGAACTCGCCGACGATCTCTTCGAGAATATCCTCCAGGGTCACCAGGCCCTCGACGTCGCCATATTCGTCGACCACGATGCCGATCCGGCGCTTCTGCTTCTGGAAATTGAGCAACTGCGTGTGCAATGGCGTCGATTCGGGGATGAAGTAGGGCTCGCGTGCCTCCTGCACGATGGCGGCCTTGGTCACCTCGCTACGGGACAGGAAACGCGCCGCGTTACGCAGGTGCAGCATGCCGATGATGTTGTTGATGTCGCCCTTGAAGACCGGCACCCGGGTGTGCTGGCTGGTGCGTATCTGTGCCAGGATGGCCTCAAGGTCATGATCCAGGTCGATGCCAGCCACCTCGTGCCGGGGCACCATGATGTCGTTGACGGTGACATTCTCCAGGTCGAGGATCGACAGCAGCATTGCCTGGTGACGGCGGGGAATCAGGGTGCCGGCCTCGTGGACCACCGTGCGCAGCTCGTCGCGGGTCAGGTGATCAGCGCCGCCGTCGATATTCTTGACGCCTATTATTCGCAGCAGGCCGTTGGAGATGAAGTTGACCAGCCACACCAGCGGATACAGCAGCTTGAGCAATGGCTCCAGGATGATCGAGGCGGGGTAGGCAATGTTCTCGGGCTTGACCGCGGCATAGGTCTTGGGGGTGACCTCGCCAAAGATCAGCACCACGATGGTCAGGGCCAGAGTGGCGATGGCGGGGCCGGAGACGTCGCCGAAGTAGTGAACCGCGATGATCGTGGCGATTGCTGCCGCCAGGTTGTTGACCAGGTTGTTGCCAATCAGGATCACGCCGATCAGCCGGTCCGGGCGCGACAGCAGGCGCATCACTCGTCTCGCACGACTCTCTCCGCTGTTGGCCTGATGGCTGAGGCGATAGCGGTTGATCGACATCATGCTGGTTTCGGAGCTGGAGAAGAAAGCGGATAGGCAGATGAGCAGGAACAGCAGGCCGAACAGCAATCCCAGGGGGAAGTCGTCGCTCAAGTCGAAGGGTCCTCAATGGCGGGTCAGGCTCGATTTGTAGGGGGTCGGCCGGGCAGTGTCAAGCCGCTCCCGCGGCGAGGCTCGCGGTTCATGCCCGGTTCAGCACGATTTCGAGCACGAACTTGCTGCCGAAGTAGGCGAGCAACAGCACGGCGCAGCCGCCCAGGGTCCAGTGCACGGCGCGCATGCCGCGCCAGCCCAGACGATGATGACTGAAGAGCAGAACGGCGAATATCACCCAGGCGGCAAACGACAGGATCGTCTTGTGGGCCAGATGCTGGGCGAACATGCTGTCCAGAAACAGCACGCCGCTGGCGATCGACAGTGTCAACAAGGCCATGCCGGCCCAGATGAACTCGAACAGGAGGCGTTCCATGGTCGTCAGCGGTGGCAGTGACTGAACCACGCCGCGGATATGATGATGACGCAAGGCGTGGTTCTGCACGCCGAGCAGCACGGCCTGAACGGCGGCGATGGCGAGCACGGCGAAGGCCAACGCCGAGCTGATGGCATGCAGGGCGATCCCCGGGGACATGTCTGTGGTGCGCTCGGGGCTGGGCAGTCCCACCGCGAGCAGCAGCGCCGCGCCGGCCAGCGGGAAGACCCCGGTGGTGGCGTTGAGTACCGGCTTGAAGAGACTGACCGCGAGCAACAGCAGGACCACCACGGCGCCAATCAGGATCGCGCTGGTGGAGAGGCCCGGCAGCACGGCCTGGCCGTCGCGAAACAGGCCGGCCGCCAGCGGAAGATGGCACAGCAGCCCCAGCACGCCCAGGCCGCGCACCAGCAGCGGACGCGGCGCGACCCGGCGCGCAAGAGTCAGGGCTTGCCAGGAAGCGGCGGCGAGATAGAGCAAGAAGGCCAGAAGGGCCAGGAGAAGCGCCTGCATCGATTGCTGTCCATGCGCCTTTGCGCGCGCCAGAGGATGAGAAAACGGATGCCGCTACTATACCCAATCGACCCGGTCGCGCACAGGCCGAGGCCGTCAACCCGCGGGACACATGGAGACTCGCGGCCGCAGCGCGTATAATCGCCGGTCATATTCGGGCCGTCGTCACTGGAGAGGCCAATGTTTCAGAATCTCAGCGAGCGTCTATCGCAGACGCTCAAGTCGATCAAGGGTCAGGCGCGCCTGACCGAGGACAACGTCAAGGATACGCTGCGGGAGGTCCGCCGGGCCCTGCTCGAAGCGGATGTCGCCCTGCCGGTGGTCAAGGCGTTCGTCGATCGCGTTCGTGAGCGCGCCGTGGGGCAGGAGGTGTCGCAGAGCCTTTCCCCGGGGCAGCAGTTCGTCAAGATCGTCCAGCAGGAACTCGAGGCGATCATGGGCGAGGCCAACGAAGGGCTAAGCCTCAAGGGCTCGCCCGCCGTGGTGCTGATGGCCGGCCTGCAGGGCGCGGGCAAGACCACCTCGGTGGCCAAGCTGGCCCGCTATCTGCGCGAGCGCGAGAAGAAGAAGGTGCTGGTGGTGTCCGCCGACGTCTATCGCCCGGCGGCCATCGACCAGCTCGAGACCCTGGCCAAGGAAGTGGGCGTCGACTTCTTCCCTTCACGCAGCGATCAGCAGCCGGTGGCTATCGCCGAAGCGGCGATCAAGCACGCCAAGATCCAGTTCCATGACGTGGTAATCGTCGACACCGCCGGTCGCCTGGCCATCGACGAGGCGATGATGGCCGAGATCCAGGCACTGCATAAAGCGGCAGCTCCCCAGGAGACGCTGTTCGTCGTCGACGCCATGACCGGCCAGGACGCCGCCAATACCGCCAAGGCCTTCGCTGACGCGCTGCCGCTGACCGGTGTCATCCTCACCAAGGCGGATGGCGATGCCCGTGGCGGTGCGGCGCTGTCGGTTCGCTACATCACCGGCAAGCCGATTCGCTTCATGGGCGTCGGCGAGAAGGTCGATGCCCTCGAGGCCTTCCACCCGGACCGTATCGCCTCGCGCATCCTCGGCATGGGCGATGTGCTGTCGCTGATCGAGGAAGCCGAGCGCACCGTCGACAAGAAGAAGGCCGAACAGCTGGCCAAGAAGGTCAAGAAGGGCGACGGGTTCGACCTCGAGGACTTCCGCGACCAGCTGCAGCAGTTGAAGAAGATGGGTGGTATGGGGGGGCTGCTCGGCAAGCTGCCGGGGATGGGCCAGATGGCGGAAATGGCCCAGGGACCCGGCCCAGAGAAGGAGATGGGCAAGCTCGAAGCCCTGATCAACTCCATGACGCCCAAGGAGCGCCGCCGCCCCGAGATCATCAACGGCTCGCGCAAGCGGCGCATCGCCGCCGGCGCCGGTCTACAGGTGCCCGACCTCAATCGTCTGCTCAAGCAGCACAAGCAGATGCAGAAGATGATGAAGAAAGCCGGCAAGAAGGGCGGCATGCAAAAGATGATGCGCGGCATGTCGGGCATGATGGGTGGCGGTGGACCCGGCGGCATGGGCGGTCCTGGCGGGATGGGTGGTCCGGGTGGAATGGGTGGTCCGGGTGGCTTCCCCCGTCGCTGAGCCGTGTGATTGGGGGCGTTCATCAGGGCCTGTCATGGGAAACGCTTTCCAAGCGGGCTAGTTTTCCGTAGACTATTGCGTCTTCACTGGCAGGACCGCGAGTGCTTGCGGCTGTCGTCGTGACCCAATGCCCGAAGCCGGGTCCAGCGGCCCGCTTCCCGAGCAGCCAGGAATAGCATTGTTGGAGGCCTGCGGCGAGCCGCCGCGGCCCAGCAGAGTCAACCGTAATCTCAACCGAAGGACAGACTACGCATGGTTACCATTCGTCTGGCACGTGCTGGCGCCAAGAAGCGTCCCTTCTATCACTTGACCGTGACTGATTCCCGCAACTCCCGCGATGGTCGTTTCATCGAGCGTCTGGGCTTCTTCAACCCGGTCGCCCGCGGCCAGGAAGAGCGCCTGCGCGTCGATCTGGAGCGCGTCACCCACTGGCAGGGCCAGGGTGCGCAGCTTTCCGACCGCGTCAGCGAGTTGGTCAAGGAAGCCCGCAAGCAGGCCTGAACGCCTGACTTGCTTGACTGAACTGCCCTCAAGGTGTCGTCGATGAGCGAACATGCGCAAGCACAACCGCGCGACGATCACGTGGTGCTGGGCAAGCTGACCAGTCCCTACGGGGTGAAAGGCTGGTTGAAGGTGTATTCGTACACCAGCCCGATGGACGGCATTCTCGATTATGGCGACTGGGTCCTGAGACAGGACGGGCGCCTGGTTGGCCATTCGCTGGTGCAAGGCCGTCGACAGGGCAAGGGCCTGGTGGCCCAGCTCAAGGGGGTCGACAGCCGCGAGGCGGCCGAGGCCCTGGCGGGTGCCGATATCCTGCTCCCCAAGGATCGACTGCCCGAGCTTTCCGGCAACGATTACTACTGGTATCAGCTGGAAGGTTTGGCCGTGATCACCCGCGAGGGTGTGGCGTTGGGGCGCATCGATCATCTCTTCGAGACCGGCGCCAACGACGTCATGGTCGTGAAGGGAGACGCTGATACTGCGGTCGATGACCGCGAGCGATTGCTGCCCTTCCTTCCGGATGACGTGATCCTGAACGTGGATCTCGACGCCGGCGTGATGATTGTCGACTGGGACCCTGAATTTTGAGCCCAGATTCTGCCTCGGAATTGCCGCTGGGTCGGGACGAGCAGGGCCTGTGGATCGGTATCGTGTCGCTGTTTCCCGAGATGTTCGAGGCGATCACGTGCCACGGGGTGACTGGCAGAGCCGTCGAGACGGGGCGTATCGCGCTGGAATTCTGGAATCCGCGCGACTACGCCACCGACCGCCATCGCAGCGTGGACGACCGTCCCTATGGCGGCGGTCCCGGCATGCTGATGAAGGTCGATACCCTGCGCTCGGCGATCCATGCTGCGCGCCGGCGGGCCGAGCTGGCCACCGGTCAGCGGCCGAGGGTGATCTACCTGTCGCCCCAGGGGCGTCGGCTCGATCAGGCAGGTGTGCAGCAACTGGTGTCCGGCCCCCCTCTGGTGGTGGTGGCGGGACGCTACGAAGGCATCGATGAACGCGTGGTTGAAGCCGACATCGATGAGGAGTGGTCAATCGGCGACTATGTGCTCAGCGGCGGTGAGCTGCCGGCGATGGTGCTGATCGATGCGGCGGCAAGATTGGTGCCCGGCGTGCTAGGGCATCGGGATTCCGCCGTCGAGGACTCCTTCAATGACGGGCTGCTGGATTGCCCGCATTACACCCGCCCGGAGGAAATCGACGGGCGGCGTGTGCCGGATGTGCTGCTCAGCGGCCACCATGGCGCCATCCGGCGCTGGCGACTGAAGCAGTCTCTCGGGCGGACCTGGCAACGACGCCCGGACCTGCTCGAGAAGCGGTCATTGGATCGGGAGCAGCAACAGCTGCTCGAGGAGTTCATCGAAGAATACGCTCTGTCCGGCAGTCAGGTCAGGGCGGAGGTGCAGGACACGTCGAGTCCCTGACAGACGTGGACCTGCGTCACCCATCCGCTCCCGCGCTCTCGAGTTGCGACTCGGGCGCCGGGATCACGATTGGCCGGCAATACGCGACAGCCGGCCGGTCATGTTATCGAGGAGTAATGTCATGAGTAGCAAGAACAAGGTGATCCAGGCGCTCGAAGCCGAGCAGATGAACAAGGAAATCCCGGTATTCGCCCCGGGTGACACCGTAGTCGTACAGGTCAAGGTCAAGGAAGGCAACCGCGAGCGTCTGCAGGCCTTCGAAGGTGTGGTGATCGGCAAGCGCAACCGCGGTCTGAACTCCGCCTTCACCGTGCGCAAGATCTCTCACGGTGTCGGCGTCGAGCGGACCTTCCAGACCTACAGCCCGCTGGTCGATTCCATCGAGGTCAAGCGTCGTGGCGACGTGCGCCAGGCCAAGCTGTACTACCTGCGCGAGCGTAGCGGTCGTTCCGCACGTATCAAGGAAAAGCTGTCCTGAGGCGAGGACCTTCGCCGGTCGGCGGTGCTCATGCCTGAGGGCTGGGCACCGCATCCAAAACCCCGTCACCGCTCCGCGGGGCGGGGTTTTGTCGTCAGGTGAGCCGTCAGGAGAGAAAGATGACGACAGGCGAGACAGCGGGAGATTTGATCGATGCTTTTCTCGACGGTCTCTGGCTCGAGCAGGGGGTAAGCGACAATACCTTGAGTGCGTACCGGCACGACCTGCAGACCTGGATGGCCCGGCTGGAGAGCCTCGGCCTCGATTGGTGCGCCCCGGGCGGCACTACACTGCCCGACTGGTTCGACGAGCGACGCGAGGCTGGTTACCAGCTGCGCAGCAATGCTCGCTTGCTGTCGAGCCTGCGACGCTTCTATCGCTGGGCGCTGGGCGAGGAGATGATCGCTCACGACCCGCTCGTCGAGGTGCGCCTGCCGCGGGTACGTCCGTCGCTGCCCAATACGCTCGAGGAGGCCGAGGTGGAACGCCTCCTCGAGGCACCGGACCTGTCAACCGCACTTGGCCTGCGTGATCGCGCCATGCTCGAGCTGCTCTACGGCGCGGGGTTGCGGGTCTCGGAGCTGGTCGGGTTGACGACCGATGCCGTGAACCTGCGCCAGGGCGTGGTGCGGGTGCGCGGCAAGGGCGACAAGGATCGCCTGGTGCCGTTGGGCGAGGAGGCCATCGTCTGGTTGCAGCGCTATCTGCGCAGCGCTCGCGGCGCCCTGATGCGCGACATCACCCACCCGGCACTGTTTCCCGGGCGCGCCGATAAGGCCATGACGCGCCAGACCTTCTGGCATCGCATCAAGGTGCATGCCCGCACCGCCGGCATCGACAGGCCCCTGTCGCCGCACACGCTGCGACATGCCTTCGCCACCCACTTATTGAATCATGGGGCCAACTTGCGTGTCGTACAGCTGCTGCTCGGTCACAGCGATCTCTCGACCACGCAGATCTACACCCATGTCGCGCAGGTACGACTGGAAGCCCTGCACGCCGATCATCATCCTCGAGGTTGAATCATGACACGACGTTTCTTCGCGGGCCTGCTGGCCGCTTCCCTGACCCTGCCGATGATCGCGCAGGCCGACGATCCCGCCGAGCGCCTGGCCGACTCTCTCGAAGTCAACGGTCAGCCCATGCCGGTGGCGAGCGTTCGCGAGACGCCCATGGCGGATATCTTCGAGGTGCGCCTGGAAAACGGCGAAACCTTCTACAGCAACGCCTCGGGAAATCATTTCCTCGTCGGCGATCTCTATGAGAATGCCGAGAGCGGTCTGGTCAACCTGACCGAGCAGGGCCGCAACGGCGAACGCGCCGCCCGCCTGGCTGAAGTGGCCGAGCAGGACCGAGTGGTCTTTCGGGGTGACGGCGAGAGCCGCGCCACCGTGATGGTCTTCACCGACACGACCTGTCCCTACTGCCGCCAGTTGCACGAGGAAGTGCCCAAGCTCAACGAGATGGGCGTCGAGGTGCATTATCTGGCCTTTCCGCGGACCGGCATGAAGGGTGAGGGGGCTCGGGTGATGCAGCAGGTCTGGTGTGCTGACAATCCGACGGAGGCGATGAGTGCCGCCAAGCGCGAGGAGCCCCTCGAGGGTGGCGGAAGCTGCGACAATCCGGTCGAGGAGCAGTATGATCTAGGCTTGTCGCTTGGCGTCGAGGGCACGCCGGCGATCGTCCTGCCCGATGGGCGCCTGGTGCCGGGCTACGTGCCGGCAGAGCGCCTGGTCGAAATGCTCGGCCTGAACGAATAATCGCCGCCTTCGATCGGCGGCGGGGCCTGCCAGGGCCGCGTCTTGCAATGACACGCGCCAGAACACACGTCAAAAAACACGTCAGCAAACAAGGGGAATGACATTGAAACCGGTGAGAGTGGGAATCTGTGGCCTGGGGACCGTCGGCGGCGGCACCTTCAACGTGCTGACACGCAACGCTGACGACATCGCCCGGCGGGCGGGGCGCCCGATCATCATCGAGCAGGTCGCCTACCGCAGTCTCAATCCCGAGTGTGACATCACCGGCATCAAGTCCACCACGGATGCCTTCGAGGTGGCCACCAACCCCGATATCGATGTGCTGGTCGAGCTGATCGGCGGCTATGACCTGGCCCGTGAGCTGGTCCTGACCGCCATTGCCAACGGCAAGCACGTGGTCACCGCCAACAAGGCGTTGATCGCCGTGCACGGCAACGAGATCTTCAAGGCAGCTCACGAGCAGGGCGTCATCGTCGCCTTCGAGGCGGCGGTCGCCGGCGGCATCCCGGTCATCAAGTCGCTGCGCGAGGGCCTGGGCGCCAACCGCATCGAGTGGGTCGCCGGCATCATCAACGGCACCGGCAACTACATCCTCACCCACATGCGCGAAGAAAAGCGCGCCTTCGAGGACGTGCTCGCCGAGGCGCAGGCGCTGGGGTATGCCGAGGCCGACCCGACCTTCGATGTCGAAGGCATCGACGCCGCCCACAAGCTCACCATTCTGGCGTCCATCGCCTACGGCGTGCCGCTGCAGTTCGACAAGGCCTTCACCGAGGGCATCTCGCGCATCACGGCCGAGGATATCGAGCAGGCCGACAACCTGGGCTATGTCATCAAGCACCTGGGCATCTCCAAGCGTACCGAGGCCGGGCTGGAGCTGCGCGTGCACCCGACGCTGATTCCCAAACAGCGTTTGCTGGCCAGTGTCTATGGCGTGAAGAACGCCATCGCCATCATGGGCGATGCCGTGGGGCCGACGCTCTACTACGGTGCCGGGGCCGGCGCGGAGCCCACCGCCTCCGCCGTGGTGGCGGATCTGCTGGATGTTGCACGCGACATCAGCACCGATCATCATTATCGGGTTCCCTACCTGGCGTTCAGTGGCATCGGCGACGAGGTCAACAAGCTGCCGATCATGCCCATGGAAGACATCGTCACCGCCTACTATCTGCGTCTGCTGGCAGTGGATCGTCCCGGTGTGCTGGCCCGTGTCGCGACCATTCTCTCCGAGGAGGGCATCTCCATCGAGGCGCTGATCCAGAAGGAGGCCACCGAGGGCGAGCTGGTGCCGATCATCCTGCTGACCCACCGCACGCGCGAGAAGCAGATGAACGAGGCCATTCGCCTGATCGAGTCGCTGGCCGACATCGCAGGCCCGGTGACCCGCATCCGCGTCGAGTCGCTGGACGAGCAGGAGTAAGCCATGCGCTACATCAGCACCCGAGGTCAGGCACCCGCGCTTTCCTTCGAGGAGGTCGTGCTCACCGGCATGGCAAGCGACGGGGGTCTCTATGTCCCGGAGACCATCCCCGAGCTCTCCCATGACGAGCTGGCCGACATGGCCGGCCTGTCCTATGCCGAGATCGCCTTCCGGGTCATGAAGCCCTACGTCGGTGGCGAGATCGACGACACGACCTTCCGTCGTATCGTCGAGGAGGCCTATGCCACCTTCAGCCACGACGCCGTGGTGCCGCTCAACCAGCTCGATGCCAATCATTTCCTGCTCGAGCTGTTCCATGGCCCGACCCTGGCCTTCAAGGACGTGGCCCTGCAGCTGCTCGGTCGGCTACTCGACCACTTCCTCGAGAAGCGAAACGAGCGTGCGGTGATCATGGGTGCCACGTCCGGCGATACCGGCTCGGCTGCCATCGAGGGCTGCCGTCATTGCGACAACCTCGACATCTTCATTCTCCACCCCTATCAGCGGGTCTCCGAGGTCCAGCGCCGCCAGATGACCACCGTGCTGGCCGACAACGTCTTCAACGTGGCGATCGAGGGCAACTTCGACGACGCCCAGGCGATGGTCAAGGCGAGCTTCGCCGATCAGGCCTTCCTGAACGGCGCGCGCCTGGTGGCGGTGAACTCCATCAACTGGGCGCGGATCATGGCCCAGATCGTCTATTACGTGGCCTCCGCCGTGGCGCTCGGCGCGCCGCATCGCCCGGTCAGCTTCTGCGTGCCTTCGGCCAACTTCGGCAACCTCTTCGCCGGCTACATGGCCTTCCGCATGGGCCTGCCGGTGAAACAGTTCGTCATCGCCACCAACGCCAACGACATTCTGCACCGCACGCTGGCCGACAACGACTTCTCCAAGCGGGAACTCGTTGCGACGCTGGCGCCGTCCATGGACATCGTGGTGTCGTCCAACTTCGAGCGCCTGCTGTTTGAAGCCTACGAGCGCGATGGCGAGGCCGTGCGGACCCTGCTCGAGCGTTTCCAGCACGAGCCCGCGGCCCTGGCCGATGCCCCCTTGGCCAAGCTGCGCGAGCGCTTCGCCAGCTACCGCGTGGATGACGCCACGCTGCTCGAGGTGATCCGCGAGGCGCACCATCGCACCAAGGAACTCCTCGATCCCCATACCGCCACCGGCTACCGTGCCGCCGAGCGGGTCCGCGGCGATGCCCGGACGCCGATGATCACGCTGGCCACGGCGCATCCCGCCAAGTTCGCCGAGGCGGTGGTCAAGGCCGGCTTTTTGGGGGTGCCGCTTCCTTCGCACATGGAGGATCTGCTGGAGCGTGAAGAGCGCTA
>DATISN010000062.1:0-1686 GCA_035581765.1 Halomonas sp.
GCCGCCTGGCTGGCGAGAATCAGCGCCGAGGCGCCATCGGAGATCGAGCTCGAATTGGCGGCGGTGATCGTGCCGTCCTTGGCGAAGGCCGGGCGCAGGGAGCGGATCTTGTCGAGCTTGGCCTGGAAGGGCTGCTCGTCATGGTCGACCACGCTCTCACCCTGGCGGCTGGTGACGGTGATCGGCACCATCTCGGCGTTCAGGTGACCGGCCTGGGCGGCGGCCATGGCGCGCTCCAGTGACGCGATGGCGAAGTCATCCAGTCGCTCACGGCTGTAGTCGCGCGTGCTGGCCACGTCCTGGGCGAAGACGCCCATCAGCTTGCCGGTCTCGGCGTCCTCCAGGCCATCAAGGAACATGTGATCCTTGAGTTCGCCATGGCCGAGCCGGTAGCCGGTGCGCGCCTTGGTCAGAACATGGGGCGCGTTGGACATCGACTCCATGCCGCCGGCCAGCAGGATTTCGCCACTTCCGGCGCGGATCAGGTCGTGGGCCAACATGGCGGCCTTCATGCCCGAGCCGCAAAGCTTGTTGATGGTGGTGGCGCCGATGCCATCCGGGATGCCGGCCTGGCGCATCGCCTGGCGGGCCGGGCCCTGCTTGACTCCGGCGGGCAAGACGCAGCCCATGATGCCCTCGTCGATGGCGGTGGCCTCGATGCCGGCACGCTCGATGGCCGCACGAATCGCCGCGGCACCGAGTTCCGGTGCGCTGAGGCTCGCCAGGCTACCGAGCATGGCGCCCATTGGCGTGCGAGCGGCAGAGAGAAAGACGATATCGTTGGAATGGCTCATGGGGCGAACTCCTGGGGTGGCCGCAGATGGCTGGCGTGATGAAATGCTGCGCCTGACAAATAGCCAAGTGTGCCTGAAAGAAGGTGCCCGACACGTCGCGTTGACCTCTCGTCGGGGCTATGGTGTTCTCGAGGCGATCAGGCGCTGGGGTGGTTGTCGATGAATGTAGTGAATTGCTCTGTGCGTCGCAAGAAACTGCCCCGCCCAGTGGCCTAGCGCCCCTGTTGACTGACGACGAGGAGCCGCGTCATGCAAGTCAAGAACCATACCTTTCTGATTACGGGGGCCGCGTCGGGGCTGGGTGCGGCCACTGCCGAGCGTCTGATCGCGGCCGGCGGTCGGGTCGTGCTCTGCGACCTGGACGCGGCGGTCGAGGCGCAAGCCCGGCGCCTGGGCGACGCCGCCACCGCGATACGCGCGGATGTGACCTCGGGCGAGGATGTCCAGGCCGCCATCGATGCGGCCATGGCCCTGGCCGACGGCCGAGGCCTTGCGGGCGTGGTCCACTGCGCCGGGGTTGTCAGTGTCGCCAAGCTGGTCGACCGCGAGGGCAATCCCGCCGACCTCGACGCCTATGCCCGCACCGTGCAGATCAACCTGGTCGGCACGTTCAACGTGATGCGCCTGGCGGCGGCGGCGATGGCCGGTAACGCGCCAGGCGAGGACGGCGAGCGGGGGGTGATCATCAATACGGCTTCGGTGGCCGCCTTCGACGGCCAGGTCGGGCAGTGCGCCTACAGCGCCTCCAAGGCCGGTGTCGTGGGAATGAGCCTGCCGGCGGCCCGCGAGTTGTCGCGTCACGGCGTGCGTGTCATGGCCATCGCCCCCGGGGTCTTCGAGACGCCGATGATGCAGGATATTCCCGAGGCTGCCGTGGCGGCACTGTCTGCGG
>DATISN010000063.1:0-3762 GCA_035581765.1 Halomonas sp.
TGGCGAGTTCGATGCAGCCAGGTTTGTCTCAGGCGAGCTCGTCGGCGATCACGTGCTGGCTCTGTTCGCCCAGCCCCTCGATGCCCAGACGCATCCGCTGGCCGGGGCGCAGGTAGACCGGCGGCTTCTGGCCCATGCCGACGCCTGGCGGCGTGCCGGTCGAGATCACATCGCCCGCCTGTAGGCTCATGAAACGACTCAGATAACTGATCAGGAAGGGAATCCGGTACACCATGGTGCGTGTGCTGCCGTCCTGGTAGCGCTTGCCGTCGACCTCGAGCCACATGGCGAGCTCATGCGGGTCGGCGATCTCGTCGGGCGTGACCAGCCAGGGGCCTAAGGGACCGAAGGTGTCGCAGCCCTTGCCCTTGTCCCAGGTGCCGCTGCGTTCGAGCTGGAACTCGCGCTCGGAGACATCGTTGACCACGCAGTAGCCGGCCACATGCGTCATGGCATCGGCTTCGTCGATGTATTTGCCCCCGTTGCCGATTACCACGCCCAGCTCGACTTCCCAGTCGGTTTTTTGCGAGCCACGGGGGATCATGACATTGTCATTCGGGCCGCAGATGGCGCTCGTCCACTTGTTGAACACCACCGGCTCGGGGGGCACCTGGGCACCGGTTTCGGCGGCGTGGTCCGAGTAGTTGAGGCCGATGCACAGGAACTTGCCGACACCGCCGACGCAGGAGCCGAGGCGAGTCCCGTCGGGCACTTCCGGCAGGGTAGTGGGGTCCAGGTCGGCCAGCGTCGACAGGCGGTCGCGGCTGAGGTGGCGACCGTCGAGGTCGGGCAGATGGGCCGACAGGTCGCGGATCACGCCCTGGGCATCCAGCAGGCCGGGCTTTTCATGACCCGGGGGGCCGAAGCGCAGTAATTTCATGGGATCTTTCCTTCGTCGGGTGGACTCTGTATCTGTCACGAAAGCTCTGTCACAAGAGGTCTGTCACGAAAGTTCTGTCAGGCCAGCCAGCCGCCATCGATGATCTGGGCCGTGCCGGTGGTGTATCCGGATTCGTCGGCGGCAAGATACGTCGCCAGGGCTGCGATCTCTTCCGGTGTGCCGAGCCGTCCCAGCGGCTGGCGAGCGATGAAGTCGGCGTAGACATCGGCCTCCTCGCGCCCCTGCTGCCTGGCCTGCTCGCGAATGCGCTGGCGAAGCGATGGCGACTCCACGGTACCGGGGCAGATGGCGTTGCAGCGGATGCCCTGAGCGATGTAGTCGGCCGCCACCGACTTGGTCAGGCCGATGACCGCGGCCTTGGTGGTGCCGTAGGCGAACCGGTTGGGCACGCCCTTGAGGCTTGACGCCACCGATGCCATGTTGATGATACTGCCGCCACCGCCTTCGATCATGCCGGGCAGCAGGGCGCGGATCAGGCGGATCATGGAGGTGACGTTGAGCGCCATGGAGAGCTCCCAGTCGGCCTCCTGGCAATCGAGCAGCGTGCCGCTCGCCACATGGCCGGCACAGTTGAACAGCACATTGAGTGGTGGTAATTCAGTGGGCAGGGCGGCAATGGCGTCGGCATCCAGCACGTCCAGCCGTCGGATCTCGATGCCGGGCGTGCCGGCCAGCTCAGCCAGGGCGGCCTCGTTGATGTCGGTGGCGATGACCCGGGCGCCTTCTTCGGCGAAGCGCAGTGCCGTGGCGCGGCCGATTCCCTGGCCGGCGCCAGTGATGAGTGCCGTCTTGTGATGCAGTCGCATGGCAGGTCCCGTAATCGTTACTGTTGTTGTTCGAGGTCGTTGGGTGTTCTTGCGTATCGTCGAGGACAATTGATGTGATGGTATGACAGGATAATAGCCTGACATTTGTTCTTGAGTATGGCCCAGATGATGGCGGTTGCCAATGTCGTGCCCAATGACGTCTCCATACCCTTGGATGACAGTGCCCAGGCATTCGCACTGATGATAGATTGGGCCGGTTTCAGGACGACTATGCTTGTCGAAACGTCGTTTATGGATCCCCTATTGGACAGGAGTCGTCATGACCGACAAGACACGCAAGATTCGCCCCGACCAGCTTCGCTCGCGCTGGTGGTTCGATAATCCCGAGCATCCCGGGACCACGGCGCTGTGCATCGAGCGCTATCTGAACTACGGCATGACGCTGGACGAGCTGACCAGCGGCAAGCCGATCATCGGCATCGCCCAGTCGGGGTCGGATCTGACGCCCTGCAATCGTCACCACATCGAGTTGGTCAAGCGGGTCAAGGACGGCATCCGAGCCGCGGGCGGCGTGCCGTTCGAGTTTCCCATGCACCCGATCCACGAGAACGTGCGCCGCCCCACGGCGGCGCTGGATCGCAACCTCGCCTATCTGGGGCTGGTCGAGGTGCTGCACGGCTACCCGCTCGATGGCGTGGTGCTGACCACCGGCTGCGACAAGACCACGCCGGCCTGCCTGATGGCCGCCGCCACGGTGAACATTCCGGCAATCGTGCTTTCCGGGGGCCCAATGCTCAACGGCTGGCGCGAGGGCGAGCGTGTCGGCTCGGGTACCATCATCTGGGAATTGCGCAAGCGCCTGGCCGCAGGCGATATCGACTACGCCGAGTTCCTGGCACGCGGTGCCGACTCGGCACCTTCGATCGGCCACTGCAACACCATGGGCACCGCCTCGTCGATGAATTCCATTGCCGAGGCATTGGGCATGAGCCTGCCGGGTTCGGCGATGATTCCGGCGCCCTACAAGGAGCGGGCGATGGTGGCCTACCAGACCGGCGAGCGCAGCGTCGAGATGGTCTGGGACGACCTACGGCCCAGCGACATCCTGACCCGCGAGGCCTTCGAGAATGCCATCGTCGTCTGCTCGGCGCTGGGGGGGTCATCCAACGCGCCGGTCCACGTCAATGCCATCGCCCGACACGCCGGGATCGAGCTGAGTAACGACGACTGGCAGCGGCTGGGTCACGAAATCCCGCTGCTGGCTAATGTCATGCCGGCCGGCGTGTATCTCTCCGAGGAGTTCTATCGAGCCGGTGGCGTGCCGGCGGTGATGACCGAGCTGATAGGGGCGGGTCATCTGCACGGTGACGTCATGACCATCAACGGCCATTCGCTGGCCGAAAACGTGAAAGGGCGCGAGACGCGTGACGATGACGTCATCCGCCGTTTCGACAATCCGCTGGTCGAGCATGCCGGCTTCCTCAATCTCAAGGGCAATCTCTTCGACTCGGCATTGATGAAGACCAGCGTCATCTCTCCCGACTTTCGCCGGCGCTTTCTCTCCGACCCCGACGACCCCAATGCCTTCGACGGCAAGGTGGCGGTCTTTGACGGCTCCGAGGATTACCACGCACGGATCGACGATCCCGCGTTGGGCATCGACGATCGCACCATCCTGGTCATGCGCGGCGCCGGACCAGTGGGCCACCCGGGCGGCGCCGAGGTGGTCAACATGCAGCCGCCGGAAGCCCTCATCAAGCAGGGTGTCGAGTCGCTGCCTTGCCTCGGTGATGGCCGCCAGTCCGGCACCTCGGGCTCACCCTCGATCCTCAATGCCTCACCCGAGGCGGCCACCGGTGGCGGGCTAGCGCTGCTGGAGAGCGGCGACTGGTTGCGTGTCGACCTCGGCCGCGGCGAGGTTCACCTGAAGATCGATGACGAGGAACTCAAGGCGCGGCGTGAGCGGCTCGAAGCCAACGGGGGCTATCGCTACCCGGCTCACCAGACGCCCTGGCAAGAGATCCAGCGCACCCTGGTCGAGCCGTTGGACCGCGGCATGACGCTCGCGCCGGCCACCAAGTATCGCGATGTCGC
>DATISN010000064.1:0-17311 GCA_035581765.1 Halomonas sp.
CGGAACCCGCCTGACCGAAGGTATTAGCGCCTGATCTGCCATAACTGCAGTAGCGGCTCCTTGAAGCCGTTGCGTCTGGCAATGTACTCGACCTCGCGACGTGCATTTGCGGTCTGCTCGATGGTCATCGGGCCATCGTCAAGCTGGCGACGCGAGGAGGCAACTTTGTGCTCGACCCAACAGGCCGCACCGATCTCGGGGAGAAACGGGCGGATGTCGGCGACATTCTGAGTGTTCATTGAAGATCTCCTGTCCGGCGAGAGGGGCAACAACCGCTCGAGTGCTAGACGCCCCGCTTCTAACAGGCGTTAGCGAAGCGTCCTATCAGTAACGATAGTACACAAACTGTTACACTCAAGGATTATTTAGCCTCACCGACAGGTTTTTTGATCGACTCAGTTCCAACGCTCCACGAAAGCGCTGACGTCGTGCTCAGCGACAGGCTTGTGACGCCCGGCAAGCTGGCCGAGATAGACGAAGGCGACGACCTCATCGTCTTCGCCCAAGCCCAGCCCCTTGCGCACCGTGGTGTCGAAGGCGAACTTGCCGCTGCGCCACATGGCGCCGAGCCCCAGCGCATGTGCGGCGAGGAGGATGCCGTGGGCCGCACAGCCAGCGGAGATCAGCTGTTCGATCTTGGGCACCTCGGCGACATCCGGGGTCACCTTGGCGATGACGGCGATGATCATCGGGGCGCGAAGCGGTTTCTTGCGAGCAGCATCGAGTACCCCGTCTCCCGCATGCGGATCCTCGCGATACTCGGCCTCGGCGAACAGCTCTCCGAGCCGGGTCAGACCCTCACCGGAAAACTCGATGAACCGCCAGGGACGAAGCTCCTTATGGTCGGGGGCGCGCAAGGCTGACCGATAGATCGCATCGAGCTGTTCCTTGGTGGGCGCTGGACCCGCCAACTTGCCCATGGAACTGCGTTCGTGCAGCAGCGTCATTGCGTCCATGTCGGCTCTCCCAAATCGAAGGTCATACGAGAAAAATTCCCGGTATTTTATCAGCTCACTTCTCTGAACTCACCGTCTCACTGTCGTGCCAACCGAAGCGGCTGGGGCGGACGCTCGCCAGGCGTGCCACGCCAGGGGCTGATATCGAGCCCCCCGCGACGCACGTAGCGCGCCATGACCAGCAGTCGCTCGGGGCGGGCACGCTCCATCAGGTCGGTGAAGATATGCTCCACACAGTGTTCATGAAAGTCCTGGTGCTGGCGGTAGCCGATCAGATAGCGCAGCAACCCTTCGCGGTCGAGTGTTGGGCCGCGGTAGCGAATCAGCACGCTGCCCCAGTCAGGCTGTCCGGTGACCGGGCAATTTGACTTGAGCAAGTGCGAATGCAGCGTTTCCTCGACGATCGCCTCCCCTACCGCCAAGTGATCGGCTTGGGGCGTGTACTCGTCGACCTCGATATCCAGCTCATCAAGGCACTGTCCCGGCATCGGCCGAGGCCGCAGGGCGTCGTCATCGACATTAAACAACTCGACGGAGACGGGCGCCCCCGCGGCGGCGGCTAGATCCCGCGACAATATGTCGATCACTCGCTTGCGGCTCTCGAAGCGGGTCTGGTTGAAGCCGTTGAGATAGAGCTTCCACGACTTCGACTCGATCAGGTGGGGCGAGTCCGCCGGCAACCGGAAGCGAGCCACGGCGACGATGGGCTTGCCGCGGGCGTTGAGCCAGGAAACCTCGAAGGCGTGCCACTCGTCCTCGCCGACAAAGGGCAGCGCGCTCGCCTCGATGCCCAGCGGCGCCCGATTGACCGCGCGCGGAATGGGGAAAAGCAACGCGGCATCGTACCCCTCCGGATAGACGGAGTCGCGCCCCAGCGGGGCCTCGCTGAGCGTATCGGGACGATCCGTGGCACTCAACTCCTGATCCCCTTGCCCCGTTCCAGCATCCATAACGCCAGACCGAACAGCACCATGATAAACGCCAGGACGGCGGTCAACGCCCAGCCCACCGGGATGTCGGAAACCCCCAGGAAGCCGTAACGGAAGACGTTGACCATATAAAGAATGGGATTGAGCATCGACACGCCCTGCCAGAATGGTGGCAGCAACGAAATCGAATAGAAGACCCCACCCAGATAGGTCAAGGGGGTGAGAATGAAGGTCGGCACAATGGAAATATCGTCGAATTTCTTGCCCAGCAGGGCGTTGATGAACCCCCCGATGGCAAACAGTGCGGCGGTAAGCACCACCACGAACACCGTCAGCAGCGGATGCGCCACCTCGATTCGGGTGAAGAACAGCGACACAACGGTGACGATGACGCCCACCCCCAGGCCTCGCGCCATGCCACCCAGCACGAAGCCGGCGAGTATTACCCAATTGGGCATCGGCGACACCATCATCTCCTCGATGGAGCGCTGGAACTTGTTGGAGAAGAATGACGAGGCCACATTGGAATAACTGTTGGTGATCACCGCCATCATGATTAGGCCGGGGACGATGAAATCCATGTAGCTGTAGCCATCCATCTCGCCGATCCGCGACCCGATCAGATTGCCGAAGATGATGAAATACATGGTCATGGTGATCGACGGCGGCAGCAGCGTCTGAGGCCAGATACGCGTGAAGCGCTTGATTTCCTTGTGCACCAGGGTCCAGAGGGCGATGGCGGTCTGCATCGGGTTCATGCACTGACCTCCGCTGCAAGGGCCGCGGCCTGTCGTTCATTGCCCTGCTCGACCATGGAGACGAACATTTCCTCGAGCCGGTTGGCGCGGTTGCGCATGGAGACCACTTGGATGCCCTGCTCGCCCAGGGACGCGAAGACGTCATTGAGCCGCTGACCACGATGCACCACCACGGCCAGCTGGGCACTGTCGACGAGCCTGACCTCAAAACCCTCGATTACTGGCGCCTCGTTCACCCCATGCGCCAGATCGAGCAGGAAGGTTTCGGTATTCAGCTCTGCGAGCAGATCCCGCACGCTGGTGTCACGGACGATCTCGCCGTTGTTGATGATGCCGACATTGCGACAAAGGCTCTCGGCCTCCTCGAGATAGTGCGTGGTGAGAATGATCGTGGTGCCCTCCTCCCGATTGATGCGTCGCATGTACTCCCACATGCTGCGGCGCAGCTCGATGTCCACGCCGGCGGTGGGCTCGTCGAGGATCAGCATCCGCGGCCGGTGCATCAAGGCGCGGGCGATCATCAGACGACGCTTCATGCCACCGGACAGCATACGGGCGCTGCCGTTGCGCTTGTCCCAGAGGCCGAGGTCGGTGAGCAGCTGTTCGGCGCGGGGCAGCGCCTGGCGACGCGACATGCCGTAGTAGCCGGCCTGGGCCAGCACGATATCAAGGACCTTCTCGAACTGATTGAAGTTGAATTCCTGGGGCACGACGCCGAGATGGTACTTGGCCTTGGCAAAATCCCGGTCGATATCGATGCCGAAAATCGTCACCTTGCCGGCCGTCTTCTGCACCAGCGAGCAGACCACCCCCAGCGTGGTCGACTTTCCCGCCCCGTTGGGACCGAGCAGCGCGTAGAAGTCGCCGTCGGCGACATCCAGATCGATGCCTTTCAGGGCCTCGAAGCCGTTGCTGTAGATCTTGGTCAAGCCGCGGATGGAGAGTGCCGGTTCGGCCATAAACAAACCCGTCGTGAAGGAAAGAACGAAAGCAGGCTCATGACATTGGGGTAGGCCCCCCATACTTCAAGACAGCGACGCAGGTACGCTCATTCCGGCAAGGGTAAAAGCGGCCGGTAAGAGGGAATGGGTGAGCAAGCAACGAGAAAGACAAAACTGGCGCGGGGAGGGAGATTTCATGGGGCTGCCATCGGTCAGACTGGCGGACCAGAGAATACACTCGCATTGGCAAGACGATGCGCTACCACTGAGCGATTTCCGCTTATGGAAGACCCTACGGCAAGCGAAGTGGCGTCCCATAGGGGGTTCGAACCCCTGTTACCGCCGTGAAAGGGCGGTGTCCTAGGCCACTAGACGAATGGGACGCATAAGCTATTTCAAAACTGGAGCGGGAAAGGAGATTCGATCGGACTGGCGTACCAGCTCACGATCCTCGCCTACCGTTCCGGTACTGCTAAAACTGGAGCGGGAAAGGAGATTCGAACTCCCGACCCTCGCCTTGGCAAGGCGATGCTCTACCACTGAGCTATTCCCGCAAGTCTCGCACTGGCTGATGACCGGAAAATGGCGTCCCATAGGGGGTTCGAACCCCTGTTACCGCCGTGAAAGGGCGGTGTCCTGGACCACTAGACGAATGGGACGTATAAGTTTTTTCAAACTTGGAGCGGGAAAGGAGATTCGAACTCCCGACCCTCGCCTTGGCAAGGCGATGCTCTACCACTGAGCTATTCCCGCACTGTTCCTGCTTTCCGGCACCTGACGAGTCGAGTGGCGTCCCATAGGGGGTTCGAACCCCTGTTACCGCCGTGAAAGGGCGGTGTCCTAGACCACTAGACGAATGGGACACATGTCTCGATCCATCGAGGTGGCGCGAATATTACCGAGCCCTCCCAAGGCTGTCAAGCCGGGTTCTGGCCTCGTTGCGCCCTCGTGACCGCGGTTCGAAATCCACCGCGAAAAGAGCCGCGGTATGGTGCCACAATGGGCCTATCGGCTCGGCAGCCGATGCCGCGACTGAACAGGAGAAACGCCATGCGCAGCAAGATAGAGAAGAGCGACGCCGAATGGCGCGAAAAACTGACCCCCGAGCAATATCGGGTGGCCCGTGAGAAAGGCACCGAACGCCCCTTCACGGGCGATTACCAGGTCACCGAAGAACACGGCATCTACCACTGCGTTTGCTGCAGCGCGCCCCTTTTCGAGAACGAGCACAAGTTCGATGCCGGCTGCGGCTGGCCCAGCTTTGACCGGCCGTTCACGCCTGGTTGCGTGGCGGAGCACACCGACACCAGTCACGGCATGCAGCGCACCGAAGTGACCTGCGCGCGCTGCGACGCCCATCTGGGCCATGTGTTTCCCGATGGCCCGCCCGAGACGACGGGGCTTCGCTACTGCATCAACTCGGTGTCTGTCCAGTTCCACGCGGGCGAGTAGCCGCCCGCCCGCTTTCGCCAACCTGCCGCGGCCGTCCTTCTGCTATGATGACGGCCGTTTTATTTCAGGCTGTCAGGAGAGGCGACAATGCTCGGCTGGTTCCCGGGACACATGAACAAGGCGCGCCGCCAGATCCTGGAAGCGCTGCCGGAGATCGACGTGGTGATCGAGGTCCTCGACGCCCGCCTGCCCTACTCCAGCGCCAACCCCATGCTCGCCGAGCTGACCCGCCACAAGCCGGTGCTGAAGATCCTCTCGCGGGCCGACCTAGCCGACCCCGAGCGGACCCGCGAATGGACCGCCCACTTCGATGCCCAGCCCGATACCCGGTCACTCGCTGTCACGACGACCCAGGCCCGGGAGCTCAAGCGCATTCCCAGGCTTTGTCACGAACTGGCAGGCCAGGTGCGGGCCGACCGCGACGTGCGCGTCATGGTCATGGGCATCCCCAATGTGGGCAAGTCGACACTGATCAATGGCCTGGCCGGCCGCACCATCGCCAAGACCGGCAACGAGCCCGCGGTCACCAAGCGTCAGCAACAGGTACGCATCGGGGGCCGCGTCGCGCTGACCGACACCCCCGGGGTGCTGTGGCCGAAGATCGAGGACCAGGCCAGCGCCTTCCGCCTGGCGGCCAGCGGTGCCATTCGTGACACCGCCATCGACTACGTCGAGGTCGCTCTGGTCACGGCGGCCGAACTGGCCCGGCGCTATCCCGAGGCCCTCAAGGCGCGCTACGCGCTCAAGACACTGCCGGCCTATGCGCCTCACCCCGACGCCGAACGCGTCGAGGCCGACGGCCCCCAGCCGCTCGACCTGCTGGCGATTGCCGGCTTCGACGGCCACGCCATTCTCGGCGAGATCGCCAGCAAACGTGGCGGCCTGCGCGCCGGCGGTGTGATCGACCTACACCGTGGCGCCGAAGTGCTGCTGCATGAGCTGCGCGACGGTAAGCTCGGCCGGGTGACGCTGGAAACCCCTGCCGACATCCCCGAGCCCGAGGCGTCGTTTGAGGCAGAGGATGGCGCTGCTCCCGGCGACTCCGCATAATCATTGAACCCCCGGCCTGCCCGCGACCAAGCCCGCACGACCACTGCCTACTGGAAGCCCATGGACACCCACCCGATCCGTAAATCTCACAAGCTGCATAACGTCTGCTATGACATCCGCGGACCGGTGCTCGACCACGCCAAGCGCCTGGAAGAGGAGGGTCAGCGCATCCTCAAGCTGAACATCGGCAACCCCGCGCCGTTCGGCTTCGAGGCCCCGGAGGAAATCCTTCAGGACGTGATGCGCAATCTGCCCACCGCTCAGGGCTACTGCGATTCCAAGGGGCTCTATTCGGCGCGCAAGGCGGTGATGCAGGAATGTCAGCGCAAGGAGATTCCCGGTGTCGGCATCGAGGACATCTATATCGGCAACGGGGTCTCGGAGCTGATCGTGATGGCCATGCAGGCGCTGCTCAATGACGGCGACGAGGTGTTGATTCCCGCCCCGGACTATCCGCTGTGGACCGCCGCGGCCAACCTCTCGGGCGGGCGTCCCGTGCACTATCTCTGTGACGAGCAGGCCGACTGGGCGCCGGACATGGCCGATATTCGCGCCAAGGTCACCAGCCACACTCGGGCCATCGTGATCATCAACCCCAACAACCCCACTGGGGCCGTCTATCCACCGGCCGTGGTTCGCGAACTGCTCGAGATCGCCCACGAGCACGACCTGGTGGTGTTCTCCGACGAGATCTACGACAAGATTCTCTACGATGGGGTTAAGCATGTTTCCACCGGCGCGCTGGCCGGCGAGGACCAGCTGGTGGTAACCATGAACGGGTTGTCGAAGAGTTACCGCTGTGCCGGTTTCCGCTCCGGCTGGATGATCCTTTCGGGGCACCTGGCCAAGCAACGGGCGGGCGATTTCATCCAGGGCATCAACATGCTGGCCTCGATGCGCCTGTGTGCCAACGTGCCGGCCCAGCACGCCATTCAGACCGCATTGGGCGGTTATCAGTCGATCAACGACCTGATCCTGCCCGGCGGGCGGCTGCTCGCCCAGCGCGATATCACCTACGAGAAGCTCAACGCCATTCCCGGCGTCAGCTGCGTCAAGCCCAAGGGGGCGCTCTACGCCTTCCCGCGACTCGACCCGAAGGTGTTCAATATCCATGACGATCAGCAACTGGTGCTCGACCTGCTCTTGCAGGAAAAGATCCTGCTGGTGCAGGGGACGGCT
Source organism: Halomonas sp. (assembly GCA_035581765.1). Classification (GTDB taxonomy): domain Bacteria; phylum Pseudomonadota; class Gammaproteobacteria; order Pseudomonadales; family Halomonadaceae; genus Halomonas. The sequence goes on from DATISN010000064.1 coordinate 7,266, forward strand.
TTCAACTGGCCGGCGCCCGACCATGTGCGCATCGTGACGCTCCCCTGGGCCGACCAGCTGGACGACGCGCTGGAGCGCTTCGCGCGCTTCCTTTCGCGTTATCGTCAGTAGCAGGCAACAATATGACCAGCCACTTGAAACCTGAGCCCGCCGGCCGTATCTAAGCCATGACTTTTATACCGACGAGCCGCGAGGGTCGGCTCTGCCAATCACGTGAAGGAGATATCGCCACATGATGAGAATTCTGCTCTTCCTGGGCACCAACCTGGCCGTCATTCTCGTTGCCAGCATCACCCTGCGCCTGTTGGGGGTGGAGTCCTATCTCGAAGCCAACGGCATGAACATGACCGGGCTGCTGATCTTCTGCTTCATCTTCGGTATGGCCGGCTCGATGGTGTCGCTGTTCATCTCCAAGTGGATGGCCAAGCGCAGCACCGGCACCGTGGTGATCGAACAACCCAGCAATGACACCGAGAAGTGGCTGCTGGAGACCGTCGCCGAACTCGCTCGCGAGGCCGGCATCAAGACGCCGGAGGTGGGCATTTTCCCCGCCCAGCAGTCCAACGCCTTCGCCACCGGCTGGAACAAGGACGATGCCTTGGTGGCGGTATCGGCCGGCCTGCTCAACCGCATGCGCCCCGAAGAAGTGCGCGCGGTTCTCGCGCACGAGATCGGCCATGTGGCCAACGGCGACATGGTGACACTGGCTCTGATCCAGGGCGTTCTCAACACCTTCGTGATGTTCTTCGCCAGGGTGGTGGCCCAACTCGTCGACAGCTTCCTGCGTCGTGACGACGGTGGCGGGCTTGGCTTCATGGGCTATTTCGCGGTGGTCATCGTCGCCGAGATCGTGTTCGGCCTGATCGCCTCGATGATCGTTGCCTGGTTCTCGCGCTTCCGCGAGTATCGCGCCGATACGGCCGGTGCACAGCTCGCCGGCTCCGGTGCCATGATCAATGCCCTGGCACGCCTCAAGGCCGAAACACAGATGCCCGACCAGATGCCGGACACCCTGACGGCCTTCGCCATCACCACCGGTCAGTCGCGCAAGATCATGGAGCGACTCTTTGCCAGCCACCCTCCGCTGGATGACCGAATCCGAGCGCTCAAGGAAGCCGCGTATCGGTAGTAAGCCGGTCTGCAACCTGCCAAGGGCCTGCCAATGGTGGGCCCTTGGCGTTTCATACGGGGCCTCCTAATGCACCACGTGAAGACCGGCAGCGCGCAACAGGGGCTCCAGCTGGCTCGCCTGGGCGTCAAGCTCGACGTCCAGAGTGGCGGCCTCGCGACGCAACGGATAGCCGGCTCGACAGGCATCGAAGCCTTGCGCCATGCCCTGGCGCCGTGACTCACGCCGCAGGCTGTCATGATCGCGGCGCACGTCGTAGACCGTGCGCAGGCAAAGCCGCAGGGCCTCCTCTTCCGCGAGCCCCTCGTTGAGCGTCAAGCGCGCCACGGGCGGAGGGGGAAGCAGGTTCTCGAGCGTCAGTCGGGTCGGCAGGCCGAGATGACGGCAAAGCGCATGGTAGACCTGATGGGTGCCCCGCAGCTTGCCGTCAAGACTGTACCCCGCCACATGCGGTGTAGCGATAGCGGCGAGATCCGCCAACGCGGCATCGATCGCCGGCTCCCTCTCCCAGACATCCAGCACCACAGTGAGATCGGCTTGTCCGGCGAGGCGCTGACGCAGCGCCGCCCCGTCGACGCAATCCCCTCGCCCGGCATTGAGCAGCACCGTTCCCGGCGCCAGCACCGAGATGCGCTGCGCATCGAGCAAATGATAGGTGGCGTGAGGGCCGTGGCGAACCAGGGGCGTATGCAGGCAGAGCACGTCGCATGCATCGATCAGACTATCCAGGTCCACGAAGCCCGCCGTGCCTTCCTGCTCGTCGCCCTGCCCTTCCACGCGGGGCGGATCGCAGGCCAGACAGTCGATGCCCATGGCGGTGAGCCGCGTGAGCAGGCGCCCCCCGACATTTCCCACCCCGACGATCCCCACGCGCCGGCTGGCAAGCTGCCAGCCCTCCCGCTCGGCCAGGGTCAGCAGGCTGCCAAGCACGTAATCGACCACCGCCTCGGCGTTGCAGCCAGGGGCACTGGCAAAGGCGATGCCATGGTCGAACAAGGCCTGTCGGTCGATGTGATCGGTGCCGATGGTGCAGCTACCGACGAACCCCAGGCGTGATCCCGCCTGCATCGCCGCCTCGATCATTGCCCTGTCGACGCGGGTAATGGAGCGCACCACCAGCGCATCGGCGTCACGCAGCGCCGCCGTGTCGATCTCGCGTCCCGGCAGCCGCACCACTTCACCTAATGCCCCGAAACAGGCTTCAGCAGCCGGTACATTGGCATCGACGACGATTCTCATGGGGAAACTCCTGGCCATCGGGATCACTTCACTTGTTCAGTTTGCCCAAGCCCTTACAATACCGCCATAGGCCACACCGCATCGATACCCCAGGCGCCGCAAGGCCGCGACGCCCCTTACCGCCGGGAGCTACCGTGATCGTCCGCTGGGAAACCGACCATGACTATGTGCTGGTGCACGTCCATCAGGACATGTTCGGCGACTGGATCTTCAGTCGTGCCTGGGGGCAGATCGGCACGCAGTACGGCGGCCTCAAGCACCGGCTCGCCGACGACCGTGACCACGCCTTGATGTGGCTGGCCGACGAATCCACCATCCTGGCATCGCGGGGCTTTCGCAAGGTCCTCGAGACCGACGATGACAGCGCGCAGGGACGCGACGCCGTCAGCCAGCTTTCGCTGCTCGACGCGTTGTAAGCGCAAGGCGGCACCAAACTAGCCGCCCAGGTAACGCCGCCCACCGCGCATGAACGCTGCCCTTGGCTGTGGGGCATCCGCCTCGACGTCGCGCTGAAAGCGTAACCAGGTCGCCTCGCATCGCCAGCCCCGCTCGGCCAGCCAGGCCCCCAGTCGCTCGGCCTCGAAGCCGCGATCCAGCTCTTCGCCGGCGTCATCTTCCAGCACCGGAATACGCATGCCGTAACGCTCGATCAGGGCGTCATCGGCGCTGATTTCCACGCGTTCCAGCTCGATCTCCTCGACCGCCAAGGTAGTCAGCAACGCCTCGAGCTGCTCGCAGAGGTGGCAACCAAGCGTGGTATAGAGCCTGAGACGGATCATGCCGTCTCCCGGTGACGAATCAGGAAGCAATGATGCAGGCCCGGGCGGCGTTGGCCAGATAAAGAGCGGATCGAAGGGAGCATGGCTAATCTCTATGTCGGATCAAGAAACAATGATGCAGGTCCGGGCGGCGCTGGAAATCCGGATCAAAGGTCTTCGCCGAGATATCTTCCACGTCGTAGTGCCTCATCACCTCAGGGTCCAGCTGGAAGCGCCGCTGATTGTTGGAGAATACCAGCGTGCCGCCCGAGGCGAGACGCGCCATGGCCAGGCGCACCAGACGACTATGATCGCGCTGCACGTCGAGGGTGTCCGACATCTTCTTGGAATTGGAGAAGGTGGGCGGGTCGAGGAAAATAAGATCGAACTCGGCGCCGGCCGTTTCCAACCAGCGTAGGCAATCGTCGCGCACCACACGGTGACGGCTCGGGTCGAGCCCATTGAGGGCGAAGTTGTCGCGCGCCCAGTCAAGATAAGTGTTGGACAGATCGACGCTGACGCTCTCGCTTGCGCCCTGCGCGTCAATGGCATCGCCCTTTTGAGGCCCCAGGGCGGCTTGCACGGTCGCGGCACCGGTGTAACAGAACAGGTTCAGGAAGCGCTTGCCCGTTGCCATGTCACCGAGCATCCGACGCACCGGGCGGTGATCGAGGAAGAGCCCGGTGTCGAGATAGTCGCGTAGATTGACCCAGAACCGCGCCCGCCCTTCCTTGACCTCGAAACGCTCGCCGCTGGCGGCCTGCTTGCGGTATTGCGCCTTGCCACTCTGGCGTTCGCGCCGCTTGACCACCAGATTGTCGGGCGAGATGTCGAGCACCTCAGGGATCACCGACAGGGCATCGAACAGCCGCTTCTGGGCCTGGCCAGGCTCGATGGATTTCGGCGGTGCATATTCCTGCACATGCACTCGATCTTCGTAGACATCGATCGCCAATGCGTATTCGGGCATGTCGGCGTCATATAATCGGTAGCAGAGCTCGCCCGACTGCTTGAGCCACTTGCGTAGCCGCTTGCGGTTCTTGATCAACCGGTTGGCGAACATCTGCGCACCCTCCGAGCGAACCGGTACGGCGTCTTCCGGTGGCTCAGCGCCATCATGCTCAGGCACCGCCATCAGCAACAACCGCGCGTCCAACGGGCCGTTCTTCAACGAATAGAGCTTGTGGGCGCGCAGCCCGATACGATGCCCGAGGTCTGGGTTGGCGGTAAACACGGCCAACTGCCACCCCGGGAAGGCCGCTTTCACCCGCTCTCCGAGCAGACCATAGAGTCGCACCAACTCCGGCAGCTCGCCGAGCCGCTCGCCATAGGGTGGATTAGTGATCAGCAGCCCGCGAGGCGTGTCAGGCAGGTCTTGAGGATGGGCGAGCTCGCCCAGGCCGGCGCCGCGCAGTTCGATCAAGGCCGGAATCCCCGCCCGCATGGCGTTGGCCTGTGCCGCGGCAAGCGCCGGCGGGCTCTCATCGAAACCAAACAACCGCGCTCTACAGCGCTTGCGTCCGATGCTCGCCCGCGCCTCGGCCTCGCGCCGCACCTCTTGCCAAGCCGCATCGCGGTGACCGGCCCAGCCGTGGAAACCGAAGCGCTCGCGCGCCAGATTGGGCGCCATGTCCGCCGCCATCAGGGCCGCTTCGATCAACAGGGTGCCCGCACCGCACAAGGGGTCCACCAGCGGGGCTCCCTGCTGCGCCAGGGCCGGCCACCCGGCACGCACCAGCAGGGCCGCCGCCAGGTTTTCCTTGAGCGGGGCATGACCGACATCGCGTCGATAGCCACGCCGATGCAGGCTGTCTCCGCTAAAGTCCACCCCCAGGGTCAGTCGGCCGCGATGCAGATTGGCGTAGAGACGCAGATCGGGGCGCTGAAGATCGACATCCGGACGCTCTCGCCCTTCCGCCACCAGCCGCTCGACCACCCCATCCTTGACCGTCTGCGCCGCGAAACGGGTATGGCGGATCGATTCGCTGCGCCCATGGAAATCAACCGCCAGCGTGCCACCGGGTTTCAAGTGATTTGGCCAATCGATGGCGGCGGTGGCCACCCGCAATTCTTCTGCGGTCTCGATGCCCTCCTGGCGCACCAGGCAAAGCACGATGCGATTGGCCAGCCGTGACCACAGACAGAACCGGTAAGCGGTCTCGAGGCTGGCCCGCACATACACGCCGGCCACGGTCGTCTTGCCGGGCTCGCCACCCAGCGCCGCGAGTTCCTCCGCCAGCAGTAACTCGATCCCTTTCGGGCAAGTAGCAATAAATTCCAGCGTGTCAGGCGGTTGTACTTCATTCATGGAGGTGACCATCGACAAGGTGAGCAATAAAGTCGACTTCAAGACGACTGGGTGAACGGGATGTTACAAAACATCAGTCGACAAAGCCGAGCGTGATGGGCTATCACTAATGTGCTAGCAAGTGAAAGACGCATGCGTTTCCTGCCAGTGGGGCTTTCCCCAGCATGGCGACCAAGTCTTGGGGCTGGATACTCAGAAGCCTGAGCTTGTAGTGGATTCAGTGGATTCTTTGTCATGGCGGCATGTCATGGTGAGATTTCCAGATCGGTACCTTATCAAGAGGTAGTCCAATGAAACGACAGAAACGTGATCGCTTCCAGCGTGCCTATCTTCATGGCTACAAGGCAGGAGTCTCCGGCCGCTCCCGAGATGACTGCCCCAGTGAGGAAATCAATCTTCGTGAATACTGGATGAGCGGTTGGCGTGAAGGTCGTGGGGACCAATGGTCCGGGATGACGGGAGTCTCGGGCATTCACAAGAACCCCATGGTGATATAACCCTTTTTCATCTGACCCGTGTTTACCGCAGTAATGGCGAGATTTGCGACCGCCAAGACATCGAGCCCGTGAACCGTCACGGGCTTTTTTATGCCTGATCACGATCGCGATGCACGGCAACGCTATCCGCCAAGGCACGGGCGCATTCCGTCACCAGCCCCGGCCCGCGGTAGATGAGCCCCGAATAGAGCTGCACCAGATCGGCCCCGGCCGCCAGCTTGGCGACGGCCGCCTCGCCGCTGTCGATCCCCCCCACCCCGATGATCGGCATGCCGGGCAGCAGGCGACGAAGCTCGCGAACCATAGTGTTGGACATCTCGAAAAGCGGTCGACCCGACAGCCCCCCCGCCTCGTCGGCATGGGGAAGGCTTGCCACCGACGGCCGTGATACGGTGGTGTTGGTGGCGATCACCGCATCGATGCCGTGATCACGAAGCGAGCGCGCGACCATGCCGGCTTCGTCAGCGGTCATGTCCGGGGCGATCTTCACCGCCAAAGGCACCCGGCGATCGGCATCGCGGTCGAGCCGGTCCGCCTCCCTGCGCAGCATGCCGAGGAGCGCATCCAGGTGCTCGCCGAACTGCAGGTTGCGAAGCCCAGGCGTGTTGGGGGACGAGATGTTCACGGCGACATAGTCGGCATGGGCATGTACCTTGCGCAGGCAGATCAGGTAGTCGTCGACGGCCTGCTCCACCGGCGTGGTGAGGTTCTTGCCAATGTTGATGCCTACCACGCCCGCGAAGTGGCTGGCTTTCACCCGCGCCACCAGGTGGTCGACGCCGGCATTGTTGAACCCCATGCGATTGATGATGGCGCCCTGCTCCGGCAACCGGAATAACCGCGGCCGCGGGTTGCCATCCTGGGGTTGAGGCGTCACGGTGCCGACTTCGACGAAACCGAAGCCCAAGGCGCCCAGCGCGTCCAGGTGATCCGCATTCTTGTCGAGCCCGGCCGCCAGGCCGACCCGGTTGGGAAAGCGCAGCCCCATCAGCGTTACCGGATCCTCGACCGCCGTGCCGGCGAGCCGTGAAGCCAGCCCCAGTCGTGCCGCCATATCGAGGGTCGAGAGGGTCAGGCCATGCGCCGTCTCGGCATCGAGGCGAAACAGGATGGAGCGGGCAAGCGAGTACATGATATCTCCCGGGAGGCGGAAACGAAGGGTGGCGGCAGGCGGCGAGGCCGGAGTATAACAGCGCGGCCGACTCGCCATCACGTATCGTGTACATCGCATATGCCGCCCTACGCGGCTTTTATGCTCTACTTAGCGACAACCCGGGGCGGTCATTTCAAGGCGGCCCCTCTTGCTTTTCAGTGCCATGGAGGCGATATGAACGACACCACCGAGACGCTGGAACATCGCCTTTCCGGTATTCATGCCGCCCTGGTCAAGGATGAGACCGAGCTGGTCGACGAGGTCGTTGCCGACCTGGAACCGGCCGAGATTGCGCTGCTGCTCGAATCGTTGCCGCCCGCCGACCGTATCCGCCTGTGGGAACGGGTGCCGGCGGAGGTCGATGGCGAGGTCCTGTTGCATGTCCACGACGAGGTGCGCAGTACCCTGCTCGACGACATGGACCATGCCGAGATTGTCGCCGCGGCGACAGGTCTGGACACCACTGACCTGGCCGAGCTGTTCGATGACCTGCCACAACTGGTCGCCGAGGACATGCTGCGCTCCATGGATGAGCAGCAGCGCCAGCGCCTGAAGGAGACCCTTGCCTTCGAGGAGGACAGCGCAGGGCGCCTGATGCGCACCGATAGCATCGGGGTGCGAGCCGACGTCAGCCTGGAGACGGTGCACCGTTTCCTGCGCTGGAAGGAAACGGTGCCTGACAACACCGACGCGCTGATGGTGGTCGATCGCAATGGCCTGCTGATCGGCACCCTGCCCCTGGCGCGTCTGGTCTCCCACGATACCGAAATGGCCGTGGCGGACCTGATGGACAGTGATGTGGACTTCATCTCGATGGACATGAAGTCGCGCGATGTGGCGACGCTCTTCCAGACCCACGACCTCGCCTCGGCCCCGGTGGTCGACGACGAAGGCAGGCTGCTGGGACGTATCGTCATCGAGGATATCGTCGACGTCATTCGCGACAACTCCGAACAGGCGCTGATGAACATGGCCGGCCTCGACGAGGAAGAAGACCTGTTCGCCCCGGTGCTGCCCAGCGCCCGGCGACGCGCCGTCTGGCTCGGCATCAACTTGCTCACGGCGTTCCTGGCCGCCGGGGTGATCGGCCGCTTCGAGGCCGCGCTGGATCAAATCGTCGCCCTTGCCGTGCTCATGCCCATCGTGGCGAGCATGGGCGGGATTGCCGGCAGCCAGACCCTCACGCTGGCCATCCGCGGCATGGCGCTGGGTCAGATCAGCCGCACCAACAGTCATTGGCTGATGCGCAAGGAGATCGGTATCGCCGCGCTCAATGGTGTCGGCTGGGCGCTGGTGGTAGCCCTGTTAACCGTGCTGTGGTTCAAGAGCATCGGTATCGGGGTGATCATTGCCATCGCCCTGGTGATCAACATGCTGGCCGCGGGGATCGCTGGCATCGCCATTCCGTTGTTGCTCAAGCGCATGGGTATTGACCCCGCCTTGTCCGGGTCCGTGGTGCTGACCACCGTTACCGACGTGGTGGGCTTCATGGCATTTCTCGGCCTGGCGACCCTCTTCCTGCTCTAGCCGCCCTGGCGCGACGCACCCGCTGAAAACCCTGAACCCCGCCAATTGACGGGGTTCAGGGTGCGCCTGGCACCTACGCGGAGCGGGGAGTTATCTTCAATTTTCCTGGTTGCTTTCCGCCAGGTCGACCAACTCGCGCACGGCCACGGCGAACAAGGGAAAGCCCCCCTGGCTGCCGGTTCTTCCCACCTCGGCGATCAGCCGGCACCAGCGCTCATGCATGGCGGCATGCAGTTGCAGCCATTGATCCACTCGCTCAACTGCCTCGCGAGGCCCGCCTTCCATCTTCAACACGCTCGCCGTCAATGCCAATTGCTGGCGATCGATGTCGTCGCGGAAGCTTTCCCGCGCTTGGGCCTGCCAGCTGTCGCGCACCTTAAGCTCGGTGACCTGCTGAATCATCCAAGGCAGTTCGAGGCGATCCCCGATTTCGTAGAAGACCTCGGCCACCTTCTGCGGCTTATGGTCGGTCTGTCGCGCTGCCTGAATGATGCCAAGACCGGCATACAGGCTGCCGGACGCCGCCACCGTGGCGGCAAGCGGCTCGGGCACCCCCGACGAGACGAAGTCGTCATAGCGAGCCCGCCAGGGTTCATACTCTTCACCGCGAAGCCGTTTGCCGATGTTTTCCTGCAACTGAACCAGACGCGGCGCGAAGTAGGCGATGGCGTCTTGCGTGCTCATGCCGGTGCGATGGCGGAGAAACCAGCGCGTGACCCGGCGGATCATGCGCATCAGGTCCAGCATCATGGTCGACTGCACCCGGCTGGGGACCTGGTTGTCCAGTGCCTCGATCCGCTCCCAGAGGCTCGCCAGCTGGTAGCTTTCACGAGCGACGACATAGGCCCTGGCGATATCGGCACGTCCGGCGCCCGTGGAATCCATCAATCGCCGCGTAAACACGATGCCCATATGATCGACCAGATCATTGGCCACCTGGGTGGCAACGATCTCGCGCTTCAGGCGATGCGCATACAACCGGTCATGGAAGCGCTCCACCAGGGCATCGGGAAAGACACGCTCGACATAGCGGGTAATGACCGGATCATCGGGCACGTCCGAGACGATGAGATCGCCCTTCAGTGTGCTCTTGGCATACGAGATGAGTACCGAGAGCTCGGGGAGCAGCATCCCCTGTTCGTTGGCGACACGTTCTCGCAGCGCCTCGTCGGACGGCAGGAATTCCAGCTCGCGATCGATCTGCCCCACCGCTTCCAGCTCGCTGATGAAGCGACGGAAGGGGCCGATACCCTCACGCGACAGTTGCTCGGCGAGATCCAGCGCCTGGGTCTGACGATAATTGTCGAGAATCACCAGCTCGGCGACTTCGTCGGTCATGTCGGCAAGCAACTGGTTGCGCTGCTTGCCCGTCATGTCGCCGCTCTCGACCACCTCGTCGAGCAGGATCTTGATATTGACTTCATGATCCGAGCAG
>DATISN010000065.1:0-4185 GCA_035581765.1 Halomonas sp.
GTGGAAAACGCCACCACCGTTGCCCAGGCGGCCCCCGGCAGACCCAAGCCGTCCCAGGAGCCAACGCCAAAGATCAACAAGGGATCCAGTGCCATATTGATCAGGCTGGTGATCACCATCATCTTGCCCGGCAGCCAGGTATCCCCATGAGCCCGGAAGAGGCTATAGCCGAAATAGAGCACCGCTCCCAACCAGGCCGCCAGCAGTTGGGGGGGCCAATAGGCGCGAATGAGTTCCAGGCTTGTCGAATCGGCCCCCAGACGGGTGAAAATCCATGCTTGCGCCAACCAGAGACCTATCGCCAAGAGGGCAATGATCGCACCGCCGGCCAACAACACCAGGCTGCCCAACCGGCGGGCACGAGCCTGTTCATTGGCACCGAGGGCTCGCGAGATCAAGGCGGCGATGGCGATCCCCAACCCCACCTGAAGGCCGATAACCAGAAACGACAACGGAAAGGTGAATGATTGCGCCGCCAGCGGGGCGGTGCCCAGCCGGGCAATGAACGCACTATCGACCAGCTGAAAACCTAACAGCGCCAGCACGCCGATGGCCATTGGCCAAGTCTGGCGCCACAGGGTCACCCCCAGCGAGTCGTGGGATACGGCTCGAGTCACGAAGGCTCCAAGGTCAATAAAGGGAGGGATATGCTAAGCGAAACCTCGAGAAATCTCAGCTCGACAAGCCAGACTGAGCTGGCACCACACCGGCGATGAGACGCTCAATGGCATCTGCCGTCATGGGGCGATAGAAATAAAACCCCTGTACCAGATCGCAGTGAATTTCACGAATCAGGGTGAGCTGCTCGATGTTCTCCACCCCTTCAGCCACGACCTCGAGCCCCAGGCGGTGCCCGATAAAGACCGAGGCCTCCATGATTGCCCTGTCCTTGGGCTCCAAGGGCGCATCACGCACGAAGCTGCGATCGATCTTGAGTGCCGTGACCGGAAAATACTTCAAATAGCTGAGTGAGGAATAGCCGGTACCGAAATCATCGATCGCAATGCGAAACCCTTGCTCATGCAGCGAGCGAAGACCTGTGAGGATTTGCCCATCGGCCTCGATCAACACATTCTCGGTGAGCTCGATGCCGATGTGACGAGGCCCCAACCGGTGACGATCGAGACACGACTCGAAACGCTGAAACACATCGAGTCGATTGATCTGCCGACCTGAGAAGTTGATGTCGATACGCTCGATCGGCAGCCCGATATCCCGCCAATGGGCTCGCTGGCGGCAGGCCTCCTCCATGACCCAGTCACCGATGCGATGAATCAGGTCGGAGCGTTCGGCAACCGGAATGAACTCAGCAGGGGAAACCGCCGGGCCGATGGTCGGCTCCCAACGCAACAATGCTTCAAGGTTTTCTATCCGCCCACTGACCGCCGAAACCTGCGGCTGATAGTGCAGGCGAAACTCGCCGTCATCGAGGGCGCGTTCCAGCCGGTCGACCAGGCGATGTTTGTTCAGCAGCTCGTCATGCAGTTGCTGGTTGAAGAACAGGACACTCCCACGTCCATTGAGCTTGGCCCGATTCTTGGCCAGATCGGCATTGTGCATCAGCTCCCTGGCGGAATCGCCGTTGGCGGGAAATACGCTGATGCCCAGACATGCCGTCACCTTGCGTTTGTGGTTATCCAGCACGAAGGGCTCACGCAGTATCTCCTGGACCTTCTTCACCAGCCGGGTGATGGCCTCTTCATCATGCTTGCCGGGAAAGGCGAGCACGAACTCATCGCTTGAGACGCGAGAGAGCATGTCCGTGGCTCGCTGACCGTTACGCAGCCGACGTGAAAGGTCCACTAGTAACCGATCCCCCTGCTCGTAGCCCAGCGCATCGTTGATCTCGACGAAGTGATCGACATCCAGATAAATCAAAATCAGAGACCGCTCGTGGCTACGGCATTCCTCGAGAGTCTCATCGAGGCGCTCCTCGAAGGTCTGGCGGTTGGGCAGATGGGTCAGCCGATCAAAGCGCGTGGCGAAATCCAGCTCTCGATGAGCCCGCTTCTGGTCGGAGAGATCCACATCGACACAGAACATCAGCGGCTGGTCGGTGTGCTCGTTGAGCATCACATGATGGGAGAACACGGGCACGAGTTCGCCACTGCGATGCAGCAACTCCAATTCATCGGCGGGTATTTCATGCCCTTCTCGCATCCAGGCCAGATGGGCCTGGATCACCGGTTCGCGCATCGGCGGTGGAATGATCAGGTCTTCGAGCGGGCGTCCGAACGCCTCATCGGCGGAATAGCCGTAGAGACGCGCACTCGCCTCGTTCCAGTAGATGACGCGCCGTTCCCGATCGTATCCCTGCACGGCCACCTTGGGCAGGCTTTCCAGCAAATTTCTAAAGCGCTGCTCGCTCTCTAGATACTGGCGACGGACGAGTTCGACCTCGCCCCGTATCGATCGCTCGAACAGGCGAAAATTCTGGATGCCCCCCCGCTGCAGCAGCGTCTTCAGCCACTTTCGGAGTCGAGAATCACGACCGAGCATTGAACTCCTTATCGCACAGGAACGGCATCGTCATCTAATACCTCTAGCCTCGTCGTTCACGACGTCATTCATCCTACACGCCTGAGCCTTGGATCACCTACCCGAAGCTCAGTACTTCTGAATTGCCATTGCCCTTCTTTTATCACACGAAACCTCAGCTTTGGGTATGAGTTTAGCATCGTCTTTTTTTGACATTTCGTTTCATTTCTTTTCATTTCATTAGTGTTGACCGGGCAAAGGCTCGTCAACCCACGGGCAATATCGCCCACACCATAGGAGAAAGTGATCATGAAACTCGACAATCTCAAGCACGGCTTCGATGTCTCCACCATGCCGATGGACCCGCTGGCGGATTACTGGGCGCGCGGCGTCACCGACGCTCTGGAAACCCAGCATTGGAGCCTGACTGACGTTCGCAGCCGGATCGACCTGGAAGCCTGGCAAGGTTTCATAGACGACCTTCCCCGCGACCCCTACGTTAACCAGCGCTGGAAACGCATGTCCTGGTTGACGCTCAACGGTCAAGGGGACGTCGAGGAAATGGGAAACTGCCCGATGGCCCAGGGCGGTGCCTTCAACGACGCCGAGAGCATGGCGGATCGCCTGCGCTACTACGATCCGTTGACCACGGAATTCCTCTCACGCCCTGACGTCAAGGCCTTCGTGCGCGCCTGGGCGCGGCTCTGGGCGATCGCGCCTCAAGAGCCCATCCTGATGCAAATCACTGGGGTGCGTGGCGAAGGTCAGGTGGATCCCCTGCAGGGCCAGGGCATCCATGCCGATGGGTGCAAGGCGCTGAGCATCATGGTGGTGAACCGCGAAAACGTCTCGGGGGCAAAGAATCACCTGTATGCCGACAAGGCCGGCAGTCAGCCGCTGACCAGCACTACCATGGCGCCGGGCGACGTCCTTCACCTGCGTGACGACAAGGTGTTTCACAGCGTGGAGGGTATCGAACAGCAAGACCCGCATGCGCCTTTCGAGCGCTTCATCATCATCATCAATAGTCGCTTCGTGGATGAGTTCCAGAATCGCATCCTGCGTCGCCACTTCCCCGATGCGGTTCTCAACGAGACCCGCTGACGCTTGAACCGGGGAAAGGAACTCCCCGTCACATCCTACCCAACGACAACACCCCCCGGGCAGGAGCCCGGGGGGTGTTCGTATTGCCCGCATTTGAGGTTATTGACGAACGCCCTCGAAGGTCACGTAGAGCTCGAGCTCGTGCATGATTTCAGGGAAGTCGCTCATGTCGATGCCGAAATCGGAGAGTGTCAACATGGTAGAGCCCTCGAAACCCGCACGGTAGCCACCCCAGGGATCTTCTCCCTCGCCCATCAGCGTCACCGGCATCTCGATTTCGACGGTTTCGCCGTGCAGCGTCAGTTCACCAGTCAGCACACCCTCATCGTCGCCGCTGGACTCAAACCCGGTAGTGGCGAAGGTGGCCGTCGGGTACTCGCCGGCATCCAGGAAATCGTCGCTGAGGATGTGCTTGTCGCGTTCTGCATGGTTGCTGTTGAGGCTCCCCACATCGACCTCGACATCGACCGATGAGGCACTCAGGTCCTCGGGGTCGTAGCTGAACTCGCCACTGAAGTCCTCGAAACTGCCCAGGATGTAGGAATAGCCCAGGTGACTGATCTTGAATTGCACGAAGGCGTGCTGCCCTTCGGTGTCAATGGT
>DATISN010000066.1:0-6611 GCA_035581765.1 Halomonas sp.
GTCGGAAAGCGACAGTAGATGATTCAAGGCGCCGCGCTCCTTGAAGGCGGCGGTGAACTGATGGTTCTCGAACTTGATGTAGAGCTCACAACCGGTGAGCAGCGAGAGCGTCCGTGAATGCAGGCAACGGGTGCGCTCCACATTGCCGCGAATGCGTTCGGCGGCGCTGTAGATGTCGTTGAGGGTGACGGTCATGTCCGGGTCTCCGTCAGCGGGATGGCGGGCAGGTGGTGGACAAGTTCACTAATGTGCTCGTCCTCCACGCCCATTGCCTCCAGCGAGGTCGCCAGATTCAGCAGGTATTCGCGGTTGGGGCCACTCGGGCCGTGCGCCCGAGCGATCTGTTCGGCGATAACGTCATGCGGGGCGTCACCCAGAAAAGCCGCATTGTCCCGCCCGGCGAGATACACCAGGCCTTCGGCTCGCTCGGTCTGCGATGCCGCTTGAGATGCCGTTTGCAAAAAATGCAGCGTGACGATTTCGCGCAAGTAGCCGTTCTTCTCCCGGACATCCAGCGGGCCGAGGACTTCGGGTCCGATGCGATAGGCCATGCCGTGGCAGATGGCGCCGGGTTGTCGGACCAGGGTTACCACGCGGCCAGGCGCCTCGGGCGTGCCGCGATGATCATGCGAGCCCTGCCAGAAGCGCCTCACCCAGCCGTGGATATGGGCCGGGCGTCGCTCGTGGTAGGGAAAATCCGCCTTCCAGATGAGCGAGCCATAGCCGAACAGCCAGATCGCGTCGTGGCCATCGAAGTGAGTCATGCGCTGGTTCAGGTGGGTAGTGTCTAGTGGCATGCGCCTTGGATCGTCGTCATGGGTGAAGAGGCTCCATCATGCGATGTCTGGCGGGCGTTGTCGAAAGCGCAGCGGCATGCCCTCACCCTTGGCCAGGCATGCTGCCCCATCAGACACGTTATCCCGTAATGATACTTGATACTGAAGCGTTTCAGTCGCGCCCGGTAGCCAGCGCGACTGTTGCCGCACACAAGATGATTTATAATTACCATGCGTTTGCTTCGGCGCGGCGATTATCAGTACGGCTAGCGCCAGCGTGAGGGCAAGCAGCAGAGCCAGAGACGGGTCTGCTTGAGTCAGAAGGATATTTGCGCCAGTAGAAGCAAGTACGATTGGGACTGACCCGGGCGCCACTGCCGCACGATTAATGAGGTGTCATGGTTTTAAAATCCCTTCTCTGGATCATTCGAGTGCTGACGCTGCTGATGGCAGTGGTTAGCGTACTGCCAATGATCCCCAGCGGTCAGTGGTGGGTCCGGCTGTGGGATTTCCCGCGACTACAATTGACTTGGGCGCTTGTCGTGCCACTGGTGCTGCTGGCAGTGCATGCATGGCGGAACCGGCCGCAGACAGAGCACGCAGCGTGGCTGGCGGTGCTCCTCGCGACGGGGGCGTGGCAGTTGTCGCACATCCTGCCGTTCACGTCGCTCTGGTCGACCGAGGTCCCAGCCGCCGAGGTTCAGCCCGGCGAGGCACGGTCGGCCCTTAAAGTGATGAGCGCGAATGTCGACTACACCAACGACCGCTACGCCGAGCTACTGGCGACGGTGCGACGCGAGGACCCGGACATTCTGCTGCTGATCGAAGTCGATCGTGCGTGGGCCGAGGGGTTGGCGCCACTCGATGAGCACTATGCGCATCGGGTCGGGGAGGCCCGCGGCGAGGGGCTGGGCATCGTGCTCTGGTCGCGGCTCCCGCTGCTGGAGCAGGAGGTCAAGCACCTGGTCTCTGATCGTCGGCCATCGATCTTCGCGACCCTGGACGCGCCGGGGATCGGGCCGGTGCGATATGTCGGCACCCATCCCGTCCCCCCGGGGCTGCAGGACCGGATCGACCGCAACGACGAGAAGAGCGAGCGTCGAGACAGCCGGGTCCGTGACGCTGAGCTGATGCTCCTTGCCCGCCACGTTCAAGAGGACTCGGACAACCGCTGGATCGTCACCGGGGACTTCAACGACGTCGCTTGGTCCGACAGCACCCAACTGTTCGCCGACCTGAGTGACCTGAAGGACCCCCGCCGCGGCCGGCGGCTACTGAGTACCTACCACGCGGAGCGGCCGCTGTGGCGATACCCGATCGACCACCTGTTCGTCTCAGACGGATTCCATCTGGTCGACTTTGACCGGGTGAGGGTGCCCGGCTCCGACCACTTCGCCGTTACCGCGACTCTGTCCGTCGCGAAGAAGGACAATGCGAAGCCGGAGGCCTCTGCGGAAGATGAGCAGAAGGCCCGGGAGATGGTAGAGGAGGGTGCCGAAGACGCCGCTGAGCACGGCGTTAGCTCAACACAGTCGGGTCAAGGGGAGTCAGGGTCGAAGGAGTCGTCTCCCTAGTCCGCCCCTGCCGTCGTTCGGCTTACTGTCTCCGGATGCACAACCCAACGAGATGACACCTATAAGCACATCTAGTGAGTGACAACAGCAGCAGGTAAGCTGGCGCTGCTTCGATGCCATATCGCCTATAACCAACCCTAGTAAGGACGTTACCTCCATGACCGTGATGATTCTCGGCCTGCTGATGTTTCTTGGCGCCCATTCGGTGCGCATTTTCGCCGACGACTGGCGGCGCGCGCAGATCCGGCGCCTGGGCGAAATGCCCTGGAAAGCGGCTTATTCGGCGATTTCCCTCATCGGCCTCGCCCTGGCCATCTGGGGCTTCGGTCAGATGCGCCTCGACCCTGTCTGGGTATGGTCGCCCCCCGCGGGGCTGCGTCATCTCGTGGCGCTACTAATGATTCCCGCCTTCGTGCTATTGGTGGCCACCTATGTGCCGGGCAATCACCTCAAGGCGAAGCTTGGTCATCCGATGATCCTGGCGGTCAAGGTGTGGGCTTTGGCTCACCTGCTGGTCAATGGTCGTCTTGGCGATATCATCTTCTTCGGCGCCTTCCTGTTGTGGGCCGTGCTGGATTTTCGCGCGGCGCGTCGGCGTCCGCGGCCTGCCATGTCGACACCGCGCCTGACCAATACCGTGGCGACAGTGGTGATCGGGCTGGCGGCATACTATATTTTTGCGTTTCATCTGCATGTGTGGGTCACCGGTGTGCCGGTGATGTAAAGGACGAGCGATGGCTGCCCCGTCGCTAGGTAGGATTGACAGGGCTAGTTAGGTCTTTTCAAGGAGAGATGACATGAATGCCAGCAAGATCTTTCAACAGTTGATGCAGCAGGCCGGTGGCAAGTCAGGCGGTAAGTCCGGTGCCGGCGGCGTGGATGTCCAGGGGATGCTGGAAGGGCTGTCGAAGCAGTTCGGCGGCGGCCAGTCATCGGGGGGCAAGCCCGCGGGCGGCTCAAGCGGTTCCGGCTTCGATGTGAAGAGCCTGCTCGGCGGCGGCGCCCTGGGCATGTTGGTGGGATCGAGCCGGGGTCGCAAGCTGGGTGGCAAGGCGCTCAAGTATGGTGCGCTTGCCGGGGTCGGCGCGCTAGCCTGGAAGGCCTGGCAGAACTCCCAGGCCAATTCACAGACCGCGACCCCGACCTCTACACAGACCGCGACACCACAGGCCAATGCCACGCTGAGTTCAAACCAGGGCGAACCGGTGGAGCGTCTGGGTGGCGAGGCCAGCGAGCAGCGCAGCCTCGAGTTGTTGCAGGCACTGATCATGGCGGCCCGGGCCGATGGGCATGTCGATGCAAGCGAACAGGGGCTGCTTACCGAGCAGATCGACGCCATGGGCGCCGATTCGGAACTGCATGGCTGGGTCGAGCAGCAATTCAAGGCCCCGCTGGATGCCGAGGCGCTGGCGCGTCAGGCCGACTCGCCCCAGGCAGCACGCGAGATGTACCTGGTCAGCGTGGCGGTGATCGACGAACAGAATCCCATGGAGCGTGCCTGGCTGGATCAGTTGGCCAAGGCCTTGAAACTTGAAACGACGGTGGTCGAAGAGCTCGAGCGCCAGGCACGGGCGGCCAGTTGAGTCTCGACACCCTCAACCTGTGGGTCGCCACCGGCTTTGGCCTGGGGCTCTCGCCGCTGGCGTCCGGCACCGCCGGTTCGCTGCTCGGGCTTCCGCTGGCTTGGTGGCTGCTGGGACGCTCGCGGCGCGTCCAGTTGTCGGTAGCGGCATTGCTGCTGCTGGTCGCCGTGCCGATCTGCCAGCTGGCCTCCGAGACGCTCGGGGGTAAGGATGACGGGCGCATCGTCGCTGATGAATACCTGGCCTTTCCCGTCGCCGTGCTTGGCCAGACAGCGGCGCGGCAACCACTGGTGATGGCGGGCGCCTTCGTGGCCTACCGCGTGCTGGACGCCACCAAACCACCCCCGGCGGCCCAGTTGGAAGGGGTCGCCGGCGGGGTGGGTATCGTGCTCGATGATACGGTGGCGGCCTTCTATGCCTGGCTGCTACTGGCCGCTGCGCTAGCGTTATGGCGTCGCCGCCAGGCACGTTCGACGTCTTGAACAATTCTTATTGCATTCCGTTACAAATAATGCTCTTGAGAAAGCCCTTGAGAAAGCCAGGGTCCAACCTAATCTCCAAGGGTGTGTAAGGAATGTGGTCTTGCACCCATACATCTGGCAATGAGCCGCAAGGAGGTAGCCATGAGCCAACCCGTCGCCGGTAAGCGCGTCGCCATTCTTGCCACCCATGGTTTCGAAGAATCGGAACTGGCGGTGCCCAAGAGCAAACTCGAGCATCAGGGCATCGAGGTGGAGATCATCTCTCCCGATGGCAAAGGCATCCGTGCCTGGGCCGAGAAGGATTGGGGGCAGACCTATGAGGTCGACAAGGCACTCGATCAGGCCTCGCCCAAGGATTATCACGCCCTGGTATTGCCGGGCGGGCTCTTCAACCCCGATACCCTGCGCCAGGATGAGCAAGCCCTGGGTTTCGTGCGGCATTTCTTCGAGGCCGGCAAGCCCGTGGGCGCGATCTGTCATGCCCCCTGGATTCTGATCAATGCCGAGGTGGTAAAGGGGCGCACATTGACCTCGTACCCGTCGGTGTCGAAGGATCTCGAGAATGCCGGAGCGTACTGGGTCGATGAAGAGGTTGTCGTCGACAATGGCCTGGTCACCAGCCGCAAGCCCCAGGACCTCGATGCCTTCTGCCACAAGCTGGTCGAAGAGATCCGGGAAGGCCGGCATGCCGGTCAGACCACCTGATAAGCATCCGCTAATGTCGGTTCGGTCGCCCACTGACTGACGGATGATGAAAGCGCGATACGCCTGCCTGGCAAGACCGGCAGGCGTATAGCGTTTCAGGCCCCACAAAGGGCGTCGACAGAAGCGTCGTTGAAACGCTGGCTGGGGCTTTGCGTATATGGTGCTACGCTTATTCAAGGCCATTGAACCGTCATTCAATATTCATGAAGGCGTCACCGGGCTGCGCGTCAAATGGGTCGCCTCACTCACTTGGAGAGCTCGTCATGTCGTTCACACGTCGCCGTTTCCTTCAGGGCAGCCTGGCCGCCGGTGCCGCCACCACCGTGCCGTCCTTCTATATCAACAAGGTGCTGGCGCAGGACCAGACCCTGCGTATCTACGCCTGGGCGGGCTACTTTTCCGACGAGATGCTGGCGGACTTCACCGACAAGACCGGTATCCAGGCCACCTTCACCCCTTACGGCACCAACGACGAGCTGATGAACTCCCTGCGCGCCTCCGATGGCACCGGCTTCGACGTCATCATGCCCACCGTGGACCGCGTGCCGGGGTATCTGGATTACAACCTGATGCAGCCGCTGGATGAGTCCCGCATCAACTGGAGCGGGGCGCTGGACAGTGCCATCGAAGGCTCCGAAACTGGCGGGGTGGTCGATGGCAAGCGCTACTTCGCGCCCACCGATTGGGGCACTGAGGCCATCACCTGGCATCGTCGTTACGCCGATGTGAACCGAGACACGCTCAGTTATGCCGACCTGTGGAACCCCGAGCATGGCCAGGGCGTGACCGTGCGCGGCCACTCCGCGCTGGTGGGCATCGGCCTGTGGCTGGAGCGCGAGGGCAAGCTGCCGCATCCCATGCTCGACTCCTACAAGAGCGAGGAGGCGATGCGCGCCAACTTCGATGTCATTCTCGCCGAAGCGGTCAAGCACAAGGAGCTGCTGGTGCAGTTCTGGAACACCGAGAACGAGGCCCAGGCAGCGTTTCGCACCAACGGTGCCGTCATCGGCCAGACCTGGGACTCCACCGCCTTCCGCCTGCAGCAGGAGGGCGAGGATATTGCCTACGGTGCGCCGAGCGAGGGCGCGCTGGCCTGGATGGAGGGCTTCGTGATTCCCAGGAACGCCCAGAATCCCGATGCCGTCTACGAGCTGATCAACTGGTACTACACGCCGGAGGCCGGCGCCATGTTCGTCGAGGCTACCGGATACAACTCGACTGCCAAGGGTGCGACCGAGCTGCTTCCCGAGGCGACGCGCAATTTCTTTACCGAGTCCTACTCGGAGGAGGATCTGGCCAATCTCTGGTGGTGGCCCATCCAGGAGCCCTGGTACGTGACCCTGCGCAACGAATATCAGGACCGCTACCTGAGCGCCTGACAAGGACTTGCCGGGCCTGAACACTGGGCAACGAGGTGACGATGGACGGTAGCGTCCGACTGGAGGAGGTGGTGATGCGCTTCGGCGACTTCACCGCCATTGAACGCACGTC
>DATISN010000067.1:0-19587 GCA_035581765.1 Halomonas sp.
GACGGCGTGCCGTGCTGCGTCGACGCGACGTTCCAGTTCATCGAGCAAGTGATGGTGGTCAAGCAATTGGCGGCCTCCCGTGTCTCTCCCCACGGCGTGAGTGTGAGTCAGCCATGGCAAAGCGGCAAATGTCGCCAATAGGCGACGGCGTCAACGCGCCGACGCGCCACGGGCGAGTATCCCTCACCGGCGAACATAGGACACGAAATCATAATTCGGCTGACCCTCGGCGGGCTTACCCGCCACGCGCTGCATTTCTTGCCAGTCGGCCGCGTCCCGTTCGGGAAAGTGCGCATCGCCCTTCACCTCGATATCGACTTCGGTGAGGTAAAGGCGCGAGGCGTATGGCATGGCTTGCCGATAGATCTCGGCACCGCCCATGACCATGATTTCCTCGGCGGCGTCGATGGTGGCCTGCTGATCGGCTAGGCGCAGTGCCGAGGCGAGATCGTGACAGACCCGCACGCCCTCAGGGGCAAAGTCGCGATCACGGGTCACCACGATGTTGAGCCGCCCCGGTAGCGCCCGGCCGATCGAAGCGAAGGTCTTGCGGCCCATCACCAGCGGCTTGGCCTGGGTCATGTGCTTGAAGAACTTGAGGTCTTCCGGCAGATACCAGGGCAGCTGGTTGTCCACACCGATCACGCGGTTGCGGGACAGGGCAGCGATCATAGCGACCGGCACCAGCGTCTCGTCGTTCATACGGCCACCTGTGCCTTGATGGAGGGATGCGGGTCATAGGCTTCGATGGCGATATCGTCGAAGCCGAAGTCGAACAGGCTCGTCACGCCGGGCTCGAGCACCAGCTGCGGTGCGCCACGCGGCGAGCGTGTGAGCTGAAGCTCGGCCTGATCCAGATGATTCAGATAAAGATGCGCATCGCCCAGGGTGTGGACGAAGTCGCCGGGCGCGAGGCCACAGACCTGAGCGATCATCTGCGTCAACAGCGCATAACTGGCGATGTTGAAGGGCACCCCGAGAAAGATATCCGCGCTGCGCTGATAGAGCTGGCAGGACAGGCGCCCGTCGGCGACATAGAACTGAAACAGGCAGTGGCACGGCGGCAGTTGCATGTCATCCACCTGGGCCGGGTTCCAGGCGGAAACGATCAGGCGCCGCGACTGCGGGTGTGTGCGGATTTGCTCGAGCAGTCTCTCGATCTGGTCGACATGGCCGCCGCGCGGGTCGGGCCAGCTTCGCCATTGATAACCGTAGACCGGACCGAGGTCGCCGTTGGCATCGGCCCACTCGTCCCAGATGCGCACCCCGTTCTCCTTGAGGTAGGCGATGTTGGTATCGCCGCGCAGGAACCACAGCAGTTCGAAGATGATCGAGCGCAGGTGAAGTTTCTTGGTGGTGACCAGTGGAAACCCGCGTGACAGATCGAAGCGCATCTGGTGGCCGAACAGCGAGCGCGTGCCGACGCCGGTGCGATCGCCACGCTCCACGCCGTGATCGAGCACCTGGCGCATCAGGTCCAGGTAGGGTTGTTCGAGAGCGGGCGATTGGAGTACCGACTGGCCTTCGTGCCGGTCTTCATGATTGTGCATCGTTTGGCAGACCCTGAATGGCAGGAGAGTCGGAATAAGGGAGCATCAGTCTACTTGCCCGGTTGCCGCCGGGCCAGCGGACCACCAGACCAGCGGGCCACCGGACCATCAGGCGTTGCGGACATCGACCGGCTGGCGGCGCGACCAGAGAACCAACCCTACGCCGAGGCCGATCATCGGCAGGGTCAGCAGCATGCCCATGGTCACCCAGTCGAAGGCGAGGTAGCCGATGTGGGCATCCGGCAGGCGCACGAATTCGACCAGAAGGCGGAACATGCCGTAGAGCAGCAGAAAGAGCCCGCACACCAGCCCGCGCCGCTGCGGCCGGGCCGAGACCCACCACAGCACCACGAACAGCACCGCCCCTTCCAGCAGCGCCTCGTACAGCGACGTGGGGTGGCGTGGCTCGGGACCCATGCCCGGGAACGGCATGCCCCAGGGCAGCTCGGTGACCCGACCGGGAAGCTCGTGATTGATAAAGTTACCGATGCGCCCGGCTCCCAGGCCGATGGGTACCAGCGGGGCCACGAAATCGGCGAGGGTCACGAATGCCAAGTGCTTCTTGCGGGCAAACCACAGGAGTGCAAGCACCACACCGGCCAGGCCACCATGGAAGCTCATGCCGCCATCCCAGACGCGCAACACCCAGAGCGGATCGGCGAGCCACTGCTGCATGCCGTAGAACAGCGCGTACCCCAGGCGACCGCCGACCACCACCCCGATTGCCGAGTAGAACAGCAGGTCGCCGATGTCGTCATGGGTCAGGCCGATGCGCTGGGCACGCAGGCGACCGAGCCACCAGGCGGAGACGAAGCCGACCACGTACATCAGGCCATACCAGTGCACCTGGAAAGGCCCGAGTGAGATGGCGACCGGGTCGATGGCGGGGTAATTCAGCATTGACGATCCTCGAAGCAGGCAGGTTAAGCAGTGGAGATTGGCGGCAAGGATAACAGAGCGACAAGGGCAACCGCGGGTCAGGCATTGCCGACATCCCCGACGCGACCCGGCAGCCAGCGCCGGACCAGCTCGACCAGCGCCTGGGGACGATAGGGCTTGGCCAGGCAATCGTCCATTCCCGCCTCGCGAAAGCGCTGACGGTCCTCATCGCTGACATTGGCCGTCAGCGCGATCAGAATGCTGCGATGGGAGTCCTGGCGACGCGCCTCGCGTTCCCGCCAGCGGTGACTGGTGGCCACCCCGTCCATGTCGGCCATGTAGATATCCATCAACACCAAGTCGAAATCCGTCTGCATCTTGCGCTCAAGGGCCTCGGCACCGCTGGTGACGGCCTCGACGATGAGTCCCTGCCCCTCCAGCACCTGCCGAGCCAGCATCAGATTGACTGGCCCATCGTCGACTATCAGCACACGGAGCCGGCGCTGGGGCAGCGCCCCACTGCGTTTCGTGAGCGCGTCCCCGGTCAGGTTGGAGAGCAATATCGAGACGTCCGCCAGCCGGTTTCGCAGCTCATGAAGGGCTTGGGTAGCAGCAGGCGCGGAATCGCGCGATGGACTGCCCGGCGCCTGGATGAGTATCTTGTCCAATGAGGTCATCAACGGACCGAGCTCGCGCTTTAGATGCAACAGGTAGCCGGATTTGAGCCGTGATTCATCGCGTGCCCGCTGCTGACGCACCAACAACTGGTCGAGGTGACGCTCACGACTTTTCAGCGCCTCGATCAACTTCGCATGATCATCACCGCTTCCGACAACGGCGGTATCGGGGGACGCCCCGTGCGCATCGTACAGTGCGCGCATGCCGGCGAGAAGTCGGATGAGGCGGTCGCGAGGATCGTCGGGAACGGGCTCGAGGGCCAGGACGCTTCCTTCGCGTCGCTCGACATCCGCCATCCGTTGCTCACCATCCTCGAGCAACTCGACCAGGCTCGCCTCCTGCGAGGCCAGCCGTCGGCGCAACATCGCCAGAAAGATCATCACGTTGAGGCTACTGCCAGCGAAAAGTACCAGCCCCAGCCAGGCAGTGTCACTCCAGGACAAACCTTGCGGAAGTGCCCACCAGAGCGTCAGGCAGACCAGGAGGCACAGCGCGACGAGCAAGGCCTGCGCCATCAGCACAGGCCGTAGAACAGGCTTGACCAGCCGCGCCCAGAGGCGTTCCTTGCGTGTCTCGACTCGCATTGCCATCCCTGTGGAACGATGATGCGCCGAGTGTACGATGCCGGCACCACCGCTGTCATGGCGGGCCCGGTCGAGTGCGGCATCTTCCCCCGCGGGCGCCGTGACGCTAAGCTCTCCGGATGTGTCTCATTGCCCTGGATCATCGCCCCGGCAGCGCCTTCCCGCTGCGACTGGTGGCCAACCGTGACGAATTCCACGCCCGCCCCGCGGCACCGCTGGCGGCCTGGGACGAGGCCCCGGCCATCGTCGGCGGCCGCGATCTGGTCGCCGGGGGGTCCTGGCTGGCGGTGCATCGCCGCGGGCGCTTCGCCGCCGTGACCAACGTCCGCGATCCGCGCCTTCGTGTCGAGGCAGAGGCCCCGAGTCGCGGGGCGCTGGTTCGCGACGCCCTGGAAGCGGACAACCTGCCGGCCTGGCTCGACAGGCTGGCGGCAGGCGGCGCCCTGCGCTATGCCGGTTTCAATCTGCTGGCGGGCGACGGGGAGCGACTCTGGCACCTGCACCACGGGTGGGACGGCGTCTCGCTGCAGGCGCTCGAACCTGGCCTTCACGGCCTCTCCAATGCCGGGCTCGATACGCCCTGGCCCAAGCTGATCGCCGCCCGTGACGGGCTTCGCGCCAGCGTGGAGCGCCAGCGCTGGCCGGAAGAGGCTTTGCAGGCGATGCGCGACCCGCATCCCGCCGCCGATCATCGACTGCCGGACACGGGGGTCGGGATCGAGTTGGAGCGTCGGCTCTCCGCCGCCTTCATCGTCGGCCAGGATTACGGCACCCGGGCGATCACCTGGCTGGAATGGCGGGCCGACGGCTGCCTTCGCATCGGGGAGCAACGTTTCGGGCCAGAGGGCGTGATGCTCGGCGAAGACGAGAGGCGCCTCGAGGTCGGCGCCTGATCAACTTCTCGGCGGCAGGAGGTGCGTCAGTTGCCACTCACCGAAACGCGTGGCGAGATGGTGGCGAACCGCCTTCGGCGATTCGAGGGCCAGCGTCTGGGTCACCAGCTCGCGGGCCGCACTGTGGGGCACGCGGCGGATCGCGGCGCGGACCCGTGGCAGGCTCGGTGCGTTCATCGATAGCGCGTCGAAGCCCATGCCCATCAACAGCAGCGCGCCGCCCGGGTCGCCGGCCAACTCACCGCAGACCGAGATCGGCCGGTCGAGTGCGCGCGACTCGTCGGCCAGGCGCGCCATCGCCGACAGCACGGCGGGATGACAGGCATCATAGAGTTCCGCAACACGCGGGTTGTTGCGATCCACCGCCAGCAGATACTGCGTGAGGTCGTTGCTGCCGACCGAGAAAAAGTCGGCGCGCTGCGAAAGCGCCTCGAGCTGGTAGAGCGTCGCCGGCACCTCGATCATCACGCCGACCTTCGGCCGCCTGGCCACCACACCCTCCTCGGCAAGCTCGATGATGGCGCGGTCGAGCAGGCGAAGGGCATCGTCGACTTCATCGACGTTGGTCACCATGGGCAGCAGCACCTGAAGGTTGTCGAGGCCTTGCGAGGCCCGCAGCATGGCGCGCAGCTGCACCATCAGCACCTCAGGATGATCGAGCGTGACGCGAATGCCCCGCCATCCCAGGAAAGGATTGGCTTCCTCGATAGGGAAATACGGCAGATCCTTGTCGCCACCGATATCCAGGGTGCGCATCACCACCGGCAGCGGGGCGAAACTCTCGAGCTGATCGCGGTAGAGGCGCGTCTGTTCGAGCTCACCGGGAAAGCGCTCGGTGATCATGAAGGGGACTTCGGTACGATAGAGGCCAACCCCGCTGATGCGGCTCTTGAGCGAGGCCACGGCATCGACGGTAAGGCCGGTATTGACCATCAGCGCCATGTCATGGCCGTCGGGGGTGCGGCTGGGCAGGTCCTGTTCGTGCTCGAGCACTTCGGACAGCGCCAGCTCCTCGTCGATCAGGATCTGGTAGTGGCTCTCAAGCTCGGGGCCGGGACGGACGAAAAGACGCCCGCGGTGGCCATCGAGCACCACCGGCGCCCCGTTGAGCCTTTGCAAGGGCAGATCGACCATCCCGGACACGGTGGGAATCCCCATGGCGCGGGCGATGATCGCCACATGGGAGGTGCTGGAACCGCGCACCGACACCAGTCCGACCAGTTTCTCACGCGGCACTTCGCCAAGCATCGCCACGCTGATCTCGTCGCCGACCAGCACGGTGCGCTGCGGAAATACAGCGGGCGTCCGCGAGGTCTCTTCCTGGAGGTGGGCCAGCACCCGCCGCCCGAGATCGCGCACATCGGCGGCACGCTCGCGAAGATAGTCGTCATCGACCCGCTCGAGATACTGCACGTGGCGACGCACCACGTCGGCCAGCGCACCGGGGGCCCACTGCCCCTCGCGGATGCGCTTGACGACTTCCTGGGAGAGCGCGGCCTCGCCCAGCATCTGCTGATACACCTCGAACAGCGCCAGCTCCTGTGCCGAGATACGGCTGGCCAGCCGTTCGCCTGCCGCGCGTATCTCTCGTCTGACCCGCCCGATCGCCTCGTTGAGCCGGGTGATCTCGTATTCCACGTCCGTGGGAATCAGATCGGGTACGCTGTCGAGATCGGCAGGCGGGGCGATCACGACCGCTTCGCCGATGGCCATGCCCGGAGCCGCGGCAACGCCCTTGAACACCGTCTGGCCCTCGGCCAAGCCGCGCCGGTTGAGATTCCCCGTCGCCAGCGAGTGCGCCAGTACACCCCCCAGTTGAGCCGCCATGGTGACGAGAAACGCCTCGTCCTCTTCGTCGAAGCGGCGCTTGACCGACTGCTGCACCACCAACACGCCGAGCATGCGGCGCTGGTGAATGATCGGCACGCCAAGGAAGCTGGAATAGCGCTCCTCACCGGTCGACTCGAAATAGCGAAAGTGAGGATGCGACTGGGCGTCTTCCAGATTCAGCGGTTCCTCACGGCTGGCCACCAGCCCCACCAGGCCCTCGCCGAGCGACAGCGTGACCTGCCCGACGGCCTGGGCGCGCAGGCCGATGGTTTCCATGAGCACGAGGCGGTCGACGTCGGGGTCGAAAAGATAGAAGGAGCAGACATCGGTACGCATGGCCTTGCGAATGCGGCGCACCATGGTGGACAAGGCCGCATCGAGATTACGGGCCCCGTTGACTTCCTGAATGATGCGGCGCAAAACGTCGAGCATGAGCGTCCTGGTGTCCAAGTAGTGTTTCCTACCTAGTGCGGCAGGACTCGATGAGTGTCAGACCCGACGTTAACGTCGGTGTTCCGCCCGCCCCGATCACCCCAGCCCGAGCGCGAGCCGCTGGGCGCGGGGCGACAGCTCGCGCAGGGCCCGCCGGTACACCTCACGCTTGAAGGGCACTACCTGACCCAGCGGGTACCAGTAGCTGACCCAACGCCAGCCATCGAATTCAGGCTTGGGCGTGCCATCCACGCAAATTCGACTGTCCTGGCAGCGTATCCGTAGCAAGAACCACTTCTGTTTCTGGCCGATGCACACCGGCCGTGAATGGGTACGAATCATGCGTCTGGGCAGGCGATAGCGCAGCCAGCCCCGGGTGCAGGCAAGAACCTGAACATCATCGGCAGTAAGGCCGATTTCCTCGTGCAGCTCGCGAAAAAGTGCCTGTTGCGGAGTCTCGTTCGCCTTGATGCCTCCCTGGGGAAACTGCCAAGCGTTCTGCCCTACCCGACGCGCCCAAAGCAGTTGCCCGTGTTCGTTGGCGATCATGATGCCAACGTTAGGGCGAAAGCCGTCAGCGTCGATCACGGACTTCACCTTATTAATCCAGTATTGAGAGCATTCTTCCATAAGCCTGCAAAGGGCATCAACACATCTGCTGAAAGCGGCGACGAAAGCCACGCTGCTCGAAGCCCGCCAACGCTTCTGCCATAATCCCCGGCCTCGTCATCACCCTGCAGAACGCATCCGTCAAAGACCCCGTTACATCACTTGATAAAGAGGTACGTCGTGAGCCTGGCCATCTTCGACCTGGACAACACCCTGCTATCGATCGACAGCGACCATGCCTGGGGCGAGTTCCTGCTCGAACAGGGTGCCGTGGATCCGGTGGCCTATCGCGAGGCCAATGATCGCTTCCTGGCCGACTATACGGCCGGCACCCTGGACATCCATGCCTTTCTCGAGGTCGCGCTCAAGCCGCTCACCCAGCACAGCCCCGAGCAGTTGGCGGCCTGGCATCAGCAATTCATGGCCAGCAAGATCGAGCCTCACGTTCTGCCCAAGGGCGAGGACCTGGTGGCCCGTCACCGCACCAGCGGCGATACACTCTTGATCATCACCGCGACCAATCGCTTCATCACCGGCCCCATCGCCAGGCGGCTGGGCATCGACGAATTGATCGCGGTGGAACCTGAAAGCGTCGATGGCCGCTACACCGGACGCGTCACCGGCACACCCAGCTACCGGGAAGGGAAGGTCAAGCGACTCGATGAATGGCTGACCCGCAAGAACCTGGCCCTCGATGGCGCCTGGTTTTACAGCGATTCCCACAACGATCTGCCGCTGCTCGAACGCGTCGACCATCCGGTCGCCGTCGACCCGGACCCCACCCTGCGCCAAGCCGCCGAATCACGCGGCTGGAAGATCATCAGCCTGCGCGACTGACGCAGGTCAGACAAGCGAAATGATGCCAGGCCTGGCAATCAGGTCCCGAATACATGAAAACGCCCTGGCGGGAGACCCCGCCAGGGCGTTTTGTCATGCCGCAAGCCGAAGGATCAGCCCAGCAGATGCTCGACGGCGGCACGCTCTTCGCGCAGTTCGTCTTCGGTGGCCTTCATGCGGCCACGGCTGAACTCATCGACCTCGAGACCCTGAACGATCTCGTAGTGGCCGTTCTTGCACACCACCGGGTAGGAATAGATGATGCCCGGCTCGATGCCGTAGCTGCCATCGGACGGGATGCCCATGCTGACGATGCCGTCGCTGCCCAGCGCCCAGTCACGCATGTGATCGATCGCCGCCGAGGCTGCCGAGGCCGCCGAAGACGCACCACGCGCCTTGATGATGGCCGCACCGCGCTGCTGCACGGTGGGGATGAAATCGTTCTCGTACCAGTCGCGCTCGATCAGCGACAATGCGGGCTTGCCGTCCACCTTGCAGTGGGCCAGATCGGGGTACTGGGTGGCACTGTGGTTGCCCCAGACGACCATGGACTCTACATCGGTGACGTGCTTGCCGACCTTCTGGGCCAGCTGCGTCAGCGAACGGTTGTGATCCAGGCGCATCATCGCCGTGAACTGACCCTGATCGAGATCCGGCGCGTTGCAGGAGGCGATCAACGCGTTGGTGTTGGCCGGATTGCCCACCACCAGCACCTTGACGTTGCGGCTGGCGTTGTCGTTGAGCGCCTTGCCTTGCACGGAGAAGATCGCCGCGTTGGCTTCCAGCAAATCCTTGCGCTCCATCCCCGGGCCGCGCGGGCGGGCGCCAACGAGCAGCGCGTAATCACTGTCCTTGAAGGCGACGTTGGCATCGTCGGTAGCAACGATGCCCTGCACCAGCGGGAAGGCGCAGTCGTTGAGTTCCATCACCACGCCGTTCAGGGCGTCCATCGCCGGTGGGATCTCCAGCAGCTGAAGGATGACCGGCTGGTCCTTGCCCAGCATGTCGCCGGAGGCGATACGGAACGCGAGGGAGTAGCTGATCTGGCCGGCGGCGCCGGTGATGGTAATACGAACGGGGTCTTTCATGGTGACTCCTTGGGTTTTCAACGCACGGGTTGTCGCCGTGAGGATCGGCCTAGCGGGTGTCGCTCGCCTCGACCGGCATTCGAACCGCGGAAATGGTATTCCTGCGGTGCACAAAACTCAATTCGACCAGAGGCTACCCGCCAGGCCCGTCACCTGGTCAGGCAAGCAGGCTCATTCGCCCTTGTGATTGGTGGCCTTCTCGATCAGTGCCTCGGTTTCGTTGGCAGGGCCTTGCTCGAGTGCGGTTTCGGCTTCACGACGATTTTGACAGATAACGGTGACATCGATGGACTAAAGCGACAGCGAGGCAGGATCACCACCCATGCTGGACATCACCTGCATGACACCGCCGTCACGTATGCTCCAACCGCTCGCCCAGCCACTTGCCGATGTCCAGCACCTGTTGAGGGCAGACCGCGTGGGCCATGGGGTAGCTGCGATACGTCGCAGGATAGCCAAGCGACAGCACTTTCTCGTAGGCGGCCTTGCCCAGCGCCTCGGGCACGACCGGGTCGAGGTTGCCGTGATGCACCTCGATGGGCAAGCCCCGATTGGCCTCGGCAAGCGTGATGCTGTCGGCGGTGGCGAAATAGCTCGACATCGCCAGCAGCCCGCCGAGCGGTCGCTCGAACGACAACGCGGCCTCATAGGCCACGGCGCCGCCCTGGGAGAAACCGGCCAACAGGATTCGCCGACTGTCGATGCCCTGGTCAATCTGCGCCTGAAGCAGCGCCTGGATACGCTTGGCGGAGGTCTTCAGCTGCGGCTCGTCGACGCGGCGATCCAGGCTCATCTCGAGGATGTCGTACCAGGCCGGCATGACCATGCCGCCATTAACGGTCACCGGCAGCCGTGGCGCATGGGGGAGAATCACCCGCACGCTGGCATCGGCGGGCAGCGGCAGCGCCGGCACCAGCGGCTCGAAATCGCGGCCGTCGGCTCCCAGGCCATGCAGGATGAAGAAACAGGCATCGGCAGGCTTGCCGTTGCGCGGCTCGATGATCAGTTCACCGGGATTGCTCATGGGCGCGGAATTCCTTGGGCTTTCTAGATAGTCTTTCGAAATAGTCTTCCAAAATCATCTTTCAAGACGGGCTTTCAAGACCATCGGGCAAAGAAGATCGGGCGAAGAAAAAAGTAAAAACCCCGCTACCCTACCGTAAAGCTGCCGCGGCGGCGAGACGGCCCGCCACCGCTCAGAAGGGCCAGACCAGCGGAATCAGCGCCAGTGCCACACCTCCCGTCAGCAGGTTGAGCGGGCCTCCCAAGCGCAGGAAGTCTCCAAGACGGTAGCCACCCGGCCCCTGGACCATGAGGTTGGTCTGGTAGCCGATGGGCGTCAGGAAGCTGGCCGAGGCCGCGAACATGACCACCACTACGAAGGGCATCGGATTGACCCCCAGGCTCTCGGCGCTGGCCATGACGATGGGAAAGGTGATCACCGCCGCGGCATTGTTGGTGACCAGCGCCGTGAGCAGCGCCACCACGATATAGGTGGCCACCAACAAGGCCCAGGGATTGCCCCCGGCCAGGGCAAGCACATTCCCGGCCAGCACCCCCGCCGCACCGGACGTTTCCAGGGCGGCGCCAAGGCCGAAAGAGGCAGCGATGGTCAGCAGCACTTGCGTGTCCAGGCCGCGCTTGGCTGCGCCCACGCTGCAGCAGCCGGTGAGCAGTGACAGAGCCGCGCCCAGCATCGCGGCGTTCATCATGCTCATCACGCCCAGCGTCGTAAGCAGGACCACACCGGCCAGGATGCTCCAGGCCAGCCAGGCCTTTTCGTGCACCGGCCTCGCCGCACCGTTGACCTGACTGATCAGCAAGAAGTCGCGTGATTGTCGATGGCGCTCGATAAAGGGCGGACGCGCTTCCAGCAGCAGCACATCAGCGGCCTGCAGGCGCACCTGACCGAGGTTGCCGACGACGCGTTCGCCACCGCGACAGACCGCCAGCACCGCGGCGCCGTAGAGCGTGCGAAAGTGCCCGTCGCGAATCCGCTGACCGACGAACTGGCACTGATCCGACACTACGGCTTCCACCAGGCGGCGCTCCTTGAAATCCTTCTCCAGGCTCGACTCGCCATGACGCGACGGCACCAGGCCGCGAACCTGCTGCAACTCCACCGCCCCCTCGCTGGTGCCGGCAAAGACCAGCCGGTCGCCGCCCTTCAGCCGCTCTCCGGGCCCGACCACACTGACCACGTTGCCCTCGCGCTCGATCTCGACCAGAAACAGCTCGCGGAGATGACGCAACCCGGCTTGCTCCACGGTCTTGTCGACCAGCGGACCCGCCGCATCGACTTCCATCTCGACGGTGAACTCGCGTGGGTTCTCGAACAATGCCGCGGCGCCGCGCCGCGCCGGGAGCATTCTAGGGCCCAGCACGATCAGATAAATCAGGCCGACTGCCGCCACCGGGACCCCCACCCAGGCGATGTCGAACAGGCCCATGGCCAGGGACGGGTTGCGATCGATCAGCAGGCCGTGCACCACCAGATTGGTACTGGTGCCGAAAAGCGTGATGGTGCCGCCGAGGATGGAAGCGAAGCTCAACGGCATCAGCAGACGGTGAGCGGGCAGGGGCAACCGTCGACTCCAGCTCATAACAGCGGGGATATAGGTCGCGACCACCGGCGTATTGTTGAGAAACGCGCTCAGCGAAGCCACCGGCAGCAGCAGGCGTATCAATGCCTTGGTCTCACCGCGTGGACGCCCGAGCACATAGCGGATGATCAGGTCGATGCCACCCGTCTCGCGGATGCTCGCGACCAGCACGTACATGAACGCCACGGTGAATAGCCCACTGCTGGAGAACCCCGCCAGCGCCTGGTCGGGTTCGATCACCCCCAGGGTCAACAGCAGGATCACTGCGCCGAGCAGTACGATATCGGGTCCGTGACGAGAGAAGGCCATCAAGGGAAAGACGGCGGTAACAACGATGAGGGCGAGCCAGGTATCCAGCGGCATAGGGCGGATCAGTCACATCAGGCAAAGGAGCCATTGTGAGGCCATCTTTTTATTCTAAAAAGTTATTTTTAATAATTTTTTAATACGAAATAGTCATATAAACCATAATGATACCCACGCAAAAAAGGCCCGCTTTCGCGGACCTTTTTTCATTGCCCTAGGACAATGCCATTCAGATCAAGACAGACTCAGCCAGTGTTGGCTCAGTTGACGACCTGGATGTTGGAAGCCTGGAGGCCTTTCTTGCCCTGGGTGACGTCGAAGGAGACCTTCTGACCGTCTTGCAGAGACTTGAAGCCGTCAGCTTGAATCTCGGAGAAGTGAGCGAACAGGTCGTCACCGTTGTCGTCCGGAGAAATGAAGCCAAAACCTTTAGTGTCGTTGAACCACTTAACTGTGCCAGTAGCCATTTTTGAAATCC
This sequence comes from Halomonas sp., assembly GCA_035581765.1. Lineage (GTDB taxonomy): Bacteria > Pseudomonadota > Gammaproteobacteria > Pseudomonadales > Halomonadaceae > Halomonas. The sequence goes on from DATISN010000067.1 coordinate 12,768, forward strand.
TCAAATAGCGTTTAGATTGTACCGGGAGATACCCGAATTGCAGTGGGTAAAACAAGAAACTTTCACCGGGAAATCGATGCTACAGAGCGTTTCGATGACCACTTGCGATGTTCGACTTGCTAACCAACTGAGCGCATCATGCGCTTTTGACCGTCTCGCGTCAATCCTTATTTGCCTCAACCGTCCAGCACCAGATATCTCACTCGCCCGAGAGTATCCAGTTTACCGCCTTCTCGGCGATCATCAGCGTGGGTGAATTAGTGTTACCACTGGTGATGGTAGGCATGACGCTGGCATCGACGATGCGCAGTCCCGCCACGCCGCGTACCCTCAGATGCGGGTCGACCACCGCCAGGGAATCGTCCTCACGCCCCATCCGGGCAGTCCCTACCGGGTGGAAGATGGTGGTACCGATGTCGCCGGCCAGCCGTGCCAGGTCATCGTCGCTCTGATACGCCATCCCGGGCTTGACCTCCTCCGGCGAATATCGGGCAAAGGCCGGCTGTTCGGCAATCCGACGGGTGACCCGCAACGAATCCGCCGCCACCTGACGATCCTCCGGGGTACTCAGGTAGTTGGGTGAGATGGCCGGCGCCTGGCGGGGATCGCGACTCTTGATGCGCACCGTGCCACGGCTGGTCGGGTTGAGGTTGCACACGCTGGCGGTGATCGCCGGGTAGTCATGGAGCGGCTGACCGAAGGCCTCGAGGCTCAGCGGCTGAACGTGGTACTCGAGATTGGGGTGTGTGTAGTCATCGGAACTGCGGGTGAAGGCGCACAGCTGGGACGGCGCCATGCTCATGGGACCCGAGCGCTTGAGCAGATACTCGAGCCCGATGCCGGCCTTGCCAAGCCAGGAGTTGGCCATGGTATTGAGCGTTTTCGCCCCCTCGACCTTGTACACCGAGCGGATCTGCAGGTGATCCTGCAGGTTTTCCCCTACCCCGGGCAGGTCGGCCACCAGCGGAATGTCATGCTCGGCCAGCAAGTCCGCCGGACCGATCCCCGAGAGCTGCAACAGTTGCGGCGTACCGATGGCCCCGGCGGAGAGAATCACCTCGCGACCCGCCTGGGCAACCACTTCCTTGCCCTCGCGCTCGACACGCACCCCCCGGCAACGGACCTCGACATCCGGCACTGTCTCGGTCACTAGGCCCAGCACCTGCGTGGAGTGCCACAGCGTGAGGTTGTCGCGCTTTTCGGCCGTGCGCAAAAAAGCCTTGGAGGTATTCCAGCGCCAGCCCGAGCGCTGGTTGACCTCGAAATAGTCGACACCCTCGTTGTCGCCGCGATTGAAATCGCGAGTACGCGGGATGCCAGCCTCCACGGCCGCCGTGGCGAAATCATCGAGCACCTGCCATTTAAGCCGCTGCTTCTCTACCCGCCACTCGCCGCCTTGCCCGTGATACTGGCGATGGGCGTCATCGGCATCACCGTCCTCGTCGAGGCGGTAATGGCTTTCATGGCGGGTGAAATCCGGTAGACAGTTGTCCCAGCGCCAGGCGTTCTCCCCAGTGACCTCGGCCCAGTGATCATAGTCCCGCGCCTGCCCCCGGATGTAGAGCATGCCGTTGATGCTGGAGCAGCCACCCAGGGTCTTGCCACGCGGATAGATCAGTGTGCGCCCGTTCAGCCCGGGATCGGGCTCGGTACGGTAACGCCAGTCGGTGCGCGGGTTGTCGATGCAGTAAAGATAGCCCACCGGGATATGGATCCAGTGGTAGTTGTCTCGGCCGCCCGCTTCAATAAGTAGCACCCTGTTGGCCGGATCAGCGCTCAGGCGGTTGGCCAGCAGACAGCCGGCGGTGCCGGCCCCCACGATGATGTAATCGAATGCTTGGGTTGGTTCTGACATGATCGACGCTCCGATGACTTACTTGGAGGTCGGCATGACGAACTCGGCACCGGCATCGATGGAGTCGGACCAGCGCTGCATGATCGACTTCTGCTTGGTGTAGAAGCGCACGCCCTCTTCGCCGTAGGCGTGGGTGTCGCCGAACAACGAGCGCTTCCAGCCACCGAAGCCGTGCCAGGCCATGGGCACCGGGATTGGCACGTTGATACCGACCATGCCCACCTGAATGCGACGACCGAATTCACGGGCCACGCTACCGCTCTCGGTGAAGCAGCTGACACCGTTGCCGAACTCGTGGTCGTTGATCAGCTGGATGGCGGTGGCGATATCCGGCACCCGCACGCAGACCAGCACCGGGCCGAAGATCTCTTCCTTGTAGATGGTCATCTCCGGGGTGACGTGATCGAACAGGGTGCCACCCATCCAGAAGCCTTCGGCACAATCGTCGCCACTGCTTGAGGCGTCGAAATCGCGGCCGTCGACGACCAGCTTGGCGCCCTCTTCCACGCCCTTGTCGATATAGCCGGTGATGCGCTGATGCGCCTGGGACGTCACGATGGGGCCCATCTCGGCATCGAGCTCCATGCCGTTCTTGACCTTCAGGGCCTTCGCCCGCTCGGCCAGCCGCGGCACCAGCGTGTCGGCAACGTCACCCACCAGCACTGCCACGCTGATCGCCATGCAGCGCTCGCCGGCAGAGCCGTAACCCGCGCCGATCAGCGCATCGAGGGCCTTGTCCTGGTTGGCATCGGGCATGACCACCATATGATTCTTGGCGCCGCCCAGCGCCTGAACGCGCTTGCCGTGGTGGGCGCCGCGCTCGTAGATCAGGTTGGCGATGGGTGTGGAGCCGACGAAGGAGAGCGCCTTGACGTCGGGATGCTCGATCAGCGCCTCCACGGAGGCCTTGTCGCCCTGCACGACATTGAAGACGCCATCGGGCAGGCCCGCCTGCTTGAGGAGCTCAGCGATCAACAGCGACGCGCTGGGGTCGATCGGGCTGGGCTTGAGAATGAAGGTGTTACCGGCGGCGATGGCGATGGGGAACATCCACATCGGCACCATGACCGGGAAGTTGAATGGCGTGATGCCGGCGACGACCCCTAGAGGCTGGCGCATCGTCCAGTTGTCGATACCGGTGCTGACCTGCTCGGTGTAGTCGCCCTTGAGGAGTTGCGGAATGCCGCAGGCGAACTCGACGATATCGATGCCGCGGGCTACCTCGCCCTGGGCGTCGGTAAAGACCTTGCCATGCTCAAGCGTGATCGCCTTGGCCAGCTCATCCTTGTGCGCGTTGAGCAGTTCGAGAAAGCGAAACATGACCCGGGCACGACGCAGCGGCGGAGTGTCGGCCCAGGCCGGAAACGCCGCCTTGGCCGCGGACACTGCCTTATCGACGTCACCGTGTGACGCCAGGGCCACCTGCCCGCTCACCTTGCCGGTGGCCGGATTGAAGACGTTCTGGCTCTGGCCGGAATCGCCGCTGGACAGTTGCCCGTTGATGAAATGCGTAATGGAAGCTGTGGTCATGGAGGCCTCATCGGTGTTGCGTTGCAATCAGTTTCTGATCGTGAATCATGCGCGATAGACGCAAGAAGATAACTCGCCAGCTTACCGGGGTCGCGGCAAGTAGCAATTGAGAAAATTCGAACCTGAATATAAAATTATTTTATATCATATCACTTCGGACCCTCCCATGCAGGATATCCAGACCCTTCGCGCCTTCGTGACGGTTGCTCAGGAAGGCAGCGTCTCACGGGCCGCCACGCGGCTTCATCTAACGCAGCCGGCGGTCAGCCTCAAGCTCAAGCAGTTGCAGGCGTCGCTCTCCCTGACGCTGTTTCAGCGACGCCCCCAGGGGCTCACGTTGACGGCTGACGGCCACGCCCTGTTGCCCGCCGCCGAGACGACCCTGGCCGCGATGGCAGCCTTCCATCAGCGCGCGCAGGCCCTGCATCACACCCTGCACGGCCGGCTGAAGATCGGCACCATCGTCGATCCCGAGTTCATCCGTCTGGGCGCCTTCCTGCATCGCCTGGTGGAGCGCGCCCCGCAGCTGGAGACCGAGCTGCACCATGGCATGAGCGGTTGCGTCCTGGAGCGTGTTCGGCGCGGCGAACTCGACGTGGGCTTCTTTCTCGCCGCCCCCGGCGAAGGCACTGGCGAGCCTGAGATCGTCCACCGCGAACTGACTCATTTTCATTATCACGTGATCGCCCCGGCGGGCTGGGGCAATCGCCTGGCAAGTGCCGACTGGCCGAGTCTCGCGGCGCTGCCCTGGATCGTCACCCCGGCGGACTCTGTCCACCACCGGTTGTTACAGAGCGCGCTGGCGCCTTTGGGGCTTACCCCCAACAGCGTGGCTCAGGTAGACCAGGAAGTCTGCATGCTTGATCTGGTGCGCGCCGGCGTGGGCCTCAGCCTGTCACGCGATGCTCTCGCCATGGCCGAGCGGCAGGAACGCGGCCTATGCGTTGCCGACGGCATCCGCCTGCCCTGCGCGCTCAGCTTTATCTGGCGTCGCGACCGTCGCGAGGAGCCGATCATCGCCACCGCACTGGAGATCCTCGGCCGCGTCTGGTCCTCGCCCGAGAATGCCTAGACGCCCCTCACGCTTCGTGCCGCTTCGCGTCGCCGTTTGACCTCGTAGGCGATGGCCAGCGCCACCGTGACCAGGATCAGGATCAGGCCCAGGGCATTGACGGCCGGGGTCAGGCCGGTGCGTACCTTGGAGGCGATATAGACCGTCAAGGTGGTGTCGTGGCCGACCACGAACAGCGAGGTATTGTAGTTCTCGAAAGACTGCAAAAAGGCGATCACCGCCGCCGAGACGATCGCCGGCTTGAGGTAGGGCAGCAGGATGCGGCGAAACATCTGCCATTGGCTGGCGCCAAGGTCCAGCGCAGCCCGCTCCATGGTGCGATCGAAGCGCTGCAGGCGAGCCGTCACCATCAGCATGACGTAGGCGGCAATGAAGGTGGATTGCCCCAGCACGGTCAGAAAAAGCCCGCCGCCAACCCCCAGTTCACGCCAGAAGATCAGCGTCGAGATGCCGATGATCACCCCCGGCGTCAGCAGGGGCGAGAGAATCAGCGCATAAAGAAACGGCTTGGCACGGCCGGAGACGGTATTGAGGAACAGCGCCGTGGCGATGCCGATGGGTACCGCCAGGCAGAGAACTCCCGCGGCGACGATCGCGCTGTTGGCCAGCGCCTGCCACATGCCGCCGTCCGCGGCGAGCTCGCCGAACCAGCGCAGGGTCGTGCCTCCCCAAGGCGTCACGGTAGGAAAGCGGCTGTCGTTGAAGGTCGCCGCCGCCATCACGATCAACGGCAGGAACAGGTAGCCGAAGAACACCACCACGTAGAAGCGCAGGCTAAGCGCCAGCAGTCTCTGCGAGCTCACGCGTCGGTATCCTTCATTTGGCGATATCCCCCAGCCCGACCTTGAAGAACTTCATGACCAGCGACATGAAACCGATGCACAACACCAGCAGCAGAAACGCGTAGGCCGCGCCCTGGTTCCAGTTGCCTCCCTCGAAGAACCAGTTGTAGATGATCTGGGTAAACCAGCGACTCCCCGGCGAGCCCAGCAGCGCCGGCACCGCGTAACTGCCGGCGGCGAGCATGAAGGTCATGATGCAGCCGGTGGCGATGCCGGGCTTGGCATGGGGGATGACGATGCGCCGGTGAGTGCGCAGCGTCCCCGCGCCCAGGTCCCGCGCGGCGCGCACCTGATTGTCATCAAGGCTTTCGATGGCGTTGTAGACGGGAAAGACCATGAACAGGATATAGGCGTAGACCATGCCGATCATCACGCCGCCATCGCCGCTGAGAAAGCGGATCGGCCTCTCGACCAGCCCCAGCAGCATCAGCACCTCGTTCAAGGGGCCGCGAAACGCCAGAATGATGAACCAGGAGTAGATGCGCAGGATCTCGTTGATCCAGAAGGGAATGATCAGCAGCAGCAGACACAGTGCCGCCTGCCGGGGGGTGGCCACCTTGGCCAGGTACCAGGCCAGCGGATAGCTCACCGCGAGCGTCAGCAGGGTCACCAGCACGCTCGACCAGAGCGTCTTGAAGAAGATCGCCCGGTGAATCTCGTTGTTGAAGAGGGTCACGTAGTTGGCGAGCGTCCAGCCATCCTCGGGACCGCCCTGTTGGGCGGGCAGCAGGTTGGGACGGAAGGAGTAGTCGATCATCTGCAGCTGCGGCAGGGTCACCATCAGGATCAGCCAGATGCCCAGCAGCGTCAGGATCACCATGGCGAGCGGGCCGCCGAAGCGCGCCTTGAGCTGCCTAAACATGCGACGCCTCCTTCCGGCTCGCCTCCCTGACCTCGCCGGTGGCGTCGACCACCACCGGGCTGCAGTCGTCGGGCAGCACCACGGCGTCCTGCGGGTCATAACCGAAACTCATGCGCTGCCCGACGGCCAGGGCGTCGGCATAGTGCCGCGAGACCTCATGGCCGAGCTGGACGCGCAGCGTCTCGCCCGAGGCAAAAAGCCGGGTTTCCAGCATCACCCAGGCGCCCTCGAAATGTACCGCCTCGATCTCGGTGTCAAGCTTCGGCCCGAGGCTATCGGCCGTGGCCGGCCGTAGATGCTCCGGGCGCACGAACAGCGCCACGCGTTCGCCATTTCTCAACGCCACGCCCACGCCTGCCCGACCGGCCAGCTCACCGAGCGCCCCGGCGTCCAGGCGCACCCGCTCGCCCTGACGGTCGATCACCTTGACCTCCAGACGGTTGTTCTCGCCCACGAAGGCCGCCACGAAGCCGGTGGCCGGAGCGCGATACAGGGTCATCGGATCGGCGATCTGCTGAATGCGACCCGCCGACATCACCGCCACCCGGTCGGACATGGTCAGCGCCTCGCCCTGGTCGTGGGTGATATAGATAAAGGTAATACCGGTCTTGCGCTGAATCGCCTTGAGTTCGGCGCGCATACGTTGGCGCAACTTGAGG
>DATISN010000068.1:0-2814 GCA_035581765.1 Halomonas sp.
GGCTGGGGTTCGAGGGCGACAGCAGTTTTCGCGAGATCATCGAGGCGTTCGTTGACGAGCGCCCGTGAGCCAGTCGTCCGCTGACCGGGCAGGCGACAACCCAAGGTGAGCGCCTGCCTTGACGCAGGCGACCCGACAATCCGAGCGTTATCAAGAACAAGAGGGCAGTATCATGACCAGACGTTTTGCACGCCGCACGTTGACCGTCGCCATCGGTGGCCTGGCCGCCACGGCAATGGCCTTTCACGCCCAGGCCGCTACCGAGGTGAACCTGGGGCATACCCTATCGGACAGCTCCCATTACTCGGTGGGCGCCGATGCCTTCAAGGAGACCCTTGAGCGGCTCTCGGATGGTGAATTCACGGTCACCGAGCATACTTCCGGCTCGCTGGGTGGCGAGCGGGCGATGATCGAAGGCCTGCAGATCGGCACCGTGGATGTGGTCATCACCTCCACCGGGCCGCTGGGCAACTTCGTGCCCGAGACCTATGTGCTCGACCTGCCATTCCTGTTCGAGGACTACGACCAGGCGCGCTGCTTGCTCGACGGCGAGATTGGCGATGAGCTGTTGGCCAAGATGGGCGAACACGACCTGGTCGGCCTGGCCTGGTCGGAAAACGGCTTTCGCCACATGACCAACAGCCAGCGCGAGATCAACACACCGGAGGATGCGGAAGGGCTGAAGGTGCGCACCATGGAGAATCGGGTGCACCAAGAGGCCTTCCGTCAGTTGGGTGCCAGCCCGACCCCGATGGCCTTCCCCGAGCTCTTCACGGCGCTGCAGCAGGGTACCGTGGATGGCCAGGAAAACCCCATCACCGTCATCGTGGCGACCAACTTCTGGGAAGTGCAGGATCATCTGTCGCTCACCGGCCACGTCTATTCGCCCGCCGCCATTATGGGCTCGCCGATCCTGCTCGATGGGCTGAGCGACGAAGAGCGCGAGTGGTTCAACCAGGCCGCGCAGGCGTCGGCCGAGGCCACTCGCGAGGAAGTCAGCCGTCTCGAGGAAGAAGGCGTGGCGCTGCTGCGCGAGAAGGGCATGACCGTCAAGACCGATGTCGACCCGGCGCCGTTCCAGAAGGCCGTCGAGCCCGCCTACGAAATCTACACCGATGAGTACGGCAGCGAGATGCTGGACCGTATCCGCGCCAGCGACTGCTGATCCCACCTATCCTCCGGCGACCACGCCGGAGGTTTCCTTTTCTGACAAGGTGATCCCGATGCTCTCCTGGTTTCTTCGCCTGGAAAGCCTGCTGACCCGGCTGGCACTGGTGATCGCGGTGGTGATGCTGGTCATCTCCGTGTCGCTGGGTTTCTTTCAGGTCCTGACGCGCTTCATCTTCAACGCGCCTTCCACCTGGTCGGAAGTGATTGCGCGCGCCGCCATGATCTGGTGCGTGTTCATGGGTGCGGCCGCGACCTTTCGCGGTGGCTACATGATGGCCGTGGAGCTGATCTACAAGTTGATGCCGCGCCGCACGCTGCTGGCCCTGGAGCTGGCCATTGGCGCCTGCTGCCTGCTGGTGCTGGGGGTCCTGATGGTGTACGGCATCCAGATGACGCTGCGGGTGCGCAGCCAGATGCTGTCAGGCCTGGGCATGTCGATCGCCTGGGCCTACGCGGCGATTCCCACCGGGAGTGCCTTCGCCATGGTCGCGGTGATTGCCAGGCTACTGGCGCAATCGATGGGGCTTGAGAAACTCGGCCCGGAAAACAGTGAAGTGGCGCCCGAGGCGGAAACTGACGCGGTCAGACAGGCCCAGTCGCGCCTTGAGTCGGGCGAGCTGACCCAGCCCGCCGAGGGAGGGGAGCGCTCATGAACCTGGTCATCGGTCTGTCGCTAGTCATCCTGTTTGCGGTCGGTGTCCCGATCGCCATGTCGATCCTGCTGGCCTCGATCATCGGCATCGAATTCTTCTCGCGTCTGCCGCTGCTGATGGTGCCGCAGCAGATGTTCGTGGGCATCGACCATTTCCCGCTGATGGCGATTCCCTTCTTTATTCTCGCCGGCAACCTGATGGCGGCCGGCGGCATTTCCAGCCGTCTCGTCGATCTCGCCAAGTCGATCGTCGGCGGTGTCCAGGGCGGCCTGGCGATGAGCTGCGTGCTGACCTGCATGATGTTCGCGGCGGTGTCGGGCTCCAGCGTGGCGACCACCTTCGCCATCGGCGCCATCCTGATTCCGGCGATGGTCAAGCACGGCTACCCCAAGCCGCTGGCGGCCTCGATCCAGGCCTCCTCGGCGGAGCTGGGCGTGCTGATCCCACCGTCGATCCCGCTGATTCTCTATGGCGTCAGTACCGATACCTCGATCGGTCAGCTGTTCATCGCCGGCATCGGCCCCGGGGTGCTCATCGGCAGCGCCTTGCTGCTGTTCTTGTATGTTTTCTGCAAGCTGCGCGGCTATGGGCTGCAGGATCGCGAGGATCGCAGCGTGTTCAGCGTGGCCTTCAAGCGCGCCTGGGCGGCGATCCTGATGCCGGTGGTGGTGATCGGCGGCATCTACGGCGGCATCTTCACGCCCACCGAGGCCTCGGCGGTGGCGGTGTTCTATGCGTTGGTGGTGGGCGGTCTGCTTTACCGCGAGCTGCACGTGCAGGATCTGTGGGCGATCCTGAAGCAGAGCGTGATCTCCACGGCCGCGGTGATGCTGATCATTGCCGCGGCGGCCCTGTTCAGTTTCCTGATCAGCCGCTCGGGTCTGCCGGCCGAGATCGCCGACTGGGTCAACCGGGTGTTCGAAAGTCCCTGGGCCTTCCTGCTCGCCGTGAATGGCCTGCTGCTGGTGGTGGGGATGTTCATCGAGACGTC
>DATISN010000069.1:0-1898 GCA_035581765.1 Halomonas sp.
GCGATCATGGGCGATTTCAATATCTCGCCCCAGGACATCGATATCGGTATTGGCGAGGCCAACCGCCGGCGCTGGCTGCGCGAGGGCAAGACAAGCTTCCAGCCGGTGGAACGCGAATGGCTGGAAGGCATCAAGGCCTGGGGGCTCAGCGACAGCTATCGGCTGCGCTACCCCGAGATCGACAATCGTTTCAGCTGGTTCGACTATCGATCGAGGGGATTCGAGCGCGATCCCAAGCGCGGCCTGCGTATCGACCATATCCTGGTCAGCGCGCCGCTGGCAGGCCATGTCATCGACGCCGGGATCGACTACGACCTGCGCGGCATGGAAAAGCCCTCGGATCATGCGCCGGTGTGGACGGAGCTTGCGATCTAGCAGTAGCGCATTTCGTTCACTCGTCTAGCGAGGCCAGCAACTGCTCGGCCCGCTCGACACCACGTGTGTTCGCCTCCTCGAGCGCCCGCTGGGCGAGCGCCGACTCGCCCCAGGCCAGCGCCAACTGACCGAGATGCAACCAGTCCTCGCCGTCGTCGCTGCGACGCGCGAGCGTCTGCCACGCCTCGAGCGCCGCGCTTCGATCGCGTGCGGCCTGCCATGCCTGGGCGAGCAGGCGGCGATTGGCCCGGTCGTCGGCAAGCTCACCACTGGCGATGGCGTCCTCCAGTCTCTCGGCGCCCCGAGCGGGCGTGCCACCCGCCAGGTGAAGCCGGACCAGGGTCAACAGATCCTCATTTCCTTTCAGTACACCCAGACGCCAACCGGCGTCCCAGATGGCCGCCGCTCGCCCCGGGGCATCCGCACGCTGCGCCACCGAGGCGGCACGTCGCCAGATATCGGCCTCCGCGGTGGCATCGAGGTAATCCTCCAGTAAGGCCAGGGCGCGATCCCACTGCCCTGCCGTCTGGCGCAGGCCGATCTCTTCCTGCAAGCGCCGACGGCGCCATTGTGCCGGTGCGGCATCAATAGTGCGCGCCTCGGCCAGCAGGTCGGCGGCCTGGGCGGGCTGGCCGTCACGGACGGCGGCGCGAGCGGCCAGCTGCAGGTACAAGGCCCGAGCCCAGCGATCGGCTGGATTGCCACCGGCCAGACGCTCGGCCTGTGTCGCGGCGCGATCGCTCACCGCGGTGGTATCCCCTGCGTCCAGGCGTGCCTGCAGGGCTTCGAGCTCGGTGATGAAACTACCGGGAAGCGCCGGCTGAGCCAACCCGGTGGCGGGTATCAGGACGCCAAGCAGCAGCGTGACGAGTGCAGTCTGGTAAGGCATGGCCATGGGGCTATCTCAACTGGAATTCCAGACGCTGACGGGCCTGGCGGAGGCGCCCCGAGGTGTCGAAGCGCCATTGCCTGACTGCCTCTAGCGCCGCCTTATCGAAGATGTGGCGGGGGTTGGCCTTCACCACCCTGATCGACCCCGGATCGACGCGCCCGTCGCGCCGGATGACGAATTCGAGTTCGACGAAGCCTTCCATGCCCCGTCGCTGAGCGCGCGATGGGTATTCCGGCGGTACCTGGCTCGTCGGCGTCACCTGTCCCACTTCGACCGGGACATCCGCTGCCTCCGACGCTGCGCCGTCACTTGAAGACGACGTGTCACCCGCTGGAGGGCTGGTCGCAGTGTCCGCTGTCGCGTCGGGCGGGGCGTCGGGAGTGGGCTCGGGCGCCGGTTCAGACGCTGGCTCAGGCCTAGGCTCAGTAGCTGGTTCGGGTGCCGGTTCTGGCTCGAGCTGCGGCTCCGGTGCCTGTTCGGTCAATGGCGGCAAAGGCTCATCGAGCGACACCGCTGGCAGGTCGATATCGGCGAGGTCTGGCTCTGGCAATGTCAGCTGACTGTCTGGCAAGGGTGACGGTTCGGGGGCTGGCAGGGGCTCTGCGGGAGGTTCGGGAAGCCGCTCGGCCTC
>DATISN010000070.1:0-4251 GCA_035581765.1 Halomonas sp.
GGCCTGGTGCAGGGGATCGAGTCGCGCGAGCATACCTTCCTGATCGGCGTGCAATGGCACCCGGAATGGCTGATCTTCAACCGACCCCAGCAGCGCTTGATACGCGCCTTGATCGAGGCCGCCGACCGACCCTGAAGGTCATGAAACGCTTGAGGTCATGAAACGCTTCGCGTCGAGAAGCGCACCATGAAAACGGCCACCCGCAGGTGGCCGTTACAATCATTCAAGCGCGCCTCGTATCAATTATCGAGGGTGGCCTTCAAGGTGATCTTGGCATTGAACAGCTTGGACACCGGGCAGCCCGCCTTGGCCTTCTCGGCGGCCTCCTCGAAGGCGGCCTGGTCGGCGCCGGGCATGCGTACACGGGTCTCGAGGTGAATGGCCGGGATGCTGAAACCATCGTCATCCTGCTCGAGCGTGACCGTGGCCTTGGTATCGATGCTCTCGGCTTCCATGTCGGCTTCACCCAGGATCAGCGACAGCGCCATGGAAAAACAGCTGGCATGGGCCGCGCCGATCAGCTCCTCGGGGTTGGAGCCTGGCTGACCTTCGAAGCGCTGCTTGAACCCGTACGGTACTTCTTTCAGTACGCCGCTTTCGGTGGATATCGTTCCCTTGCCGTTCTTCAACCCGCCCTGCCAGCGGGCGGAGGCTGTCTTGGTGATGCTCATGAAACGTCTCCCGATAAATGGTGGATGGCATCAAGCCATTCCCCCTAGATGGGTGCACAAGGCCGGATTATCAACCCGGCGCCGGTGGTCAGCGATGAAACACTGGCTCGACCCGTAAAGTCAGCTCAGTGCGTTCAGCGCTGCGTCATAGTCCGGCTGCTCCTTGATCTCCTCGACCAACTGACTATGGATCACCCTGTCATGTTCGTCGAGCACTACCACCGCGCGGGCACACAGGCCCGACATCGGACCGCTGCAAAGGGCGACTCCCCAGTCCTTGTGGAAGGCAGGATGGCGAAAGGTCGAGAGGGTCTCGACCTCATCCAGTCCTTCGGCACCGCAGAAGCGCTTGGCTGCGAAGGGAAGGTCTGCCGACACCACCAGCACCACGGTGTTCGCCATCTTTGAGGCCAGCTCGTTGAAGCGACGCGTGGACATCGCACAGGTAGGCGTATCGACGCTCGGGAGGATATTGAGCACCTTGCGCTTGCCGGCCCAGTTCGCCAGCGTCACGTCGGCGAGATCCGTATCGGTCAGCGTGAGCGGCGGCGCCGCCTGACCGGCCGCCGGGAAACTGCCATCGACGTCGACCGGCGTGCCGGCACGGGTAACCTGTTGCATGCGAACTCCTTATTGAATAACTGAATTGCTGAATCGTTGAGCGAAAGCGTGGATTTTTGAGCGAAAGCTTTGGTTGGGTAGCGATCTAACGGTAATTCAAACGACGCGAAGCCCTGGACCTGGCTCAGGCCTCGTCGGCCTTCTGCCCTTGCAGATCCGCCAGACGACGCGACAGCTGAGCGTGCCCGAGTCGGCGCATCTCGGCAATATTGCGCTCGGGAATCGCCTCGGCATCTGCATGGTGGGAAACGGCTTGCTCCACGCTCGCCTCACGCAACAGGTGCAGCATTGGCCAGGGCGAGCGATTGGTGAAATTGGCAGGATCGTCTGGCTCGGCGTCCTCGAAACAGTAGTCGGGATGAAAGCTGGCCAACTGATACACCCCCTCGTAGCCCTGCTCCACCATCAACGCCTCGGCGATGGCCAGCAGGTCGAGGTAATCGTCGAAATCTTCGACGCCGCTCGTGAGCACCAACAAGGTGGTCTCGATACCCGGCTCGTCGTCCAGCCGCTGGCACTCCTCGATAAGCTGAAGCAGCGCGGCCTCCCAGTCGCCGGCCGCGACCTCGACATAGCGGATCGTGTCCCGCTCCAATTCACGTCCGGCGAAGGGGCAGATTTCGTGAGCGACCACGAAGGTCTCGATCCAGGCACGGGTCGACGCGAGGGGGGCGGAAGCGGTCATGGTCAGGCTCGGCAAGCAGGGGAAGATGCCGTATGGTCCGTCGGCTGGGTGCGGATTGCAAAGTTGCATCTCCTGTCCCAGCCTGAAGGCATGCCTTTCAACCACCAGGTCGTCACTCAGGAGACGCCTCATGACGTCACGTTCCCCGCACGTCAGCCTTGCGGCCACTGCCCATGAACCCTCGATTGAACTGCCCGCCATCGGCCAGGGCACCTGGTACATGGGCGAGGGGCTAGTGCCGCGTCGCGACGAGGTACGCGCGCTGCAACAGGGGCTCGAGCTCGGCCTGACGCTGATCGACACCGCCGAGATGTACGGCGACGGCGGCGCCGAGGAGGTCGTGGGCGAGGCGCTCGCCGGCCGCCGTGACCAGGCCTTCGTGGTGTCCAAGGTCTATCCCTGGAACGCCGGGCGCGACGGTGCGATCGCCGCCTGTGAGCGAAGCCTCTCGCGGCTGAAAACCGACCATCTGGATCTCTACCTGCTGCATTGGCCCGGCGATATCCCGCTAGAGGAAACGCTGGACGCCTTCGAGCGGCTGCGCGAGAGTGGCAAGATCCGTCGCTTTGGCGTCTCCAACTTCGATGTCGATGAGATGGAAGCCCTCGAGGCTACCCTTGGCGGTGACCAGTGCGCGGTCAACCAGGTGCTCTATCATCTCGGCTCCCGAGGCATCGAACACACCCTTTTGCCCTGGCAGCGCCGCCGCGCCATGCCCACGATGGCCTATTGCCCGCTGGCCCAGGCCGGCGGCCTGCGCCGCGAATTGCTCACCCACCCTGCGGTTCTGGACGTCGCCGATGAGCTGGGCATCACCCCCGCCCAGCTCCTACTGGCCTGGGCGATTCGGCCGGTCGATGGACGTCGTGGCGACGCCCGTCGTGACGTGATCGCCATCCCCAAGGCGGTGCAGAGCGCGCACGTTACACAAAATGCCGACGCCCTCGGCATCGCCCTCGATGATGACGCCCTGAAGCGGCTCGATGCCGCATTTCCCGCGCCCAGCCGGAAAACGTCACTGGATATCGTCTAACCCCAGCGGTGATGTCTCTGGCATCGTGCCGCGTCGCGAGGCCAGTCGATCGGCCAGCCGGGTCGGCTCCGGCAGCTTGGTCCGCCCCAGGCAAGCCACCACCCAGCTCAGCGCCGTATCGAGACACAGCCGATGGCCCGGCGAGATGAACAGCGGCTTGACGCCCACCCGCGAGCGCAGTACCGCACCGATGGTCTCGCGGCGATCGAGCAAGGGCGTCCAGTCGCCGCGTGCCTCGCCCACCTCGCCGTAACGGCCGCAGAGGCGTGATTTCGCCACGCCGATCGTCGGCAGATCAAGCCATAGCCCAAGATGGGCCGCGACCCCCAGGCGACGCGGATGGGCGATGCCATGGCCATCGACCATCACCAGCTCGGGACGGACGGCAAGCCTGTCGAAGGCGGCCAATGCCGCGGGTATCTCGCGAAACGACAACAGGCCCGGCACATAGGGCATGCGAGTCGGCTCGCGATGGACCACCTGCTCGACCAGTGCAAGCTCCGGCCAGGTCAGCACGACCACGGCGGCGCGGGTGATTTCGCCGCCCTCCTCGAAACCGATATCCACCCCGGCGATGCGGGTCACCGGATCGAGGCGATCCTCGCGTTCGAGGCTAACGGCGAGTTGTTTCTGGAGGGCAATGGCCTCCACCGGGGCAAGATTCCATTCGTGCAAGGGGGTGGTAGACATCGTCGCTCCCTGATTCGTCGGCATCGCTCGGGTTAGACTACGGCTTTTACTGCGTGACGGTATACCGGGGAACCGATGCTGAGACTGATCCATACCGCCGACTGGCACTTGGGCCAAAGCTTCCATGGTCAGGAGCGTCACACCGAGCACCGCGCTTTTCTCGCCTGGCTGCTCGACACCCTGGAAGAACGCCAGGCCGATGCCCTGCTGGTGGCCGGCGACGTCTTCGACGTGGTCAATCCCTCGCTGCAAGCTCAGGCGCTGCTCTACGACTTCATCGTCGGCGCCCACGAGCGTCTGCCCCGGCTCGACATCGTGATGATCGCCGGCAACCACGACAGCGGCAACCGCATCGAGCTGCCGGCACCGCTGATGCGCCGCCTGCGCACCCACGCCCTGGGCCGGGTCAGCTGGCTGGATGACGGCCGGCTCGACGCCGAGCGTCTGCTGGTGCCGCTCACCGACAGCGAAGGCCAGACACGCGCCTGGTGCCTGGCGCTGCCCTTCCTGCGCCCCGCCGAGGTCACCGGCAACGGCATCGCGGCGGCGAA
>DATISN010000071.1:0-10869 GCA_035581765.1 Halomonas sp.
ACCGCCTGGGTGCCCTCGTCGCGGCCCAGCCCCTGCTTGCGGATCATGCGTGACACCCGCTCGGCCTCCTCGGGTGCATAACCGGCCTCCTGCATGAGCCTGGCGGTCGTCTCGCCGGCACGCCGGCCCTGGTCGCGTCGCCAGGTGAGATAGCCCACCCGGCCTTCGGGGTACTCGTGGCGCGACACCTGCCAACGCTGGAGATGCTGGCCGCGGACCGCCAGCTGCGTTAACTCATCAGGCGAGCCGTGCAGCCGCTCGAGCCAGGCGCTCATCCGCCGTCCGTGCCATAGCTCCTGGGGAAGGCACTCGCCGTCCACCTCGACCTGGCGCGGGTCCTCGGCGTGGCGGGCGTCCAGGGCGGCGAGCGTCTTGTCGAAAGGCGTCGCCGAAGCCTTGTTCGAAGCGACGCCCGAAGCCACGTCTGAAACCACGTTCGAAGCGACGCCCGAAGCCACGTCTGAAACCTTATCCGAAACCATGCTAAAAGCTCCTTGAGCGTCGTGGATCATCGGGAGGCCAAACTTAACTTGTTGATACCTCGCGAAGCCTGCACTTCGGGATGAACCTCTTGATCCACATCATTGTACTGCAGCGGTCACACCTCTAGGTTAGCCTGTGCTGCAATGCAATGAATCAACGTCGCAATCGAAGTGATGGCGAAGACAATGGCGAAGAAAGGCAAGGAGCGGAAAATGAGCGCGACAGGCGACGATGGCTATATCGAGAACCGCACCTTCGACGAGATCCAGATCGGCGACCAGGCGTGTCTCGAGAAGCGCCTGACCATGGACGACATCAAGTTGTTCGCGATCATGTCCGGCGACATCAACCCGGCCCATGTCGACGACGACTTCGCCCGCAGCACGCGCTTTCAGGAGGTGATCGCCCACGGCATGTGGGGCGGTGCGCTGATCTCCACGGTGCTCGGCACCCAGCTTCCCGGGCCAGGCACCGTCTACCTGGGGCAGACGTTGACGTTTCACGCCCCGGTCAACCTTGGAGACGTGCTCAAGGTATGCGTCAGGGTCACGGCGAAGGACGAGGCGAAGAAGCAACTCGACCTGGAGTGCCGCTGCGAGAACCAGAAGGGCAAGGCGGTCATCGAGGGCCAGGCCCACGTGCTCGCCCCGACCGAGAAGATCCGGCGGCCGCGCACCGTGATGCCCGAGTTTCGCCTCGCCGAGCGCGGCCGTTTGCACGAGATCCTGACCGCCGCCGATCACCCCGAGCCCATCACCATGGCCGTGGTCCACCCGGTGGATCGCGAATCGCTATTGGGGGCCGTGGCCGCCACCGAACATGGGCTGATCAAGCCCCTGCTGGTGGGTCCCGCCGGCAAGATCCAGGCGGCCGCCGACGCCGCCGAGGTCGATATCCGTTCGTTCGAAGTGATCGATACACCCCACAGCCACGCCGCGGCGGAAAAGGCCGTGGCGCTGGTCCGCGAGGGCCGCGCCGCCTCGCTGATGAAGGGCGCCCTGCATACCGACGAACTGATGCGCGAAGTGTTCAAGCGCGAGAGCGGCCTGCGCACCGAACGCTGCATCAGCCACGTGATGGCCTTCGACGTGCCCACCTATCCGCGTCCGCTGTTCATCACCGACGCCGCCATCAACATCTACCCCACCCTCATCCACAAGCGCGACATCGTGCAGAACGTCATCGAGCTGGCCCATGCGCTGGGCAACGCCGACCCCAAGGTGGCGATACTCTCGGCGGTGGAAACCATCAATCCCAAGATCACCTCCACCCTGGATGCCGCCGCACTCTGCAAGATGGCCGAACGCGGCCAGATCACCGGCGGCACCCTCGATGGCCCGCTGGCCTTCGACAACGCCGTCTCCGAGGCCGCCGCCGAGGCCAAGCACATCGTATCGCCGGTGGCCGGCAAGGCCGATGTTCTGGTCGCCCCGGACCTCGAGGCCGCCAACATGCTGATGAAGCAGCTCACCTACCTGGCCGACGCCACCGGTGCCGGCATCGTGCTGGGCGCCAGGGTACCGATCGTGCTGACCAGCCGCGCCGACGAAGCCATCACACGCATGGCCTCCTGCGCCCTGGCGCTGCTGCTGGCCGACTATCAGCAACGCCAGGGCGCCGCGCGCAAACGGGAGAATTGAGATGGGCGATATCGTGGTCATCAACAGCGGCTCATCGAGCCTCAAGTTCGCCCTGTTTGCCCCACCCGACGCGGATGATGACGACCTCGCCAGCCTCACGCTGCGTTATCAAGGCAAGCTTACAGGGCTGGGCGAGAGCCAGGCCGCCTCCGCCGCCCGCCTGAAGGACGCCGAGGGTCAGTCGGTGCAGGCCGGCCCCTTCAGCGACCTGCCCCCCACACTGGATCATCACGATGCCCTGATGCGGCTGCTCGATTGGATCGATGAGCGTCCCGATCTCGACGATATCGCCGTGGTCGGCCATCGCGTGGTGCACGGCGGACGCCGCTTCCAGGAACCGGTGGTACTCGACGCGGCGATCGTCGACGAACTGCAGACCCTCGAGCCCCTGGCTCCGCTGCATCAGTCCTACGGCCTCGAGCCGATCAGGCGCCTGACCGAGCGTCTTCCCGAGATCACTCAGATAGCCTGTTTCGACACCGCCTTTCACACCACCCAGCCGGCCGTGGCCAGGCACTTCGCCCTGCCTCGTGAAATGACCGCCAGGGGCCTGATTCGCTACGGCTTTCACGGGCTCTCCTACGACTACATCAATCGCCTGCTGCCGCGTCACTTGAACGGCAAACCCGCCGGGCGGGTGGTGGTCGCCCACCTCGGCAACGGTGCTAGCCTCTGCGCCATACAGGATGGCCAGAGCGTGGGCTCGACCATGGGCTTCACCGCGCTCGACGGCCTGCCCATGGGCACCCGCTGCGGCAGCCTGGATGCCGGCCTGGTCCTGCACCTGATCGGCGAGGAAGGCATGAGCGTCGACGAGGTCAGCGACCTGCTCTACTCACGCTCCGGCCTGCTCGGCGTTTCCGGCATCAGCGGCGACATGCGTCAACTGCTGGAAAGCGACGCCGTCGAGGCGCGGGAGGCGATCGACCTGTTCGTCTATCGCATCGTCCGCGAGATCGGCAGCCTCGCCGCCGCCATGGGCGGGCTGGATCACCTGGTGTTCACCGCCGGCATCGGCGAGCGGGCGCCCCCGGTGCGCCAGGCCATCGTCCGGGGCTGCGCCTGGCTCGGCGTTGAGTTGAACCACGACGCCAATCGCCGCGGTGCTGCCTGCATTTCCCGCCCCGACAGCCGCGTCGGCGCCTGGGTCATCCCCACCGACGAGGAACGCATGATCGCCTGGCACGCCAGTCGACTGATGGCAGCAGCCACCGGGTGATCCTGACGACGAGTACGATAAAGCCCCACCTCTTTTACATATAGCGCGGGGATCGGGTGCTGCGCTCCCCGCCATAGCGGGGCTTCTTCTCGTGGCCCGACTGCTCATGCGCCTGCTGAAATGGGATCACCAAGCAAAAGCAGCTCTCAGAAACAACGCGAAACCTGCCATCACCAGGAGCCAGACGTTGACGGCACGCCACAGCCGCACGCAACAGGCAGAAAAGGCCGCCCCGGTCAGGGCGGCGATGACGATCAGCAGGGCACCTGCAACATGGCGGAGCCTACTCACCAGTAGCCAAGCAGCTTCCACCATAGACCGCCCACCACTACCCATACCAGAAGGTTGACCACGCTCATGATGAAGCCGGCTCGCCACCATTCACCCAGTTCAACATAGTGGGAGCCGAAGATGACAGGCGACGTACCGGTGGCATAGTGAGTCAGGGTCATCATGATGGAAGAGACCGCTGCCATCATCAGAACGAACGGCATTGCCGGCGCTCCCATGGCAAGCCCGACCGTCAGAAACGCCCCCATCATGGCGGTAATATGCGCTGTGGTGCTGGCGAAGAAATAGTGAGAGTAGAGGAACACCACCACCAACACCGCACTGGACCCTAGCCATCCGATACCCGTCTGAATAATCAGATCCTGAATGGAGGAGGAGAACCAGGTGATAACACCAAGCTGGTTAAGCTGGGAAGCCATCATGACCAGCGCACCGAACCACACTAGCGTATCCCAGGCGCTTTTCTCACTAAGAACATCCTGCCAGGTCAGCACACCGGTCAGCAGAAGAATGGACAAGCCAATGAAGGCCGTGGTGGTGGGGTTGAGCTGGAAGCCTTCGCCGAACAGCCACATGGGCACGTCAGCCCACAGCAGCAGCAGCGTCAGGAAAACGCCGAGCATAATTTTCTCGTCCCGCGTCACCTGTCCCAGATCGGCCAGCTTTTGACGGGCAAAACTGGTCGCATCATCCGTCCTCTTGATCTCAGGCGGATAGAACACGTAAAGCACCAGCGGCATCAGGGCAATCGCCACCAGGCCCGGCAGCAGCATGGCCAGCGCCCAGGTGGTCCAGCTCAGCGTGATCGCCGCCCCCGTGGCATCTGCTATCAGCTTGACCGTCAGCGGGTTGGGCGCCGTGGCGGTGATGAACATGGCAGAGGTAATCGGGTTGGCATGGTAGTTCACCAGTGCCAGATACTTGCCGATCTTGCCGGTATTGTTGTTCTCGGGCGTTGAACCGAAGCTGTGGGCAATCGACAGCATGATCGGGTGAATGATCCCACCCCCGCGGGCGGTGTTGCTTGGGGTCACCGGCGCGATCGTCAGTTCCGAGAGGGCCAGCGCGTAGCCGATGCCCAAGGTTCGTTTGCCGAATATCGAGATGAAATAGTAACCGATGCGCGCCCCCAAGCCCGTCTTGATCAAGCCCCGGGAGATCATGATGGCAATCGCGATCAGCCAGATCAGCGGGCTGGTAAA
Organism: Halomonas sp.; assembly: GCA_035581765.1. Taxonomy (GTDB): domain Bacteria; phylum Pseudomonadota; class Gammaproteobacteria; order Pseudomonadales; family Halomonadaceae; genus Halomonas. The sequence goes on from DATISN010000071.1 coordinate 4,836, forward strand.
ACTGCCCAGCGCATCGTTGATGGCATCGCCAGGATTGTCACTGGTCACACCCGAGGCGGCCACCATCGCGATGGCGATAATCGAGATCGCACCGATCGGCATGGCCTTGCCGATGATGGCGGCAATGGTGCCGATGAACATGGCCAGCATCAGCCAGCCCTGGTCGGACACATCGGCCGGCTGTGGCAGCAACCACACCACCACGCCTATCACGATCGCCACCAGCGCCGGCACCAGCCTCAGGTCAGAGCTTTTTTCGTGGGATTGAGACATAAGCACGTTCCCTGTGAGCAATGAAAAGACAGGCCAAGCCGGAGCATCTTGCAGGGTGCTACCCCTGTCGCGACGCTGCTTTTCCACGCTAGCGTCGCCATACCGATGGATCCAGGTTGACTGCTCCTCTTCCTTCAGGGAGGGAAGCGGTCAACGTCGTCGTGGATATCGCGCACCAACCGGATGTTGGTGCGCTACCCGGGGTCGTTCCAAGTGCCATAGAACAACAGAATCAAGCGCGAGTAGCGCTCGGGCAGCACCACCAGCACCAGAAGGCGGGTTCCTGGGTTTCTGTCTCACCCCGCCGGGAGCGCCTTAGCCTCATCATCCAGCCGCTGGGCGGTCTGGTCTACCGCGCGCAACCAGATCAGCAGCAGCGCGCCCAGGGCCACAAAGCCGCCGGCCAGCCATAGGCCCGTGTCGTAGTGCCCGGTGGCCTCGGCGAGCATGCCGGTGAGTGCTGGGGCGATGATCTGCGCCACGCCGTAGGCCAGGGTCATGCGCCCCATCATCCGAGCGGGGCTCTGCGGGTAGAGCCGGCCGGCCATTGTCAGCACCAGGCTCACGCAACCCAGGAAGGTACCACCGTAGAGCACGGCGCTGATCAGTACACCGGCAAGGCTTTGGGTCAGAGCCGGCAGCACGATGCCCACAACCTGTAGGGCCATGGCACTGATCAGCGCGCCCAGGTAGCCGAAGCGCCGGGCGATCAGGTCCCACAGCATCACCCCGGGGGCGGCGGCCAGCCCCACCAGGGCGAAGGTCCAGTTGCCGGCGCCGGCCAGCAGCGGCTCGCGTTCGACGATGGCGACGATGAAGGTGGCGCTGATTACGTAACCGTAGCCGGCGCAGAAGTAGGCGGCCAGCATCAGCCGCATGAAGGTGCGCGAGGGCGGAGAGACCTGCTGATGACTGCTGCCACCGCTACCCGCCACCGGCTTCGCGGGCCGCGGCAGCCAGCGCCAGGCCGGCACCAGCAGCGCCACTGCCAGCAGGGTGAAGCCCCACCATTGGGCCTGCCAGTCGAAGGCGAGGCGCAGCATCAGCTCCACTGCCAGGGCCGCCAACAGCATGCCCAGGCCCACCCCGGCGAAGTGAATACCCAGCTCGCCGCGCTGACCGTGGCTGATCAGCCAGTGCAGGATCAGCCCCGAGGCCAGCAGCATCGCGCCGCTGCTGGAGAACCCGGCAACGAAGCGCATGACCGCCCACAGCCAGAAGCTGTCGGCCAGGGCCATACCGGCGGTGGAGAACACCGCCAGTAGCAGGGTGAGGCGGTAGAGGGTGTCCTTGAGCCGGATGCTGTGGAGGGAGGCCGCCACCAGCGCGCCGAGCATGTAGCCGGCGTAGTTGAGGGCGGCCAGCCAGCCGCCCTGGGCATCGCTCAACCAGGTCTGCTGCTGCATCACCGGCAACAGCGGGGTGTAGGCGAAACGCGCTACCCCAATGCACAGGAGTTGGCTGAAAACTCCGGCCAGCAGCACCCGGTAGCGCGGGGAAAGAAAACGGGGGTAAGACACTCTGGATGAAGGTGACGAGGACATGGCCTGACTTGGCGCTCCTGGGTCCGTGATGTCGTCGAGTCGCACTGCCTGGGCGGCCACGCACGCCTCACGGCGTCGGCATCACCCTGTACAGCATACCCGCGGGCGATGGCGGCGTCCGACGGGCAGCTGTTATTCTTTGGTGATATCGCCACATGAGATCGAAGAATTAAAAGGAACTCCGTGATGACGCTCTTTGATCGCCTCAAGGAAGTCTCTTCGCCCACCATCGGCCTGGGCTGCATGAACCTCTCCCATGCCTACGGAACCCCCGTTCCCGAACCCGAGGCGCGGCGCGCGCTCGACGCGGCATTCGACATGGGCTATCGCCACTTCGATACCGCGACCCTCTACGGGGCCACCGCCAACGAGCGCCTGCTGGGCCGGGCGCTTCAGGGCAAGCGTCACCAGGTCCTGCTCGCCAGCAAATGCGGCATGGCCATCGACCCGCAGCTCGGCAAGAAGGTCATCGACGGGCGTCCCGACACGATCCGCCGTCAGTGCGAAGCGAGCCTTCAGCGCCTGTGCACCGATTATCTGGACCTGTATTACCTTCACCGACTGGACCGCCAGGTACCCATCGAGGAAAGCGTCGGCGCCCTGGAGCGGCTGGTACAGGAAGGCAAGATACGCGCCGTCGGGCTATCCGAGGTATCCGCGACCACCCTGCGCCGCGCCACCGCCGAGCATCCCATCGCGGCGGTGCAGTCCGAATACGCCTTGTGGACGCGTAATCCCGAAATCGCGCTGATCGCCGCCTGTCGTGCGTCAGGCACCGCGCTGGTCGCCTTCAGCCCGCTGGGCAGAGGCTTCCTGGCGGGAGCGGTCAAGGAAAGGCAATGCCTCGAGGAGAGCGACATTCGCCGCGCCTTGCCGCGCTTCAGCGCCGAGAACTACCCCCGCAACCTGAGCCTGCTGGCGGACTTCATGGCCGTGGCGGAGGAACTCGGCGTGACGGGAAGCCAACTGGCGCTGGCCTGGCTCAAGGCGCAGGGAAACGACATCCTTCCGATTCCCGGCTCCCGCTCCAGCGCTCACATGCGCGAGAACCTGGCGGCAGAGGATATCCGCCTGACGCCAGAAACCGTGACCCGGCTGAACGCCATGATGACACCGGACCAAGTGGCCGGCCCCCGCTACAGCGAGGCCCAGCAGGCGGATAGCGACACCGAAGAGTTCGGTACAAGAACCCTCGCGTAGTTGCCTCGGTAAGCAGGGAGCCTGGAGGCTCCTTGATTTCGCCTGGCTATAGGGTGGTCCCGGAAGCGAGTGAACGGTTGGTATCGTGCCGTCAAACTGCTGTACAAGGTCTTCCGTAGTGCCATCGAACAGGTGCCGCTGGGCCTGTTGAGTCAGCGCATACGCGTCATTCCGGCGGCACCGGCCGGGGCGTCGCACTGCCGAGACCAGGCCAGCGGCAGGAGATGGCGGTGAGAAGGAAGCAAGGCAGGCAGGAAAGGCTGGCGTTTGTGACGGGTGATGAACCCCAAGCGTAGCACTCCGCACCCTCCCGCAGACGCCGCCCCCGACCCTTGGTATTCTCGGTAAGCTATATCGATAGCCATATTCGAGGGACAGTCATGTGGGATGAACGCTACGACACCGACGACTACGTCTACGGCACCGAGCCCAACGACTTCTTGGGCGAACAGGTGGGCCTGATCGGCGAGCCGCCGAAGAAGGTGCTGTGCCTGGCCGATGGCGAAGGGCGCAACGGCGTCTACCTGGCCAAGCTCGGCCATCGGGTCCTCTCTGTGGATGCCTCCGCGGTCGGCCTGCGCAAGGCGGCCCGGCTGGCCGAGCGGGAGGGCGTGCCCCTCGAGACCCTGGTCGCCGACCTCACGGAGCACACCTTCGCCGACGAGGCCTTCGATGCGGTGGTGTCAATCTTCTGCCATGTGCCCAAGGCGGGTCGCCCGCACCTGCATCGCCAGGTGGTGCGCACCCTGAAACCCGGCGGCATCCTGATCCTGGAGGCTTATACCCCGGCCCAGGTGCCGCGGGACACCGGCGGGCCGGACACCCCCGATCGCACCCCCACGGCCGCCGAGCTCGAGGCGGCCTTCGCTGACTTCGAAATCCTGTCGAGCCGCGAGTTCGACCGCCAGGTGGTCGAGGGCCGCGGCCATACCGGCCTGGGAGCCGTGGTGCAGGTCATCGCCCGCAAGCGACCGGCCTAGGCGGGCCGGCGCTCACGCCCCTCCGGCGCCAGGGTCCTGTCGAGAAAGGCGAGCAGCTCTGGCAGTTCCTCGTCGATATGCTGGCTGAGGTCATGATCGCCGGGCAGCAGGCGCAGCTCGGCCGGGGTATCGCCGCGGCTGGCAAGGAGCCGTTCGGCATCACTTGGCGGGATTACCTCGTCATCCCGGCCGTGCACCAGCAGCACCGGGCAGCGCACCCGCGGCAGGGTATTCACCGGGGCGATGGTGTCGAAGCGGTGGCCGATCACGTGCTCCACATAGCGCAGCACGTACCAGCCCAGCGGGACGAACGGTAGCCGCTTGCCGGCCAGCCAGCGGCGCATCATGCCATCCGGATGGGCGAAGGCGGAAAGGCTTACCACGGCGGCGATGTCGTCACGGCGCGAGGCCGCCAGCAGCACCGCCGCGGCACCCACCGAGTGGCCGAGCAGGGCCACCGGCGCATCGACCATGTCCGGACGGCAGCGCAGCCACGCCAGGGCAGCCTCGGTGTCCTCGGCGAAGCGCGGCATGGAGGAGAAGCTGTCGGCATCGCTGTCGCCGTGGTTGCGGGCATCGAACAGCAGCACATTCCAGCCCGCCGCGTGCAGCGGCCTGGCCAGCGGCAGCATCAGTTCGCGGTTGGCGCCCCAGCCATGCGTGATCACCACCGTGCCGCGACCCTTGCCGGGTAGCCACCAGCCCACCAGTGTTCTGCCTCTACGCGTGGGAATGGTCACCGTCTCGCCCGCTACGCTGTGCTCGGCAAGCCCACACATAACCGGCACCCGCGGCGCTGCCAGGCTGATACGCAGTTGCCGGTGGAAGAGGTGCAGCACCAGCGCAAGGCCTACCGGCAGCAGGCTCCACCCGAGCCATTCCGGCATCGCGGTCATCGCCTAGCCGCCGCCATTGAGCCACCAGGTGGCGGCATTGAGGTAGGCGGCGAAGCTCACCCAGGCGAGATACGGCACCAGCATCCAGGCAGCGACAGACGATACCCGGGCGAAGCGGCGGACGGTCAGCACGATCAGCCCCCATAGCAACAGCAGGTCGAGCAGCGCCAGGCCCATCCAATGCTGGCCGAAGAAAAGGATCGACCACAGGGCGTTAGCGGCTAGCTGGGCGACGAAGGGCCAGAGGGTGTGCCAGCGCGCGGTGGGCGGGGCCGCCAGAGTGGCCCGCCAGGCGGCCAGCGCCATCAGCAGGTAGAGCATGCTCCAGGCGATGGGGAAGGCAAGGTTCGGTGGGGTGAGCGGCGGCTTGGCCAGGCCGGCGTACCAGTCGCCGGGCGGGGTGGCGATGCCGGTCAGCGCGGCCAATACGACCAGGGCCAGCCAGCCCAGCAGCACCAGCGCGGAACGCGTGGGGGTCATGGCACCTCCTGCGAGAGAGTAGAAAGCCGCACCCCATGGGGCGCGGCCATCACTGTTGCCAGCTTACTGGGCCAGGCTCAGTCGTCAAGCGCCGCCGTGGAGGTCTCGGGCGCCTCGCGCTCGACCCATAGCGGGTTGTTCGCCAGGCACTTGGGCCATCTCCGTGGCGATGTACGCGCAAACGACCTATACGTTTCTATCCACGCGACCCGTGCGGGCCGCGACCTGAAGGGGTACCACTTCAGTCATTCACCCAGACAGGGCGATGATGTGTGAGCTGCCTGGGCGGCAGCGAACATCAGCATTCCTGTCAATCAATTCAGCGTGGATTTCTGAGCTGCCTGGGCGGCAGCGAACGAACTCGCGATGATCGGCGCCGCCGTGGCGGTTTTCTGAGCTGCCTGGGCGGCAGCGAACAACCCCTACGCCAAGCGCACCCGTGCGGTGCTTTTCTGAGCTGCCTGGGCGGCAGCGAACTGGAAGGAGCAGGGCTCCAGCGTGGGGTTCCTTTTCTGAGCTGCCTGGGCGGCAGCGAACGTGTGGTCCTTGTAGCGCTCGACGAACCCCTCTTTCTGAGCTGCCTGGGCGGCAGCGAACCGCTGTGCGTCGTCGGTGCCGAGCATCATTACTTTCTGAGCTGCCTGGGCGGCAGCGAACATCC
>DATISN010000072.1:0-11772 GCA_035581765.1 Halomonas sp.
ATTATGCCCCGTTGGCCGTCCCATTTGCTTATAGCGAACGGGACGGTTATCAGCACGGTAGGTGACGGAAACGACGGAGCTGTCCCCAAGTTGTCTCAGTATCTTGTCACCAGCGAGGCTCCCGCCGCTGGCGTCACCGTCTACCACGACGAGAGGCGCGGTCCAGTCATCATTGGTACAGCTTATGCCGTCCGGGCTCGGGCAGACGGTAATGGTCTTGCGCCGCGTGATCGCCGTGTTCCTGGCCAGCGCCAACGCCGTCTTGAGCCGCATGACTTCCGCCGCGACCTCATTACGTGCCATAAATTGCTGATAACTGGGAACCGCCCAAGTGAGCATGAGGGCGAGCACGGCGATGGTCACGATGAGTTCGACCAGCGTCAGCCCTCTCTCGCGGTGCGTTGCCAATCGCATGGAGGCACCGTTATGGTACGCAGCGTCTGGGAGTGGAGTGGCTTCGTACATGCGGATCGTCCGAAGAGGCGCGTTTTCCCGCTCGCAGCAGGGCCTTCGCTCAGCGTAGCTAATCAAATAAATTCGTATGTACGTTTTCTCGGACAGAGCCTGTGAGTGATTTTGTCGTGATAGGCGGTGGCGTCATCGGCATGATGACGACCCTGCAGCTTGCCGATGCCGGCCATTCGGTGACCCTGCTGGAGCGCGGGGAGTGTGGCCGCGAGGCCTCCTGGGCGGGCGGCGGCATCGTCTCGCCGTTATATCCCTGGCGGTACAGCGAACCGATCTCGCGGCTGTCGACCTGGTCCGAGGGCTTCTATCCCGAACTCTCCTTGCGCTTGCTGGAAGAAACCGGCATCGACCCCGAGTATCGCCAGCGCGGGCTGCTTTATCTGCGCGTGGATGACGAGGCACGTGCCATGGCTTGGGCGCGAAAGGTCGGCAAGCCCCTTGAACGCGTCGATGCCGACTTCGTGTATGCCAAGGAGCCGAACATTGCACCGGGGGTGACGGATGCCCTGTGGATGCCGACACTCGGCAGCATTCGCAATCCCCGCCTGGTGCGCGCGCTTCGCATGCGCTTGGGCAGCATGGAGAAGGTAAGCATTCACGAGCGTTGTGAGGTGACCGGCTTCCACCGCCAAGGTCAGCATATCGTGGCGGTGGAAATGGCCCGGGGGACGGTGTCCGGCGATCAGGTGATCGTCTGTGGGGGTGCCTGGGCGGCGGGTCTGCTCGAGGGCGTTGGCGTGCGACTGCCGGTGCGGCCGGTGAAGGGGCAGATGATCCTGTTCAAGACGCCGCCGGGAAGTGTGCGCAGAGTGGTGCTGATGGATGGCCGCTATGTGATTCCCCGTGCCGATGGGCGTGTGCTGGCCGGCTCGACCCTGGAGGAGACCGGCTTCGACAAGTCGCTTTCGCACGAGGCGCGCGAATCGCTGTGGGAAAGTGCGGCGAAGATCATTCCGATGCTCGCCGAGTGCGACGTAGAGCATCACTGGGCGGGGCTTCGGCCGGGCTCGCCGGATGGCGTGCCCTTCATCGGCCGGGTGCCGGGTGTGGATAACCTGTACGTGAACGCCGGCCACTATCGCAATGGCCTGGTGCTGGCGCCGGCTTCAACGCGTCTGCTGGTCGACCAGCTACTTGGGCGCGAGCCGATCGTCGACCCAGCCCCCTACCTGCCGACAGCCGACACGCTAGCCTAGTCGTCCTTCTTTTCTTCGAGATACTTGTCGCGGTGGGCGCTGCAGCAGAACCATTCGCCCTTTTCGCGCAAGGCGTCCGGTTCGGGAACGTGCACCTTGCACCAGGTGCACAGGACCATCTTGTCGTCGGCCTGATGGGAATCACTCTCGACCAGATTGTCGCGGTTGAGCTTCCTTTTTCGATACATGCGATAGAGCTTGAGGCCGGCGAAGAACAGCACGGCGAAAATAATGATGCGTATCAGCAACAGATTCATCCTTTTGAAGCCTCCCTGGTGGGGTGGCTGGCTTTGCCACTCGGCTGTCCTTGCGGGACAATGATGGAATACCGTCGATTCTCGAGAGATTTCCAAGCCCATGCAAGACCTGACGCTGGTGATGGCTCAGCTGGACCCGCTGGTCGGGGACATTCCCGGCAACGCCGAGACCGCTATCGAGGCGGTGCGCGAGGCACGTATCGAGCACGGCGCCGATATCGTCGTGCTGCCCGAACTCTTCCTGACCGGCTATCCGCCGGAGGATCTGCTGCTGCGGCCCTCGATGGAAACCCGCCTGCGCCACGCACGCACCCGCATGGCCGAGAAAATGGCGCGCGACGTGATGGTGATCGTCGGCTATCCCGGTCGCCGCGAGGGACGCACCTGGAACCTCGCCGGGGTGCTCTACAACGGGGAATGGCTGGGGGAATACGCCAAGCAGGCACTGCCCAACTATCAGGTTTTCGACGAGCAGCGCTATTTTGCGCCCGGCACAAAGCCTTTGGTGATCGACCATCACGGGGCTCGCATCGGCATCCTGATCTGCGAGGATCTGTGGAACGGTGCTCCGGTCACCGCAGCGAAGCAGGCCGGGGCGGAGATACTGGTCAGCCTCAATGCCTCGCCCTTCCATCAGGACAAGCCCGCCGAACGGCTGCGCTTGCTCGAGGAGCGTGCCGATGAGGTGTCGCTGCCGATGGTCTACGTCAACATGATCGGTGGACAGGACGAACTGGTCTTCGACGGCGGGTCGGCCTGCGTGAATGCCCAGGGCGAGCTGATGGTGCAGGCACCGCACTGGGCGGTAGGGCTGATGCCGGTGCAGTTCGTGCGCGAGGGGGATCACTGGGTGCCGCAGCCCGGCGAGACCGACCCCGAGGTCGAGCCGGAGGAGAATTTATACTGCGCGCTCGTCACCGGGCTGCGCGACTATGTCAACAAGAGTGGCTTCGACGGCGTGGTAATGGGCTTGTCCGGGGGAATCGACTCGGGGCTGTCGCTGGCCATCGCCGTGGATGCGCTAGGGCCGCAGCGGGTGCATGCGGTGATGATGCCCTATCACTACACGGCGGATATTTCCAAGCAGGATGCCGCCGAGCAGGCGCGTCTGCTGGGAGTCGACTATGAGGTCATGCCCATCGAGCCGATGGTCGAGGCCTTCATGGGCACCCTGGCCGAGAGCTTCGCCGGCACCGAGCGCGATACCACCGAGGAGAACCTGCAGTCACGCTGTCGCGGCGTGCTGCTGATGGCGATCTCCAACAAGAAAGGTCTGATGGTGCTGACCACCGGCAACAAGAGCGAGATGGCGGTGGGTTACGCCACGCTTTACGGCGACATGGTGGGCGGTTACAACGCCATCAAGGATGTCTACAAGACCTGGGTGTACCGCCTGGCGCGTTGGCGCAATACCCAGTCGCCGGCTATCCCTGAGCGGGTCATCGAGCGGCCGCCCTCCGCCGAGCTGGCCCCCGATCAGCAGGACAGCGACTCACTGCCCGACTACGACGTGCTCGATGCCATCCTGGTGCGCTACATCGAGGGCGACATGAGCGCCGAGGCCATCATCTCCGCTGGCTTCGACAACGACGACGTCTACAAGGTGGTCAAGCTGGTCGACCGCTGCGAGTACAAGCGCCGCCAGGCGCCAGTCGGCGTGCGCGTCACGCCGCGCGGGTTCGGTCGGGACCGGCGCTATCCCATCGTCAATGGCTGGCAGCCGGGCGAGTAGCGATCACGTCAAGCGTCGTGCACAAAAAAGCCACCGCCTGCTGCTGATCAGCAGGGGTGGCTTTTTTTACGTTTGCCAGTCTTACGCGGCGATCGACGGTCATGCAGATCTAGAATGCAGACCTAGACCGACAGCGAGTCGGCGTCGACATGCTGCGGGCGGAAGGTGCGGCCGTTAAGTCGCTCGTGGTTCGGCGTATTCTCGATCAGCACCTCGAGGCTCTCGCGGGCGCGGTCGAGCATCTCGAGGCCCAAATAGCCTTCCACCATCACCGCCAGGGCGTCGGAGGTGGCTTCCGCACGGGGGTAGTTCTCGACCACCCAACGGCCGCGCTCGACGGCGGCAAGGTAGGCGCCCTTGCGCAGATAGAAGTCGGCGACGTGCAGTTCGTGGCGTGCCAAGATATTGCGCAGGTAGATGAGCCGCTGCTCGGCATCCGGAGCGTATTCGCTGTCGGGGTAGAGGCGGATCAGCTCGCGAAAGTCGTTATAGGCATCGCGAGAGGCGCCGAGGTCGCGCTTGGAGATGTCAATCAGGCGCAGGCGCTCCAGGCTGAAGCGACCGGCCTGCCAGGAAGCCAGGCCGCGCATGTAGAGCGCGTAGTCGGCCTGAGGGTGGCTCGGATGCAGACGGATGAAGCGGCTGGCCGCGGCGCGGGTGGCCTCCCAGTCGTCGGTTTCGTAATAGGCGTAGATCAACTCCAGCTGGGCCTGCTCGGCACGATCGCCGAACGGGAAGCGGGTGTCGAGGGCTTCCAGCTGTGTGATGGCGGTGGTGTAGCTGCCGCCCTCCAGGGCCTCGCGGGATTCTTCATAGAGCTCGCTTTCGGAAACGCCGGCAAACTCATCGGCTTCTTCCTCTTCCTGTTCCTCGTTGCCATTGCTGGCACAGCCGACCAGCAGAGTGGAGGCCAGGAGCAGAGCCGCAAGGCGTGTGGGCATGGTAAAAACGCGCATCGTGATCCTCGTGTCAAGCAATTCGTGTCAAGCAATTCATGTCAAGAAACACAGGATGACCGTGTTAGAATCTGACGAAATTTCGCCCACTATAAAGCACCCTGCGGCAAAACGCAGTCTTCCACGGCTGTCCCTTTCTTCTACCAGCACACGGGCCTCTCTCCCTTTCATGTCCCAGACCCTGGAAGCACAGCAACGCGTTCCCGACGCCATGGCCGGCATGCGCCTCGATCAGGCCGCCGCCGAACTGTTTGCCGACTACTCCCGTGAGCGCCTGAAATCCTGGATCAAGTCCGGCGCGCTGACCGTCGATACCCTTCCTGGCAAGCCCAAGGACAAGGTCCATGGTGGCGAGGAGCTTCGGCTTCAGGCCGAGCTCGAAGACGATACCCGCTTCGAGGCGCAGGACATCCCGCTGACCGTGGTCTTCGAGGACGAGCATGTCCTGGTGATCGACAAGCCGGCGGGGCTGGTGGTGCATCCGGCCGCCGGCAATCCCGATGGCACCCTGCTCAACGCCTTGCTGCACTATGCGCCCGAGCTTGCCACCGTGCCTCGGGCGGGTATCGTGCACCGCCTCGACAAGGACACCACCGGGCTGATGGTGGTGGCAAGAACCCTGGCTGCCCAGACGGCACTGGTCGAGCAGCTCCAGGCGCGCACGGTCTCGCGCGAATACGACGCCGTGGCGCTGGGGACGATGACTGCCGGCGGCACGCTGGACGCGCCCATCGGGCGCCACCCTCGCGACCGCAAGCGCCAGGCGGTCAACGCCTCCGGCAAGCCGGCGGTGACCCACTATCGGGTGGTGGAGCGTTTCCGCGCGCATACCCATGTGCGCTGTCGCCTCGAGACCGGCCGCACCCATCAGATCCGCGTGCACATGGCGCATCTGCGCCACCCGCTGATCGGCGACCCGGTCTACGGCGGCCGCCTCAAGTTGCCTGCCGGGGCCGGAGAGGAACTCAAGGAGGGGCTGCGCGCTTTCCCGCGCCAGGCGCTGCATGCCCGCAAACTGGCTTTCGTGCATCCTGCCTCCGGTGAGAGACTGATGTGTCGAGCGCCGCTGCCCGACGACATGCTGGTGCTGCTCGATATGCTCCGCGACGATCACGAGACCATGCGTTGAGGACCCCGCAATGAGTGATGCCCTGGATCTGCGCCCGACGCTTATTCGCCCCGATTGGCCGGCGCCCGAAACCGTCGGCGCCTTCGTGACCACGCGCGAGACCGGACCCAGCCAGAACGAGTTCGCCGCCTTCAATGCAGCGGTTAACGTTGGTGATAATCCCGATCACGTGGCCCTGTGCCGCCGGCTGCTGGGAAAGGAACTTATCGATGAACGCCCGCTGCTGTGGCTTGATCAGGTCCACGGGGCGCGGGTGCATCAGCGTTATACCGACCAGCCGCCCGAAGCGGATGCCGCAGTGGCCTTCGATTGCGACTACGCCTGCGTGGTGCTCACCGCCGACTGCCTACCGGTATTCTTCTGCGATTGGCGTGGCGAACGGGTCGGGCTGGCCCATGCCGGCTGGCGGGGGCTCGCGGGAGGCGTGCTGGAGGCCACGGTGGCGGCGCTTGCCACCCCACCGGAGGAGCTTTATGCCTGGCTGGGTCCGGCGATCTCCAACGCCCAGTTCGAGGTCGGTCCCGAGGTGCAACGCGCCTTCGTCGGCGTGCATCCCGAGACGGCCGAGGCCTTCGAACCCAGCCCCTATCGGCTTGGTCACTTCATGGCGGATCTCTACCGACTGGCGCGCCTGCGTCTGGAACGGCTGGGCGTCTCGCATATCAGTGGCGGCCACTTCTGCACCTCCTGCGAGCCGCGCTTCTACTCCCACCGCCGCGACGAAGGCCGCACGGGCAGGATGGCCAGTGTGATCTGGCTGCGTTGATCTGCGTCAAGTCTCTTCGATTCTCTTCGGACTCCCCTGTCCATTGACTTGAAAGCGACACGATCCGGCTCCATTGAGTATGTCAAGACACATACCTGGGTCAACGCGGCGCGTCCGAACGCGTCGCCACCCCGATGGAGGAATTTCGATGCGATTCGACAAGTTCACCGCCAAGCTGCAGAACGCCGTGGCCGACGCCCAGTCGCTGGCCGTGGGGCGCGGTCACAATCAGCTCGAGCCGGGCCATTTGCTGCTGGCGCTGCTGGACGCCCGCGATACCGGCGTCAAGGCGTTGGTAGAGAGGGCCGGAGGCGATGCCGCGCGGCTGCGCGATGGGCTGGTAGGGCATCTCGACGATCTGCCCAAGGTCGCGCAGTTTGACGGCGAAGTGCAGCCCTCCCGCGATCTGGTCAAGCTGTTCAACCTCACCGATCGCGAGGCCCAGAAGCGCGGCGATCAATACATCGCCAGCGAACTGGTGTTGTTGGCGGCGCTGGAAATGGGTCATGCCGTCAGCAAGCTGCTGGAAAAGGCTGGGCTCTCCCGCAAGGCCCTGCACACCGCCGTCGATAGCGTACGCGGCGGCGAGAAGGTCGATGACCCCAACGCCGAGGATCAGCGCGAGTCGCTGGAAAAGTACACCCTGGACCTCAACGAGCGCGCGGCCAGCGGTAAGCTCGACCCAGTGATCGGCCGCGACGAGGAGATTCGTCGCACTATCCAGGTGCTGCAGCGTCGCACCAAGAACAACCCGGTGCTGATCGGCGAACCTGGCGTGGGCAAGACCGCCATCGTCGAGGGGCTGGCGCAGCGTATCGTCGATGGCGAGGTGCCCGAAGGCCTCAAGAACAAGCGCGTGCTGTCGCTGGACATGGGCTCGCTGCTGGCCGGCGCTAAGTTCCGCGGCGAATTCGAGGAGCGGCTCAAGTCGGTACTCAAGGAGCTGGCCCAGGAAGAAGGCCGGGTGATCCTGTTCATCGATGAGCTGCATACCATGGTCGGCGCCGGCAAGGCCGAGGGCGCCATGGATGCCGGCAACATGCTCAAGCCGGCGCTGGCGCGCGGCGAGCTGCACTGCGTGGGTGCCACCACGCTCGATGAGTACCGCAAGTACATCGAGAAGGATGCCGCCCTTGAGCGGCGCTTCCAGAAGGTGCTGGTCGACGAGCCCAGCGAGGAAGACACCGTGGCGATCCTGCGTGGCCTCAAGGAGCGCTACGAGGTGCACCACAAGGTCGACATCACCGATGGCGCGATTATCGCCGCGGCCAAGCTCTCGACCCGCTATATCACCGACCGCCAGTTGCCCGACAAGGCCATCGACCTGATCGATGAGGCTTCCTCGCGCATCCGCATGGAGCTCGATTCCAAGCCCGAGTCGATGGATCGCCTCGACCGACGGTTGATCCAGCTGAAGATGGAGCGCGAGCACCTCAAGAAGGAGACCGACGAGGCCTCCCGCAAGCGTCTGGAAATACTGGAAGAGCAGATCGGCGAACTCGAGCGCGAGTATGCCGACCTCGATGAGATATGGAAGGCCGAGAAGGCCAGCATCCAGGGAGCGGGACAGTTCAAGGAAGAGCTCGAGCGTGCCCGTATCGACCTCGAGCAGGCGCGTCGTCAGGGCGATCTGGCCCGCATGTCGGAGCTGCAGTACGGCGTGATTCCGTCTCTGGAGAAGAAGATCGCCGAGAGCAGCGAGACCGAAGCGGATACCTCGACCCACCGACTGCTGCGCTCCAACGTTACCGAGGAGGAGATCGCCGAGGTCGTCTCGCGCTGGACGGGGATTCCCGTCTCGAAAATGCTCGAGGGCGAACGCGACAAGCTGCTGCGCATGGAAGAGGCACTGCACGAGCGGGTCATCGGCCAGGACGAGGCGGTGACCGCCGTGGCCAATGCCGTGCGCCGTTCGCGCGCGGGCCTGGCCGATCCCAACCGGCCCAACGGCTCCTTCCTGTTCCTCGGCCCGACCGGCGTGGGCAAGACGGAGCTCTGCAAGTCGCTGGCCAACTTCCTCTTTGATACCGAGGAGGCCATGGTGCGCATCGATATGTCGGAGTTCATGGAGAAGCACTCCGTGGCCCGGCTGATCGGCGCGCCTCCCGGCTACGTCGGTTATGAAGAGGGCGGTTACCTGACCGAGGCGGTGCGTCGCAAGCCCTACTCGGTGATGCTGCTCGATGAGGTCGAGAAGGCGCATCCGGATGTGTTCAACATCCTGCTTCAGGTGCTAGAGGATGGCCGGCTGACCGATGGCCAGGGGCGCACGGTGGACTTTCGCAATACCGTGATCGTCATGACCTCCAACATGGGGTCGGACATCATCCAGCGCATGGGCGGCGACGATTCGGACTACGAGCAGATGAAAAGCGCGGTGATGGAGGTGGTGGGCAACCACTTCCGCCCCGAACTGATCAACCGCATCGACGAGGTGGTGGTGTTCCACGCGCTGGGGCAAGAGCAGATTCAGGCGATTGCCGGCATCCAGCTCGAGCGACTGCGTCAGCGTCTGGCCGAGCACGACATCGGGCTCGAGGTCAGCGACGAGGCATTGGCCCAGCTCGCCGTGGTGGGCTTCGATCCAGTGTTCGGGGCTCGGCCGCTCAAGCGGGCGATTCAGAGCCGCATCGAGAACCCGCTGGCGCAGGATCTGCTGGCCGGCAAGTTCGCTGCAGGCGATGTAATCCATGTCACCGCCGAAGAGGGGCACCTGGTGTTTCGCGCCTGAGGCCCGCGTCGCAAAAATCTTGCCCGATCGCACATCATGAGCTACTCAAGCGCCACAAGTGGTTGACACCCTTGTGGCGCTAAGGGAATCTTGTGCCTTCCTGATTGCGGGCGCGGATTTCAGCGGGTGACCCCCCATTACCGCGCGAAGGGTAGGTCGATTGGCCTCTACCCGCCCAAGGACTACCAGGCCCGGGCTAACCGCCCGACCTGGCCAACGCCCCGACGCGGCGATCTGCCGTGATGAGAGTGCAGGCCCCAACCGGGCCAATGCCAGGGTTTGGCATCAGGTGCCGGCGTATCCGGCAGCGACATACCGTCGCACTCGACACCGTGTTCCCTACTGGAACGCGGATCGCACTCGAGACCTTCAGGGGAGAAACACACGTGGAATTGCTTTCCGGCGCGGACATGATCGCCCGCTTCCTTCAAGACGAGGGCGTCGAATACATCTATGGCTATCCCGGCGGGGCGGCGCTGCATATCTACGATGCGCTGTTCCGGCAGGACAAGGTCAAGCATATCCTGGTGCGCCACGAACAGGCCGCGACTCACGCCGCCGATGGCTATGCCCGAGCGTCGGGCAAGCCCGGCACGGTGCTGGTCACCTCGGGCCCCGGCGCGACCAACGCCGTCACCGGCATTGCCACCGCTTACATGGACTCGATCCCCATGGTGGTGCTGTGCGGTCAGGTGATGAGCCACTTGATCGGTGACGACGCCTTCCAGGAAACCGACATCATCGGCGTGACCCGGCCCATCGTGAAACACAGCTTCGCGATCCGCCATCCCTCCGAGATTCCGGAGGTGCTCAAGAAGGCCTATCACCTTGCGTCGACCGGCCGTCCCGGCCCGGTGGTGGTGGACATTCCCAAGGACATGACCGCGCCTACCGAACGCTACGAGTACGTCTACCCGAAAAAGGTCAAGATGCGCTCCTACAACCCGGTCACTCGCGGGCATGCCGGCCAGATCAAGAAGGCCGTGGAGCTGATGCTCAAGGCCAAGCGGCCGATGTTCTATACCGGCGGCGGCGTGGTCACCGGCCGGGCCAGCGAAGGGCTGACTGACCTGGTCAAGCGGCTCGGTTACCCGATCACCACCACCCTGATGGGGATTGGCGCGTATCCGCAGAGCGATCGCCAGTGCCTGGGGTGGCTCGGCATGCATGGCTCCTATGAATCGAACATGGCCATGCACCACGCCGACCTGATCATCGCCATCGGCGCGCGCTTCGATGATCGCGTGACCAACAACACCTCCAAGTTCTGCCCCACGGCCAAGATCATTCATGTCGACATCGACCCCAGCTCGGTATCGAAAACCGTGCGCGCCGACGTGCCCATCGTCGGGCCGGCGGCCAGCGTGATCGACGAGATGATCAGCCTGGTCCAGGGTAAGGAGATCGCCAACCCGGAAGCGCTCGCCGAATGGTGGCAGAAGATCGACGGCTGGCGCGAGCAGCGCGTGGGCAAGCTCTACGAGCCTTCCCAGGCCGGGGAGAAGATCAAGCCCCAGGAGGTGATAGAAGCGCTGTGCCGGGTGACCCGCGGCGAGGCCTATGTGACCACCGATGTGGGCCAGCACCAGATGTTTGCGGCGCAGTACTACAAGTTCGACAAGCCCAATCGCTTCATTACCTCGGGTGGGCTCGGCACCATGGGCTTCGGCTTCCCGGCGGCCATGGGCATCAAGCAGAACTTCCCCGACGAGGAGGTCATCTGCGTGACCGGCGAGGGCAGTTTCCAGATGATGATGCAGGAACTGTCGACCATCAAGCAGTTCGGCGGCGGCGTGAAGATCGTCAATCTTAACAACGCTTCGCTGGGCATGGTGCGTCAGTGGCAGGACCTCAATTACAAGTCGCGTCATGCGCACTCCTACATGGAGTCGCTGCCCGACTTTCAGAAATTGATCGAGGCGTATGGTTTCACCGCGCTGCGGGTGGAAACGCTCGAGGAACTCGAGCCGGCACTGGAGCGTACCTTTGCCGACACGAACGAACTGGTGTTCCTCGACGTCATCGTCGACCCGCACGAGCACGTCTATCCGATGCATGTGCCGCTGGGTGCCATGCGTGACATGCTGCTTTCCAAGACGGAGCGGACCTGATGCGCCATATCATCTCGATTCTGATGGAAAACGAACCGGGCGCCCTGTCTCGCGTGGTGGGGCTGTTCTCGCAGCGCAACTTCAACATCGAGACGCTGAACGTGGCGCCCACCGAGGATCCGAGCCTGTCGCGATTGACCGTGACCACCGTGGGTGACGACCGAGTGATCGAACAGATCACCAAGCATCTCAACAAGCTGATCGATGTGGTCAAGCTGGTGGACCTCACCGAGGGCAATCACATCGAGCGCGAGCTGATGCTGATCAAGGTCAAGGCGCTGGGGGCGGCTCGCGACGAGGTCAAGCGCACCGTGGATATCTTCCGCGCGCAGATCGTCGATGTCTCGCCGAGCCTCTATACCGTGCAGATCACCGGCGATGCCGGCAAGCTCGATGCCTTCCTGCAGGCCATGGCGCCGGTGGGTA
>DATISN010000073.1:0-1716 GCA_035581765.1 Halomonas sp.
CGACGACGAGCTCGACGAGCATCGTGGCCTGGCCGAGCATGCCGGCGATTATCTGGTGGCGCTGGAAACCCGCGAGCGCGAGCGAACCGGCCTGGCCGGCCTCAAGGTGGGCTACAACCGTGTCCATGGCTACTTTATCGAAATCCCCCGCGCCCAGGCGCGCGAGGCGCCCGTCGACTACGTACGCCGCCAGACGCTGAAAAACGCTGAGCGCTTCATCATCCCCGAGCTCAAGGAGTTCGAGGACAAGGCGCTGTCGGCGAAGTCGCGCGCCCTGGCGCGCGAGAAGCTGCTCTACGATGGCCTGCTCGACGCCTTGAACGCCGGGCTCGGCGACTTGCAGACCACCAGCCGCGCCCTGGCGACGCTCGATGTGCTGTGTGCCTTTGCCGAACGCGCCAGGGCGCTGGACTTCGCTCGACCGCAACTGGCCGAGCGACCGGGCATCAGCATCCATGCCGGACGCCACCCGGTGGTCGAGCATGTCAGCGACGCACCGTTCGTGCCCAATGACCTCATGCTGGATGACGAGCGTCGGATGCTGGTGATCACCGGCCCCAACATGGGCGGCAAATCCACCTACATGCGTCAGGCGGCGCTGATCACCCTGCTCGCCCACACCGGCAGTTTCGTGCCGGCCGATGCCGCCGTGATCGGTCCCGTGGATCGGATCTTTACCCGCATCGGCTCGTCGGACGATCTGGCCGGCGGACGCTCCACGTTCATGGTCGAAATGACCGAAACGGCCAATATCCTGCACAATGCCACCGATCACAGCCTGGTATTGATGGACGAGATCGGCCGTGGCACCAGCACGTTCGACGGCCTCTCGCTGGCCTGGGCCAGCGCCGAGCATCTGACGCGCTCGCGCGCCTTCACGCTCTTCGCCACCCACTATTTCGAGATGACCGCACTCGCGGACCAGGCCGACGCGGTGGCCAACGTCCACCTCACCGCGGCGGAACACAAGGATGGCATCGTTTTCATGCATCGCGTGGAAGACGGTCCGGCCAGCCAGAGCTATGGCCTGCAGGTGGCCCAGCTTGCCGGCGTCCCTCAGGACGTCATCGCGCGGGCCCGGGAAAAACTCGCGGTCCTCGAGCAGCATGAGATCGATCAGGGCAGCCGGCAGCTCACCTCAGCGGAAAGGCAAGTGGACGACATCCCCCGCCAGAATGACCTCTTCGCCAGCGTCCCTCATCCCCTGGTGGAAGAGATGGATGCCCTGGCGCTCGACGACCTGACGCCTCGCCAGGCGCTCGAACTCCTCTATCGCTGGAAAGCCGCGCTGTAGCCGCTTGCGGCCGACGCCGGGCCACGACTAAAATGGTGCCTTTACAGCCTTCCTACTTATAAAAAATTCGGCTTTTATAACCTGTTCTTTAATTTTCACTATCGGCCGCGGCCCGGTCCGGCCCGAGGGAGGGAAATCGGCATGACATTCGTCGTCACCGAGAACTGCATCAAGTGCAAGTACACCGACTGCGTCGAAGTCTGCCCGGTGGACTGCTTCTATGAAGGCCCCAATTTTCTGGTGATCCACCCCGACGAGTGCATAGACTGTGCCCTGTGCGAACCGGAGTGCCCCGCCGAGGCGATCTTCTCGGAAGATGAACTGCCCGAAGGTCAGGAACCCTTCATCGAGATCAATGCCGAGCTCGCCGAGGTATGGCCCAACATCAGCGAGAAACAGGACCCGCCTGCAGACGCCGAGGA
>DATISN010000074.1:0-16190 GCA_035581765.1 Halomonas sp.
TCAAGAGGGGATGCATGCGCGCTGTCTCGTGTGACGGAAAGGGGCCATTCTGCCGCAATGGCGGTGGGCAGGAAATACGATAGCGCTTATCCTGAGGGTCGATACCTCATCAAGGAGTGTTCGATGACCCTACCAAGGATCGTGGTAGTCGGAGGTGGCGCCGGCGGCCTGGAGCTTGCCACCCGGCTTGGCCGCAAGCTGGGCAAACGCAAGCGCGCCGAGATAGTGCTGGTCGATCGCAGCGCCACCCATATCTGGAAGCCTTTGCTGCATGAAGTCGCCACCGGGGTCCTGGACTCGCGTCTCGACGAGATTTCCTACCAGGGACACGCCAGCGTCAACGGCTATCAATTCCAGCACGGCACCCTGAGCGACATCGACCGCCAACAACGCCGCCTCAGCCTCGCGCCGGTGCTCGACGAGTACGGTGAGGTGATCCTGCCCTCGCGCTCCCTGGACTACGACACTCTGGTGCTCTCGCTGGGCAGCGTCAGCAATGACTTCGGCACCCCCGGGGTCGCCGAGCATTGTCACTTCCTGGATAGTCCCGAGCAGGCCGAGGCCTTCCGGCGCGACATGCTCAACACCTTCCTGCGCTACAGCAATCCCGAGCGGCGCAGCCATGGCCGTCTCACCGTGGGGATCGTCGGTGCCGGCGCCACCGGTGTCGAGCTGGCAGCGGAGCTCTATGACGCTTCCCAGATGCTGCACAGCTACGGCTTTACCAGCATGCACAGCGATCATCTGGAAGTGCACCTGATCGAAGCGGCTCCCGACCTTCTGCCCGCCCTGCCGGCTCGCATCGCCAAGGCCGTCCATGCAGAGCTGGAAAAGCTCGGCGTGAAGATCCATGTCGATACACGGGTAACGGCGGTCGATGAAGGAGGCTTCACCACCGCCGATGGCGTGCAAATTCCTACCGACCTGGGTGTCTGGGCCGCCGGGATCAAGGCGCCGGCCATTCTCTCCGAACTTGGCCTCTCGACCGAACGCAACCATCGCGTCAAGGTGAAGCAAACGCTTCAGAGCGTCGATGATGAACATATCTTCGCATTCGGCGATTGCGCGAGTTGCCCGCAGCCGGACGGAACCTACGTGCCGCCACGCGCCCAGGCAGCGCATCAGCAGGCCGGATGCCTTTATCAAAACCTTGTCGCGACCCTGGAAGATAAACCGCTCAAGCCCTTTGTCTTCCGTGACCGGGGCTCATTGATTTCGCTGGCGCACTTCGAGGCGATCGGCAGCCTGATGCGTGGGGCCTCGGCACGCAGCCTGTTCATCGAGGGGTATCTGGCGAAGTTCTTCTATTCGTCGCTCTACCGCATGCATCAGCGCGCCATCCATGGCAGCTTCAAGACAGGCGTGACCATGCTGGTCGATGGCCTCTACCATTTCATTCGGCCGAGAATGAAGCTTCATTGAGCCACTCGACCTTCCGGCTGGCCGATCGAGGTTGGTCGGCTATTCGGGCATGGTCGCGGTGATCTGGATCGACTCGTACCAGGCGGAGAGGTCTGAGATCTCTTCGTCGCTCAGGTCCTTGGCGATGACCGTCATCATCTCGTGCTCGCGCTTGCCGCTGCGAAACGCCTTGAGCTGCGTCTCGAGATAGATTCGGCTTTCGCCGGCAAGGTGCGGGGCGATCGGAATCTTGGCGATCCCGTCCAGGCCGTGACAGGTCTGGCATTTGCTGGCCAGGGTACGGCCATTGGCAGGATCGGCCGCCTGAGCACTGACGGCCACCCCGATCAACGCCACTAGCAGTGACGCCTTGACTATTCGTCTCATGGGAGAGTTTTCTCATCGAGGGAATTCGCCGGCACGCACCTGCCTGCCGGCGAGGGGAGGATTACTCGGAGGCCGAGGCGTTATAGGAGATGCGATAGATCGCACCGGCCAGGTCGTCGGACACCAGCAGGGAGCCGTCGCGCAGCTGGGCGACATCCACCGGGCGTCCCAGATATTCGCCGTTATCGTCGAGCCAGCCTTCGGCGAAGGGCTTTGTTTCGCCGGTCACGTTGCCCTCGGCGTCCACCGGGGTGAACATCACCCGCGCACCGATTGGCTCAGAACGGTTCCATGAGCCGTGCTGGGCCGAGAAGATGCCGTTGCGATACTCGTTCGGGAACATTGAGCCCGAGTAGAACATCATCCCAAGGTCCGCGGCATGGGCAGCGGTTTCGACCACCGGGAAGACCACGTCGTCGGGAACTTCTTGTTCCTTGTACTCGTTGGTGCGAACACTGCCGCCGCCATACCAGGGAAAGCCGAAGTTCTGCCCCGCCTCGGTCTGCCGATTGATTTCGCCGGGCGGAATGTCATCGCCCATGCCGTCCACCTGATTATCGGTGAACCAGAGTTCATCGGTCTCGGGGTGGAAGTCATGTCCTACCGAGTTACGAACGCCCCGGGTATAGACCTCGCGCTCGCTGCCGTCCTGATTGACGCGGATGATGCCGCCGATCCCATACTCGTCGAAGGTTTCCAGATGCTCCTCGGGCGGCACGTTGTAGGGCTGACCCAGGGAGATATAGAGCTTACCGTCGGGCCCGATATCGCAGACGCGGGCCGTATGGTTGTAGCTGACGTGCTCCTCGGGAATCAGCTCGCCCTCGTCGATCACCGGCACGGCGACCACATCCGGGCTCTCGTAGAAGAACTCGGCGGCGGGATAGGCCAGAACCCGGTTCTGCTCGGCCACATAAAGCACGCCATCGGGCGAGAAACACGGGCCATTGGGAATCGCCTTGGAAAGCGACGGGGCAAAGTTCTTGACCTCATCGGCCACCCGGTCCTTGTCGCGGTCGGTCACCGCCCAGATTTCGGACTTGCGGGTGCCCACGAACATCACGACTCCCTGCGGGCCTACCGCCATGTGGCGCGCGTCGGGGACCAGGGCATAGAGGTCGATTTCGAACCCATCCGGCAGGTCGATTTTCTCAAGCGTCTTGCGGATCGCCTCTGCGCTCGAGGAGTCCTGATCGATGACGGTATGCTCGGTGGTACCGGTGGACTGAAAGCTACCGAGCTTTTCCAGCGTGGTTGCCTCTTGGGCATAGGCTGGCATGAGCACCACGGCACTGGCGGCCGCGATGCCGAGAACGAGACGTTTCTTATTCATTATGAACTCCTGTTATACCGATGCAGGATCGATCGGCATCCTTGAGTAAAGCGAGCTTCTTGAAAATCGTCAAGTTGTCAGACCAATCAGCGTGACGATGCCACGCGCCGTGCGACCCACTCGCGCTTGCCTGATGCCGACAAGCGCTTGAGGGCGGCTTCCAGGCGAAGCGCTTCCCCCTGAGTGCCCACCGCTTCGTGGTGCACCAGCCGCAGCGGGCCTCGGCCACGCAGCGCCTTGGCTCCGCGCCCGGCGCGATGCTCGGCAAGGCGTCGTGTCACGTCAGTGGTGATGCCGGTATAGAGCGCACCCCTGGCAGTTTCGAGCAGATAGAGGTGCCAGAGCGAAGCGGGACGCGCCTCGCTCACCGGGCGTTTTCCAGTTGCTGTCGCAAGTCGCGCAGCACGCTGTCATAGCGGTGGGGATCGGCATGCTGACGGGCCTTGAAGATGGCCGACCCGGCGACGAAGGTGTCGGCCCCGGCCCGTGCGATCTCGGCGATGTTCTCGACCTTCACGCCTCCGTCGACCTCGAGGCGTATGGGGAAGCCGGAGGCGTCGATCCGCCGGCGTGCCTCGCGCAGCTTGTCGAGCGCACGCGGGATGAAGGCCTGACCGCCGAAGCCGGGATTGACGCTCATCAGCAGAATCATGTCGACCTTGTCCATCACATGATCGAGATAGGTGAGCGGCGTGGCCGGATTGAAGACCAGCCCCGACTTCACGCCACCGTCGCGGATCAGCTGCAGCGAGCGATCGATATGATCCGAGCCCTCGGGGTGAAAGGTAATGTAGTCGGCCCCCGCGTCGATGAAATCGCCGATCAGGCGATCGACCGGCTTGACCATCAGGTGCGCGTCGATGGGGGCAGTGATGCCGTGCTTGCGCAGCGCCTCGCAGATCATCGGGCCGATGGTGAGGTTGGGCACGAAGTGATTGTCCATCACATCGAAGTGAACGATGTCGGCACCGGAGGCCAGGACATCCTCGACCTCTTCGCCGAGACGCGCGAAGTCGGCGGACAGGATAGATGGGGCAATCAGGAAATCGCGCAGCCCGTGGGGCAATGACGCATCGTGTCTGGTGGCATCTGTCATGAACGAATCCGGCATGGAAGGGTTTCAGGAGCATCTTCGGCAGCACCGCATTCTAGCAGAGCGTGCCGGCCACTCCAGCGTCAGGGGAATATCGACACTCGTCGCCAGAGGATATACTCGTCGGGTACGTCATTTCACGATTCACACCCGATTCACGTGGAGCCTTCGAATGCCTTGTCGTCACTTTCTGCGCTACGGCGCCGTGTTGCTCGCCGCTCTCTGGCTGAGCGGCTGCGCCAGCCCCCACTATCTTCAGCTCGACCCGAGACGTACCGCCGACGTTCAGGCGACCGGCAATGGCCGCGAGATCACCGTCACCGCCGTCGACGCGCGCGACAGCGAAGTCATCGGCACGCGCAGCGGTAGCGCCATGTCGACCGCCACCATCACCGTCAGCGCCCATGAGCTGGTGCCAAAGCTGCAAGCCGAAGCCGAGCGCGCCGTTCGGGAGATGGGCTTTCGCGCCACCACTGAACAGGCCGAAGGGCGCCCCAGCCTGACCTTGACGCTGGACCGCCTGGGTTACGAGCGTGGCGAGAGCCGCCCGGTGATCGACGAGGCGCGCATCGAGGCGGTCTTCATCGCCGAGGCGATCAACGGCGGCAATACCTACACCGGCACCTATACCTCGCGCAGAACCCAGAGCTACGCCCTGCGCCCGGACAAGGAGGCCAATACCCGCATGGTCAACGAGCTGCTCTCCGACGGCCTCGACCGTGCGTTTCGTGATCCGGAACTGGGCCGATTGCTGGCCCGCTAGGCGTTTTCAGCCCGCCCGCCAGGATGGTGTGTCGGCGCCCTGGCGGGATCATCGACTACCGAAAGGCACACAGAAGCCATCAGGCTATTCGATGGGTCCGCGGCGCACCATCGCCCAGATGCTCTCCTGAAAGCCGCTGCCCGCCTCCGGCTCGCCATCCTCCAGATGCGTGACGCGAAAGTTGGGCTCGAAGAGCTCGCGCACTTCGTCGCCGGACACCGTGTAAGGGGGGCCGCCATCGTCCAGGGTGCGGGTCAGGCTGATCAGCAGGCCGGCCGCGCCGGGAGGCAACAGCTGGGCCAGATGGAAGGCATAGCGCTGGCGCGTCGGTGCCGGAAGCGCGATCAAGGCGGCACGATCGTAGAAGGCCCCGATCTCTGCCGCCTGCTGGATATGAAAGTGAAAGAAGTCGCCGCACCAGAGTTCAACATTGGCCTGCCGGCAGACATCGAAGCCATCCTGGCGGTAGCGGGATATCTCACCGATGCCCTCCTCGACAAACTGCTCGATTGCCATTGGCGCCAGCTCGATGCCCAGTACAGGATGGTCGTGCTGACCCAGCCACCGCATGTCCAGGCTCTTGCCGCATAACGGCACCAGCACCTTGGTGCCGGGCCGCACACCCAACCAGGGCCAGTGGCGCACCAGAGCCGGGTGGGGGCGGTCACGATGAAAGCCGATGCGCCCTTCCTTCCAGCGGTCTAGCCAGTCATGGGCCATGCCGTCTCCCTCGTGGCCGGCCTCAGAACCAGCGGTCACTCTTCTTGCGCCGGCGCGGCAGGTGAGGAACGATCAAGCCGACCAACAGCCCTGCCCCGGCCACGCCGCCACCGTACATGAAGTAGCGAATCAACAGATCCTCTTCCTGGGTATCCAGGCGCGCCTGGAGGCGGCGAATGGTCTGGCTCGACTCGTCGGTCGCCGCCGTATAGGCCTCGTTCTCTTCCTTTAGCTCGCCGATTTGCTGCTCGCGCGCCTGAAGCGTTTGCGTCATGTCGCTCACGCGCTCTTCCCAGGTGGTGTTGATATCGTCGAGCTCGGTCTGGAGCTCTTCCACTTGCTGCTCCAACCGCGGCAACTGGTTCTGGGCACTGGGCTGGCCCTGCAATTCATCGGTGAGTATCCAGGCCTCGTCGCCCTCCCCGTTCTCGACACGGGTATAGTCGCCGCTGGACTCGAGAACCGTCACCGACTCACCGGCGGTGAGGGTACCCACGATGCGATAGCCATCGGTGGGGCCGCTTCGCACCCAGGTGGTGAGTTCTTCGGATACCCAACGGTTGCCCTCGGCCGCCTCCTGGGCGTGCAGCGGCAACGCGGTAAGCCCCAGGGCCATCCCCAGGGTCAGAAACGTGAGGTTATGTTTTGTCATGCCGTCATCCTGGCAGGTCAAGGCTCTTTAACGTCCACTCCAAAGCGAGTGCAGAGGATAGCACAATCACCCGCGCTCAAGGCCGCTCGGTCAAGCCCAAGCTGGCCCCACAAGGGGGTGCAGGCGTATCATGACCGCACTTATCGAATCCTTTTCATCCACGGGTGCAAACGTCGCGAGCCTGGCGCTCCGATCTATTCTTATGGCGAAGAAACTCTTCATCAAGACGCATGGCTGCCAGATGAACGAGTACGACTCCGCACGCATGGCGGATCTGCTCGGCGAATCACATCGGCTCGAACTCACCGATGACGAGCGCGAAGCCGACGTCATCCTGCTCAACACCTGCTCGATCCGCGAGAAGGCTCAGGAAAAGGTCTTCCATCAGTTGGGACGCTGGAAGAAGCTCAAGGACGCCAACCCGGATCTGGTGATCGGTGTCGGGGGCTGCGTGGCCAGCCAGGAAGGCGAGGCGTTGCGCAAGCGCGCGCCCCACGTCGACATGGTGTTCGGCCCCCAGACCCTGCATCGCGTGCCGGCGATGCTCGACGCGCGGCGCAACGACCAGATCTCGGTGGTCGATGTCACCTTCCCCGAGATCGAGAAGTTCGACCACCTGCCCAAGCCCAGCTCCGACGGCGCCACCGCCTTCGTGTCGGTGATGGAAGGCTGTTCCAAGTACTGCACCTTCTGCGTGGTGCCCTATACCCGTGGCGAGGAAGTCTCGCGGCCCTTCGAGGCGGTGATGGACGAGGTCATTCACCTGGCCGATCAGGGCGTGCGCGAGATCAACCTGCTGGGCCAGAACGTCAATGCCTATCGTGGCCCCAACCAGGTGGGCGATGAGATCGATTTGGCCGAACTGATCGCCTGCGTGGCGGCGGTGGACGGCATCGACCGGGTTCGCTTCACCACCTCTCACCCGGTGGAGTTCTCCGACAGCCTGATCGAGGCCTATGGCGAGATTCCCGAGCTTGTCAGCCACCTGCACCTGCCGGTACAGGCCGGCTCCGATCGTGTGCTTGCCGCCATGAAGCGCGGCCATACGGTGGAGGAGTACGTCGAGAAGATGGAGCGCATCCGTGCGCTGCGCCCGGACATCAGCTTTTCCTCGGACTTCATCATCGGTTTTCCCGGCGAGACCGCGGCGGACTTCGAGTCCACCATGGACCTGATCCACCGCATCGGCTTCGATCACTCGTTCAGTTTCGTCTATTCGGCACGCCCCGGCACGCCCGCGGCCTCGCTGGCCGACGACACGCCCGCGAGCGTCAAGAAGCAACGCCTGACGATCCTGCAGGAGCGCATCACCCAGCAGGCGATGCAGATCAGCCGTCGGATGGTCGGCACCCGGCAACGCATCCTGGTCACCGGCTTCTCACCCAGGGACCCCGGCCAGCTGTCCGGCCGCACCGAAAACAATCGGGTGGTCAACTTTCGCGCCGCCAATCCCGTCGAGTTGATCGGCTATTTCGTTGACGTTGATATCAGCGAAGCCCTCCCCAACTCTCTGAGAGGCGAGCTCGCCTCTCCCGAGCGCTTCTGAGCCGTTACCATGAATTGCCCCGCCCATGCCGGGGCAGTAAGCTGAAGCCACCTCCATTACCCAGGATTCCTCCGTCTTGAGCCAGCCATCTTCTCAGGCAAATCGCATCGTTACCCTCAACCTCGAGCCCAACGACCCTCGGCGTCTGGCCAATCTGTGTGGCGAGCGTGACGAGCATCTCAAGCTGGTCGAGTCTCGTCTGGGCATCACCCTGCGCAACCGCGGCAACATCTTTCAATTGGCAGGCCCCTCGGCACGCGTCAAGGCCGCCGCCAATGTACTGGAACATCTCTACCGCGAGACCGAGGCCAGCGACCTCACCCCCGACACCCTGCATCTGTTCCTGCAGGAGTCGGGGCTCGAAGCGCTGGAGGAGGAAGAAGGCAGCGAGTCCGAGGGTGAGGTACTGCTGCGCACGCCCCGCACGCTGATCAAGCCTCGCGGGCTCAACCAGCAGAGCTATGTGCAGAGCATTCGCGCCCACGACATCAACTTCGGCATCGGCCCCGCCGGCACCGGCAAGACCTATCTGGCCGTCGCCGCGGCGGTGGAGGCCCTCAACCAGCAGGAGGTGCGCCGCATCCTGCTGGTGCGCCCGGCCGTCGAGGCCGGCGAGAAGCTCGGCTTCCTGCCCGGCGATCTGGCCCAGAAGATCGACCCCTACCTGCGCCCGCTGTATGACGCCCTCTACGAGATGATCGGCTTCGAGCAGGTCGCCAAGCTGATCGAGCGCCAGGTGATCGAGATTGCCCCGCTGGCCTATATGCGCGGTCGCACGCTCAACAACGCCTTCATCATCCTCGACGAAAGCCAGAACACCACGCGCGAGCAGATGAAGATGTTTCTGACCCGCATTGGCTTCGGCTCCACGGCGGTGATCACCGGCGATGTCACCCAGGTCGATCTGCCCCGCGGCCAGACCTCAGGGCTGATCCAGGTGCTCGAGGTACTCAAGGGCACGCCGGGTATCGGAGTGACGCATTTCGCGGCCAAGGACGTGGTGCGCCATCCGCTGGTGCAACGCATCATCGAGGCCTACGATCACTTCGAGGCCACGCAGGAAGCCGCCGAGCGCGCCCGCCGTGACGAGCGCGAGACCCAGCGACAGGAGCGGCTCGAGCGTGCCAGTCAGGAGAAGGCGCGTCATGACCGTGACACCAGCGCGCGTGACGAGTCATGACATCGCCCCTGGTGGATCGTCAGGTTGCCGTGACCGCCGGGGGGCTTCCGCAGCTCCTTGAGCTTGAAAGCTGGGTCGCCGCCGTGCTGGCGCGCCATCCCGATGCATCCCGCAACGAGCTGACCCTGCGCTTCGTCGACAGCGTCGAGAGCCGCACGCTCAACCGTGATTATCGCGGCAAGGACACGCCGACCAACGTGCTGTCCTTCCCCTTCGAGGGTCCACCGGGCATCGAGCTTCCCTTGCTCGGCGACCTGGTGCTCTGCCATCCGGTGGTGTTGCGCGAGGCAGCCGAGCAGGACAAGACATTACACGATCACTACGCTCACATGGTGGTGCACGGCACCCTGCACCTGTTGGGCTATGATCATCTCGAGGACGATGAGGCCGAGGCCATGGAATCCCTCGAGCGAGAGATACTGGCGAAGCTGGGGATCGCCGATCCTTACACGCCACCCCATCGCGATTCCCATCACGAGGACGAGAGAGCCGACGCATGAGCGAAGACCGATCGACCGGCCAGGGCAACAAGTCCTGGCTCGAGAAGTTTTTCAGCGCCCTATCCAGCGATAGCGAAGAACCCAACTCGCGGGAAGAACTCCTCGGCTTCCTGCGGCAGACGGCAAGCCGCCTGAAGCTCGAGCAGGATGCCATGATGATCATCGAGGGGGCCTTGAACATCAGCGACCAGCAGGTTCGCGAAGTGCTGATCCCCCGCTCCCAGGTCACCGCCATCGCCCTCGACCAGCCTTTGGAAGATTACCTGCCGGTGATACTGGAAACCGGCCACTCGCGCTACCCGGTGATCGGCGAGAACCTCGACGAGGTCAAGGGCATCCTGCTGGCCAAGGACCTGTTGCCGCTGCTGCGCGGCAGCGCCGACGATGCACCGGCCTTCCGGCTCGAAGAAGTGCTCCGCCCGGCGATGTTCGTGCCCGAATCCAAGCGGCTCAACAGCCTGCTCAAGGAGTTTCGCGACACGCATAATCACATGGCAGTGGTGGTGGATGAATATGGTGGCACCGCCGGGATCGTCACCATCGAGGACATCCTCGAGCAGATCGTCGGCGACATCGAGGATGAACACGACACCGACGAGGAAGACGATATCCGCGAACTTGGCGAGAACCGCTTCGCCATCCGCGCACTGACGCCCATCGAAGACTTCAACGAGCGTTTCCAGACCCGCTTCTCCGACGAGGAATTCGACACCCTCGGCGGGCTGGTGATGCAGCGCTTCGGCCACCTGCCGGGCCGCGGGGAGCATACCGAAATCGGTGGCTGGCGTTTCACGGTACTCAATGCCGACAATCGCCGCATTCGTCTGCTGGAAGCCGAACCCTGCGAGGCGCCTTCCGAGGAGTGAATCGGCAACGCAACGACGGATGGCCCTCATGACGCAACGATACCTGACCCCGGCGCTGGGCTGCCTGGCCGCCCTGCTGGCCGGTGGTCTCACTACGCTGACCGCCTCACCTTTCGAACTCTGGTGGCTCGGCCCCGTCGCGGCGGGGCTCGTCTATCTAGGCATTCACGACCTGACCACCGGGCAGGCCGCCCTGCGCGGCTGGTGCTATGGGTTAGGCCTGTTCGGCTCCGGCGCGTCCTGGGTCTACGTCTCGATCCACGACTACGGCTACACCGGCGTGCCGCTCGCGGTCCTGCTCACGAGCCTCTTCGTGGCCGGTCTGGCGCTGTTCTTCGCGGTTACCTTGGGGCTGTATCGGCGCCTGTGCGGGCCGCGACTGGGCTTCCTGACCTTTGCCGGCGCCTGGGTGCTGGGCGAATGGCTACGCACCTGGCTATTCACCGGCTTTCCCTGGCTGTTGCTGGGCACGGGCCATGTCGACTCGCCGCTGGCCGCCTGGGCGCCGGTCGGCGGCGTCTACCTGCTGTCGCTGCTCACAGTGCTTACCGGCAGTCTGGGCGTCGAGCTGCTGCGCCGCCGCTGGTGGGCCGCCCTGCCCATCGCCATGATGTGGCTTGCCCCGCTGGCCCTGCCCCAGCAATGGACGACGCCGTCGGGCGACCCCGTGCGCGTCGCCCTGTTGCAAGGTAATCTGCCGCAGTTGATCAAGTGGACGCCCGAAGGCCAGCGTGTCGCCGCCGACACTTACCGCGAACTGACTCGCCAGCAGAGCGACGACACCGACTTGATCGTCTGGCCCGAGGCGGCCCTGCCGATGTTCGAGGATGAGGCGCGTCCCATCCTCGAGCGGGTGCAGTCGAACTTACCTCTCGAGACCGTCCTGCTCACCGGCATCCTGCAGCGCGATGAAAACCGCCGCTACTACAACAGCGTGGTGGGCGTGGGGGATGTCGAGGGGGAATATCGCAAGGCGCATCTGGTGCCCTTCGGCGAGTACCTGCCGCTGGAAACCCTGCTGAGCGGCACCATCGCCTTCTTCGACCTGCCCATGCCGGCCATGACGCCTGGGCCCTCGGAGCAGGCGCCGATTCGGGCAGCGGGGCTCACCATCGGCAACGCCATCTGTTACGAGATCATCTATCCCGACCTGGTGGCCGAGCGTGCCCGAAGCGCCGACCTGCTGCTCACGGTTTCCAACGATACCTGGTTCGGCGCCTCCATCGGCCCGCTGCAACACCTTCAGATGGCCCGACTGCGCGCCCTGGAGAATGGCCGTTACCTGGCCCGTGCGACCAGCAACGGCGTTACTGCGATCATCGACCCCCAGGGCAGTGTCACCGCCCAGGCACCACGATTCGAGACTACCAGCATCAGCGGCGAGGTCGTCCCCATGACCGGCTTGACGCCCTTCGGTCGGACCGGCAGCTGGCCGGTCTGGTTGCTCGCCGCCGTGTTGGTGATGCCAGGGCTACGCCTCAAGCGCTGATCGGTAACCAAAGAACTGCTGGGGTATCGCGGCTGCCAACGAAAAACATCCCTACCGAGTGAACGATAGGGATGTTTGTTGCCGCTGACGGCTCAGGACATCATGATTACTTTGACGCCGGTTTTTTTGCAGCCCCGGCCTCGCCCAGCACCTCGGGAATGGTCATGCGCACGTAGCGCCCCGGGGCCGGCTCGATGATGCTGAGTTCGCCGGTGCCCGGCTGGCGGGCCGGCACCATCTTCTCGCTGTCGGCGTAGCCGTTGGCGGTGACCCACTGCTGCCAATGCGGCCACCAGGAGCCCTCGTGCCGCTCGGCGCCCTCGAACCACTGTTCCGGGGTTTCCGGTAGCTCGTCGTTGGTCCAGTAACCGTACTTGTTCTTGAGCGGCGGGTTGACGACGCCGGCGATGTGGCCGGAACCGCCCAGGACGAAGGTCACCGGCCCCTTGGGCAACAGCGCACCGTAGTAGGTGCTGTTCCACTTGGCGATATGGTCATCGTGGGTGGAGATGAAGTAGCTCGGGGTGGACACCTTGCGCAGGTCGATCTTGACCCCATCGAGTTCGATGCCGCCCGGCTCCACCAGGCGATTCTCCAGGTACATGTTGCGCAGGTACCATCCATGGGTCCCGGCCGGCAGGTTGGTACCGTCGGTGTTCCAGTAGAGCAGATCGAAAGGCGCCGGCATGTCGCCCTTCAGGTAGTTATTGATATAGAACGACCAGAAGAGGTCATTCTCGCGCATCAGGTTGAAGGAATACGCCATCGCGCGGCCATCGAGATAGCCGACTTTCTCGAGCTTGGCCTCGATGCCTTCAAGCACCGGCTCGGAAAGGAACACCCCGATCTCGCCGGGATCACGGAAATCCTGAAGGGTGGCCATGTAGGTCACCGACTTGACCTTGCGTCCGCGCCGCGTGCTGGTGAGATAGGCCACGGTGGACGCGGTCAGGGTTCCACCGATGCAGTAGCTCACGAGGTTGACCGATTTCTCGCCGGTGGCCTGCTCGATGGCGCCCATCGCATCGATCGGCCCCAACTGCATGTAATCGGACCAGGTCAGGTCACGCTGCTCGGGTCCCGGATTGCGCCAGGAAATCAGGAAGACGGTATGGCCTTGGTCCACCAGCCACTTGACCAGCGAGTTGTCCTGACGAAGATCGAGAATGTAATACTTGTTGATCCAGGGCGGCACGATGAGCAGCGGCGTCTTGAAGGTCTGCTCGGTGCTGGGCGCGTACTGGATCAGTTGGATCAGCTCGTTTTCGAAGACCACCGAGCCGGGCGTCACGGCGATGTTCTCGCCGATCGCGAAAGCGCTGCGATCGGTCATGGTGACGTTGAGGCCATCGGCAGAGTTGGCCAGGTCCTCGCGCAATCGGGCCAGACCGTCGACCAGGTTCTCACCCCGGGTTTCCAGGGTCTTGCGCATCACCTCGGGATTGGTGGAGGCGAAGTTGGTCGGCGACATCGCACTGACCATCTGGCGGGCATAGAACGCCAGATTGCGCTTACGGCCGGGCTCCATGCCGTCGAGATGGTCGATAAGCTCCTCGACCGTCCGCGAGAAAAGCAGGTACTGCTGCATGATGCACCGGTAATAGGGGTCCTGGGTCCACGCATCGTCCTTGAACCGGCGATCGCCACGCTCCGGCGACACCAGCGGCTCGACCTCCTCGCCGGCCAGAATGCGAAGGCCCTGCTGCCACAGCTGGAACTGATCCTGTAACAGCCTGGACTGCACCTGCCATAGCAGCGGCGGGTTGCGCGCCAGCGCCTCGGCACCGGCCTTGAAACTTTCGCGCATGTCCCCGTGGATCGGATCCGCGGCATCGCTGGGCACCAGGCGCTCCAGCAGTTCCTCCATCAAGGCGCGATATTCCTCGCCGAGGCCCTGAAGCTGACCGCTCCAGGCTTCGATATCGGCCTGTGATGGCGCTTGAATCTCTGGCTGCATTGACCCCTCCTGACTGACTACCGACTGCATCGTAATGCGATGAGAAGCGTGCGGCGGCCTTGGGCCGCCGCACTAGCTACTGGCCTACTAGCTCAGCAGGGCTCAGCTCTTGCTGCTGCGAGAAGACTGGCTGGTCGATTTGGCCGAAGAAGACTTGCTGCTGGCCGTTTTTTCGGCCTGCTGATTCAGCTGCTGGCCCGCTTCGCTGAAGAGCTGTTCAAGCTGGTTCTTGAACTCCAGGCTCATCTCGCTCATGGAGCGCGCATCCTCGAGCATCTGCTGCGAAAGCTCCTGCATCATCTGCGCCTGTTGCGTACCGAAATCACGCATGCCCTCGGCATCCTCGATCTCGGTGGCGCTGCGCATGCGCTCGGTGCCCATCTGGCTGTAGCGCTTCATGGCTTCCAGCTGCTGCTGGGTCATCTTTTCCATGTTGTTGAGCATTAGAGCATTGAGCTTGCGCATCGGTTCAAAGAACTGACGAGTCTGCTCAGTGAAATTTTCGGTCATTTTATCTTGCATCGCGGATCCTCCTTCGAAGGCCCTGGTTGAAGCGAGACATGACGGTATCAGCCACGTCGCTAATGTTGCAGTGCAACAATGGTAGTTTGCCTAATGCCCCGTTGCAATATCATGAAATACGCAACGCCGTCACATGTCAGGTTTCACGCTTGGCCCGCGAGCGAGCAGTCGCCGTTGAGTGACGCTCCCCGCTGCTGGAAGCCGGCTCCTTGGCTTGGCTGTTCTGCGCCGTCTTGGCTTGCTTGCCCGACGTCTCGCGTGGCGCACTGGCCTTGTCATCATCGCCATTGCCGGTTTTCTGGCTGGTACTGGCCTGGCGCAGCATATCCAGCATCATTTGCTGATAGGAGCCGAAGCTGGACAATCCCTGCGAGAGGCCCTGGGTCAGCTGCTGCGGCATGCCCTGTTGCTGCAGGAAGGGCCGCATCAGACTCATCGGATCATAACCCTCGGCACCAGATTCCATCTGTTTGTGGATCCGGTCCATCAGATCCTTCTGGAAAGCCTCCACATTGGGCAGGCCCAGCGACTGACGAAACTCATCGGGGGTCAGGTCGAATTCGACGTTTATCTTCATGGCGCGACTCTTGTTGGTTGTCTCATGCAGTGTAGCAGCCGTGAACGCAAGCGCAGCTCAGCGCAACCGTGGCGTTTCCACGCTAACCTCGGCGTTCTGCCCACGATGACGCAGGAAATGGTCCATCAATGTCAAGGCCATCATCGCCTCGGCGATCGGCGTGGCCCGGATCCCCACGCAGGGATCGTGACGCCCCTTGGTGACGACCTCCACGGCATTGCCATGAATATCGATGGAGCGGCCCGGCGTGGTGATGCTGGAGGTGGGCTTGAGCGCCAGGTGGGCGATGATCGTCTGGCCGCTGGAAATGCCGCCCAGCACGCCTCCGGCATGATTGGAGAGAAACCCCTCGGGGGCCATCTCGTCGCGATGCTGGCTGCCACGCTGCGATACGGCTGCGAAGCCGTCACCGATTTCCACCCCCTTTACGGCGTTGATGCTCATCAGCCCATGGGACAGCTCGGCATCGAGCCGATCGAATACCGGCTCGCCGAGACCCGGCGGCACGCCCTCCGCGACCACCGTGATCTTCGCGCCCACCGAATCCTGATCGCGTCGCAGCTGATCCATGAAGGCCTCGAGTTCGGCCACACGGTCCGGGTCGGGGCAAAAGAAGGGGTTATTGCCGACGGCCTCCCACTGCTTGAAGTCGATGGCGATGGGTCCCAACTGGCTCATGTAGCCACGCACCCAGATCCCCTGCGTGGCCAGAAACTTCCTGGCGATGGCGCCGGCGGCAACCCGCATGGCGGTTTCCCGGGCGCTGGAGCGCCCACCGCCGCGGTAGTCACGTACGCCATACTTGTGGTGATAGCTGTAATCGGCATGCGCCGGACGAAACTGATCCTTGATCTTAGAGTAGTCACCGGAGCGTTGATCGGTGTTCTCGATCAGCAGGCCGATCGAGGTCCCGGTAGTTACGCCTTCAAATACCCCCGAAAGAATCCTGACCCGGTCGGGTTCGCGGCGCTGGGTGGTATGCCGGGATGTCCCCGGACGGCGCCGGTCGAGGTCATGCTGAAGGTCCTCTTCGCTGAGCGGCAGTCCCGGTGGGCAGCCGTCAACGATGGCCCCCAGCGCGGGTCCGTGGCTCTCGCCAAAGGTGGTGAGGGTAAACAGCTTACCGAAGGTGTTGCCGGACATGGGCGCTCCAGGAGATAGCAGAATCGGGAATCAGGCGAAGGACGCCGCATGGGCGTCGAGT
>DATISN010000075.1:0-8372 GCA_035581765.1 Halomonas sp.
CGGTTGCCGCCGGAATCGCGGTAGCCGAGCACGGTGCGCTGCGGGTCGCTCGGCGAGTCCATCGCCTCGAGACGGTAGGCATCGGTGCCCGCCACCAGCGGCTGGCCGTTGGGCAGGCTGATGTTGTAGGTCTTGCCGTCCTGGATGTTGAGCCGCACGTCCATGCGTTCGCTGAGCTCGGCGACCAGCTGGTCGCGCTGATTGAGCAGGCCGTTGGGCGCCTCGCCGTTGCGCGCGCGGGCCAGGGTGATTTCGCGATTGAGCGTGGCGAGCTGCTCGGTGGTGTTGTTGACCTGGGTGACCTCGTCGCGGATCTGGCCGTTGATGCCCTCCTGCATGTCCTGCAGGTAGCCGTCGAAGGAGCGAAACTGCGCGGTCAGCGTATCGGCGGTCCCCAGCAGCCCCTGGCGCGAGGCCGGGTCGGACGGCGCACCGGCCAGGTCCTCCAGCGAGGAGAAGAAATTCTGCATCAGCGGCGCCAGGCCGGCTTCACGGTCGGCGAGCAGGTTGTCGATCTGGCTGACCTGGGTCTGGTAGGACGACAGCGCGCTGGAACTGCTGGTGGCGGCATTGAGCTGGTCGGCCACGTAGCGATCGAACTGGCGCTGGATGTCGTTGACCTTGACGCCGCCATCGGCACTGCCCTCGCCGAGGATCGCCAGCTCCCGATTGTAGCCCGGCGTGTAGACGTTGCTGATGTTGTTGCTGGTGGTGTTCAGGGCGTTCTGGGCGGCGTTGAGGCCGCTTAGCCCGATGGAAAAGATGCTCATGCTGTCGTTTCCTTAAGCCGATGCTCTTGGTATCGGCCTGCCGGCGGAGAACTTGAGGCTCCCGACGCCATTGGCGAGCCTCGATGTGGACAGACGCGACGGGGCAATACTTCCGCTCGGCGGGTCAATACTGCAGCTCAATGGCTCAATACTGTAGAAAGACCAGAGAGTCGTTGGTTGAGGCCACCGGCCCCAGCGAGTCCATCACCGCGATCAACTTGTCGGCATAGGCCGGGTCGGTGGCATAGCCGCCCGCCTGCAGTTCCCGCGCGGCCTGGGCGGCATCCGGGGCGGCGGTCACCCGGGCATAGCGCGGGTTGTCGCCGATCAGCCGGGCGTAGTCGGTGAAAGCCGATTCGAAGGAGTCGTAGACCCGGAAACTGTCGGTCATCGGCGTGCGCCGGCCATCGAGGTATTCATGGGTGGTGATCTCGGCGGTCGGACCTTGCCAGTGGTTGCCCGCCTTGATGCCGAACAGGTTGTGGCTGTTGCGGCCGTCATTGGTGGCGATCTCGTGGCGTCCCCAGCCGGTCTCCAGCGCCGCCTGGGCCAGGATCAGCTCGGCCGGCACGCCGGTCGTCCGGCTGGCCGCCCGCGCGGGGCCGGCGAGCCGCTCGACGAAGGCCTGCACATGGTTGGGCGGCGTCGCCTGGCGGAACCTCGCCTGGCGGGACGTCGCCTGAGTGGATTCAGCGGTGGCGGTGCTCGGCTCGCTGCGGGCAGCGCCGGGCGTCGACGCTGTCGCCAGATGCGCCATGAAGCCGCGCGACGACGCATCGAGGGCGGCCATGAAGCTCTCGGGGGCGGCCGCGCCGTCACCGGTGCCGTTCGCCGGGGCATCGGCCCTGGCCGACGCGTCAGCGTCCCGGTCATCGCCGCGCAGGGCGTTTTCCAGCACACGGGGCGCGCCGCGCGGAATGCCGGCGATCAACTCGTCGACATCGCTGCCCCGTGACGGACGAGCCGCCACCATGCCGCTGGACTCGAGCTGGCTGACGAGACTCTCGGCCAGGCCCATGCCGCGCGAGGCCAGGGTCTGCGACCACTGCTGGTCGAGCAGCGACTGATAGAACTCGGTCTGCTTGCTGTCCAGCAGGCCGGTGGTGGGCACCGCGTCGCGCATGCTCTTCATCATCATCTGGATGAACAGCGCCTCGAACTGCTGGGCGGCGCCCTGGACGCCTGACGAGGCATCCTGGCGTGCGCTGTGCTTGAGACGCTGCAGCCCTTGCAGGTCGAGGGCGAACTGGCTGCCGAAGTCCTGAACGCTCATCAGAGGATCTCCAGTTCGGCGCGCAGCGAGCCCGAGGCCTTGAGGGCTTCGAGGATCGCCATCAGGTCCTGGGGCGTGGCGCCCAGGGCGTTGAGGGCGTTGACCACGTCGACCAGGTCGGCGCCCTCGACCACTCTCAAGTAGGCGTCCTGCTGCTGGATATCGATGTTGGTGTCGGGCACGACCACGGTTTCCCCCTCGCCGAAGGGCGACGGCTGGCTGACGCCGAAGTCGGTCTCGATGACGATGGAGAGGCTGCCGTGGGCCACGGCGGCGCGGCGCAGGGTCACGGCGCTGTTCATCACCACCGAGCCGGTACGCGAGTTGAAGACCACCCTGGCCTCGGCCTCGGTGGGCGTGACCTCGATGTTCTCGACGCGCGCCATGAAGTTGACGCGCGCGTTGTCGTCGGCCGGCCCGTCCAGGGCGATGACGCCGCCGTTGCGGGCGGCGGCCACTGGCCGGCCGAATTCGGCATTGATGGCGGCGACCATGCGCTGGGCGGTGCCGAAGTCGGCGTCCCTGAGCTGCAGCTCGAGCATGCCGCCATTGGCGCCGAGCACCAGCGGCACCTCACGCTCGACCATGGCCCCGCCGGGAATCCGGCCACCGGCCAGCTGGTTGACCTGCACGCTGCTGCCCCCCGCCTCGGCGCCCGCGCCGGGCACCAGCAGGTTGCCCTGGGCGATGGCGTAGGTGTCGCCATCGGCGCCCTGCAGCGGCGTCATCAGCAGGGTGCCGCCACGCAGGCTGCGCGCGTTGCCCACCGAGGACACATTGATGTCCAGGCGCTGACCGGGGCGAGCGAAGGGCGGCAGGTCGCCGGTGACCATCACCGCCGCGACGTTGCGCAACTGCATGTTGGTGCCCGGCGGCACGCTGATGCCCAGCTGCGAGAGCATGTTGGTCAGGCTCTGCCCGGTGAAGGGCGCCTGCATCGTCTGGTCGCCGGTGCCGTCGAGCCCCACCACCAGGCCGTAGCCGACCAGGACGTTGTCGCGCACGCCGGAGAAATCGGTCAGCTCGCGGATTCGCTCGGCCTGTGCGGGGAGAGCGATCAGCCCCACCAGCAGCACGCTCAGGAGCCAGCGGGCGGTACGCAGCGGCGTCGATGTGATGCTGGTCATGTCACTGAAATTCCATGCTGGCGACCCGTCAGAAGGGCGAGACGTTGAGGAAGAAGCGTTGCAGCCAGCCCATGTACTGGGCCTCGTTGATATAACCATCGCCGACGTATTCGATGCGCGCATCGGCCACCGAGGTCGAAGGAACGGTGTTTTCCCCGGTGATGGCGCGTGGGTTGACCACCCCCGAGAAGCGGATGAACTCGATCCCCTGGTTGATGGCGATCTGCTTCTCGCCGCGCACCCGCAGGTTGCCGTTGTGCAGCAGCTCGAGCACCGAGACGGTGATGGTGCCGGTGAAGCTGTTATTGGCCTCGGAGCCGCCGCCTCCCTCGAAGTCGCTCTCGCCGGAAAGGTCGAAACCGTATTCCTCCAGGATCTCCAGAGCCTCGGGGATCTCGGCGACGTCGAGACTCGATGAGCCGCTGCGCCCGGCGTTGGACTGGGCGTTCTTGCTGGCGCTGACCTCCTCGTCCAGCACGATGGTCAGGATGTCGCCGACCATGCGCGGCCGACGATCCTCGAACAGCGGCTGGTAGCCCCGGCTCGGCTGGAAGATCGAGCCGTTGGCCAGCGGCGGCGGCCGCTCGGTGAGGTTGATCTGCTCCTGCTCGCCGACCACCGAGGCGCGAGGAATCTGGGCGCAGCCACTGATCACCAGCACCATCAGGGCCAGCAGCACCATGGCACAACGCACCGCACAGCGTGACGACATCGTGTTCACTCCCGGCCGCAAGGCCTTACAGCTGTGCCAGGCGCGAGAGCATCTCGTCGCTGGTCTGCACGGCCTTGCTGTTGATCTCGTAGGCCCGCTGGGTCTGGATCATGCTGACCATCTCTTCCACCACGTTGACGTTGGAGGTCTCGACATAGCCCTGGAAGAGCCGGCCGGCGCCGTTCATGCCCGGCATGGTCTCGTTGCGCGGGCCCGATGAGGTGGTCTCGCGGTAGAGGTTGCCGCCGATGCTCTCAAGGCCGGTCGGGTTGACGAAGGTGGAGATGGTGATCTGGCCGACGTCCTGGCTCTCGGTGGTGCCGGGCTGGGTCACCGAGACGATGCCGTCCTCGCCGATCGACACCGAGAGGGCGTTGTCGGGAATGATGATCGCCGGCTCCAGCGGATAGCCGTTGGCGGTGACCATCTGGCCGTTCTCGTCGAGCTGGAAGCTGCCGTCGCGGGTATAGGAGGTGGACCCGTCGGGCATCAGCACCTGGAACAGGCCCTGGCCGTTGATCGCCAGATCGCGGGAATTCTCGGTATTCTCGAGCCCGCCCTGGTTGTGCAGGCGCTCGGTGGCCACCGGCCGTACCCCGGTGCCCACCTGCATGCCCGAGGGGAGGCGGTTCTGAACGTTGTTCTGCGAGCCCGGCTGGCGCAGGTTCTGGTAGAGGAGGTCCTCGAACACCGCGCGCGAGCGCTTGAAGCCGTTGGTGCTGACGTTGGCCAGGTTGTTGGAGATGACGTCCAGCTTGACCTGCTGGGATTCCAGGCCGGTCTTGGCGGTCCAGAGGGAATTGATCATGTCGCGATATCCTTGTTCTTGCTAGTGGAGCCCGATCAGCCCTGGAAGAGCCCTCAGCCCTGTAAAGAGAGCAGGCTGTTGGCGCGCTGGGCGGTCTCGTCGGCGGTGCTGATGACCTTCATCTGCATCTCGTAGCGGCGCGCCACGTCGATCATCGACACCATGGTCTCGATGGCGCTGACGTTGCTGTTCTCGAGCGAGCCGCTGGCCACGCGAACATTCTCGTCGGCCTGCAGCACGCCCGTTTCGCCCTCGTCGTCGGGGGCCAGGCGAAACAGGCCTTCCTCGCCCCGCACCAGCGCCTGCTCGCCGGGGTCGACCAGCTTGATGCGCCCCACGTTGACCAATGCGTCGGGCGTTTCGCCGGGGCCGATGGCGCTGAGCGTGCCGTCCGCGCCCACCGATACCTGCGCGCCCAGCGGCACGATGATCGGGCCGCCCTCGCCGATCACCGGCCGCCCCGTGATCGTCAGCAAGCCGTCACCGTCCACCTGCATGTCGCCGCGGCGGGTGTAGGCCTCGCCGCCGTCCGGCGTCTGCACGGCGATCCAGCCGTTGCCGTCGATGGCCACGTCCAGCTCGCGGCCGGTGGTGGTCATGGGGCCGGGGCTGAAGTCGCTCCCCGGCGTGGAGGCCGCCACCGACACCCGCGTCGGCAGGGCGGCCTCGCCCTGCACCGGCACCGCGCGCATGGCATGCAGCTGGGCCCGAAAGCCCGTGGTGGAGGCGTTGGACAGGTTGTGGCTGACCACCGACTGCTGGTCCATGCTCTGCTTGGCGCCGCTCATCGCGGTATAGAGGATACGATCCATGCGTCAGGCTCCCGGGTCAGACGCCTCAGCGCAGGTTGATGGCGGTCTGCAGGAGCTCGTCCTGGGTCTTGATGGTCTGGGAGTTGGCCTGGTAGGCGCGCTGGGACACGATCATGTCGACCAGCTGCTTGGCCATGTCCACGTTCGAGGCCTCTACCGCCCCCGACTGGACGTTACCCAACTGACCGGTGCCCGGTGCGCCCAGCAGTTCCTGGCCGGAACTGTTGGAGGCGCGCCAGGCGTTGTCACCGGCGGACGTCAGGCCCTCGGCATTGCGGAAGAAGGCCAGCGCGACCTGCCCAGCCGGGCGCGACTGCTCGTTGGTGTAGTTGCGCACGATGGTGCCATCGTCCTCAATGGTGATGCCCACCAGGGCGCCGGAGGTGTAGCCGTTCTGGGTCAGATCGCTGGTGGTGGAGGTATTGCCGAACTGGGTGGAGCCGGCAATGTCCAGGTCGAAGGTCAGGTCGTCGGGCTCGTCACCCAGGAAGGGATCTGAAGCGAACTGGATCGTCTTGACGGTATCGCCGGTGGCATCGACCTGATTCAGGGAGCCATCCGAATCGAAGGAGACCGTGAAGTCATTGGCGTTGGTGGTATCGTACTGGCCGTCCATGACGACCTTTCCGCTCCATTCATTGCCGCCCGTCTTCTCGTAGTAGACGGTCATGTTGCGCGGGTTGCCCAGGGAGTCGTAGGCGGTGAAGTTATTGGAGAAGTGGTACCGAATCTCAGTACCGTCTGCCGTCTCGGTGCTGCTGCGCCCCTCGCCATCGATCTCCCGGGCATCCAGATTGACGGTAGTTGCCACATTGGTGGTAGCGCTGGCCGGCATCTCCTCGGCGGGCACATTGAGCACCTGGGGCTGGCCGCCGGTCTGCACGTCGCCGGTGGCATTCAGGCCGTACCCCATGATGCGCGCGCCGGTAGCGTTCTCCAGAAAGCCGTCGGGCGTCAGGCTGAGCTGGCCGTTGCGCGAATAGGTGACCTCGCCTGCCTGCTCGAAGCGAAAGAAGCCTTCGCCGCTGATCGCCAGGTCCAGGTTGCGGTTGGTGGAGTCCAGGTTGCCGCCGGTGAAGTCCTGCACCACCGAGGCGACCTTGGTGCCCAGGCCGACACTGGAATTGGCGAAGACGTCGGCAAACTGGCTGCTCGCGCCCTTGAAGCCCACGGTCTGAGAGTTGGAGATGTTGTTCCCCAGCACCCCTAGATTGGATTTGGCGGCGTTCAGGCCGCTAAGCGCTTGTGAAAAGCTCATGTCTGGTTCCCCTGCCCTGCGGTGA
This sequence comes from Halomonas sp., assembly GCA_035581765.1. Taxonomy (GTDB): domain Bacteria; phylum Pseudomonadota; class Gammaproteobacteria; order Pseudomonadales; family Halomonadaceae; genus Halomonas. The sequence continues at coordinate 6,786 of DATISN010000075.1, forward strand.
TTGGATGGTTATTCAGAGAATCTGCTTGACCTGGTTCAGGCCCACCTGACCATAGACGGCCCCCAGGTCGAGCCTGACGCCATCCTTGCTGTCCGACGGGGTCACCCCGCCGACCACGGCATAGTTGAGGCCTTCGACCTCAACGGGCTCCTCGCCCTGGGTCGCCTCGAGACTGATGCGATAGGACCCCGGCACGGCCGTCTGGCCCTCGCTGGTCTTGCCATCCCAGCGGAAGGATTCCACGCCGGCGCTCACCGCACCGATGTCGTAGCGATTGATCACCTGGCCGTCGCCGCCCTTGACCGTCACGCGGACGTTATCCGCGGACTGCGCCAGCTCGATGCCGAAGGGGGTAGTATGCGTCGCGCCATCAGCGCCCTGTTCGAGCAGTACGCGATCCCCCGGCACCAGCACGCCCAAGCCGATCAGCCCGGAGGCCTGCAGGGCCTGACCGGCATCGATCTGGCCGGTGATGCCGTCGAGGGTCTCGTTGAGGCTCTCGATGCCGTTGACGGTATTGATCTGGGCCAGCTGAGAGGTCATCTCGCTGTTTTCCATCGGGTTGAGGGGGTCCTGGTTCTCCAGCTGCGTGATCAAAAGCGTCATGAAGTTGTCGCGCAGATCGGCCGACTGGCTCTTGTTCAGGCCCGCGCTGCCCGGGCCGCCGGTATTGAGCGCACCGAGAACGCCGGAATCGATAGTGGTCGTCATGGGATCAGCCCTCGCCCAGCGTCAGGGTCTTCATCATCATCTGCTTGCTGGTGTTCATGACCTCGACGTTGGCCTCGTAGGAACGCGAGGCGGAAATCATGTTGACCATCTCGTGGACCGGCTCGACGTTGGGCATGGTCACGTAGCCTTCGTCATCGGCCAGCGGGTGTTCGGGGCGATACTCGAGGCGCATCGGCGAGGGGTCGTCGACCACCTCGCGCACGCCGACACCACCGACGCCGCCGGCATTGGCCGCGCGGCTCTCGAACATCACCTGCTTGGCGCGGTAGGCCTCACCGTCGGGGCCGGCCACGCTGTCGGCGTTGGCCAGGTTGCTGGCGGTGACGTTCATGCGCTGGGACTGGGCGCTCATGGCCGAGCCGGAAATATCGAAAACGGAAAACATCGACATGACGAAAACTCCTTGTCGTTACCGGATCATTCCGGCTGCATGGCATTCTTCAGGCCTTGAATGCGGCGATTCATGATGGTCAGCGCGGCCTGATAGCGCACCGAATTGTCGACGAACTGGCTGCGCTCGCGATCCATGTCGACGGTGTTGCCGTCCAAACTCGGCTGGTCGGGGATACGATAGAGAAGATCGCCACTGGCTGGCGCCATGCCCTGGCCGGCGATGTGTCCGTTTGCAGTACGCGACAGTGACAGTCCATTGCCGCTGCCGCGTCCCTGCGCGACGGCCTTCTTCAGCTCGCCGGCGAAGTTCATGTCACGCGCCTTGAAGCCCGGCGTATCGGCATTGGCGATATTGCTGGCCAGCACCTTGTGGCGCTGCTGGCGCAGGCCCAGCGCCTGCTGGTGGTAATGGAAGGCCGCTTCGAGCTGGTCGATCATCCCCGGGCTCCGTGCACAATCGGT
>DATISN010000076.1:0-3031 GCA_035581765.1 Halomonas sp.
GCCGCCTTCCTCGGCGCCAGCTATTTCCGCGCGGTCGGCAAGTCGTTGCAGTACGGCATGTCCGCCCGCGGCCTGGCCATCGATACGGCCATGGACCGACCCGAGGAATTTCCCGATTTCACCCGATTCTGGCTCGAGCGCCCGGCGACGGACAGCGAGGTCGTCCACGTCTACGCGCTGCTCGAATCGCCGAGCATTACCGGCGCCTACCGCTTCGCGATCACCAACACCGACGGCGTGGTCATGGACGTGGATGCGGCCCTCTACCCTCGCAGCGCCATCGAACGGCTCGGCATCGCCCCGCTGACCAGCATGTACATGGTGGGCGAGAACGACCGTGACGCGAACTGGGACTGGCGACCCGAGATCCACGATTCCGACGGCCTATCCCTGCACACCGGCAATGGCGAATGGCTGTGGCGCCCGCTGGTCAATCCCCCGGTACTGCGCTTCAACGCCTACGCCGATCACAATCCACGCGGCTTCGGCCTGATCCAGCGCGACCGGAACTTCGATCATTATCAGGACGACAGCGTCTTCTACGATCGCCGGCCGAGTGTCTGGATCGAGCCGAAGAGCGACTGGGGAGCCGGCTCGATCCAGCTGGTGGAAATTCCCACGCTCGACGAAACCTTCGACAACATCGTCGCCTTCTGGCATCCGGGGGAACCCGTCGAACCGGGCCGTGAACTGCTGTTTGGCTATCGCATCTACTGGCGCGCCCGACCACCCGCCGAGCCGCCGCTGGCGCGCTGCGTGGCCACCCGAACGGGCCTGGGTGGCCTCGTCGGTCAGCGGCGCGAGTACTTCAGCTGGCGATTCGCGGTCGACTTCCAGGGTGGGCCCTTCCCCTTCGCGGACGACGCGGACACCACCGTCGAGCCCGTCATCGAGACCTCAGCAGGTCGTATCGAGATCACCTCGGCACGGCCGCTGGCCTCGGTCCAGGGCTACCGGGCGATGTTCGATATCGTGCCGCCGGATGAAGGCACCGCGCCCATCAATCTACGGCTCTATCTCAAGGCCGACGACAAGCCCCTGACCGAAACCTGGGTCTATCAGTGGACCCCGCCACCCGTCGAGGACCGCGACCTGCGCAATCCGGCGCATCTCTAACCTTCCTGCCGAGCGAGGGCGGCGGGAGAATACCCCTCGGTCGGCACGCTATGCTTGGGAAATTGCCTGACGGCGTGCCCAAGGAGATGACACGACGCCTTTTTTCCGGAACTATCGGCATGACGAATAAGAAAAGTGACGAGCCTTCTCCGCTTGCGGTATCAAGGGCAGGGATATTCTTGGCGTAGACATAAGCAGTGGACAATCCTCCATGACGCAGAGCAACGACAACACCGTGGAACTCGACCCTGTCCTCGAAAAGCTGGCCAATACCATCGTCGACCACGACGGCCTGGAAAACCTTACCCGACCATTGTTGGAGCTCCTCCAGATGGTAACGGGGCTGGAGTCGACCTATCTGACATCGATCGATCTCCCGCGCAACACCCAGCACATCGTCTATTCCTGCAACACGCATGAAATGACCATACCGGAGTCCCTGACGGTCGACTGGGATGACACGCTGTGCAAGCGGGCCTTGGCGGAAGGCGTCTCCTACACGGATGAGGTGAGCGGCAGATGGGGGGATTCCGACGCGGCACGCGCGCTGGGAATCGCCACCTACCTGAGCGAGCCCATCCGCATGGGAGACGGGGCGCTCTATGGCACGCTGTGCGGGGCCAGCCGATCCAGAATGCCGTTGAATCCCCGGGCCAGGCAATTGATTGGCATGTTTTCGCGACTGATCGGCCAGCAGATCGAGCGAGACCGGCTGATTTCCCGGCTCAGCGCCGAAAACCTGACCTATAGCCAATATGCGCTGCAGGACCCGCTAACGGGCATCCCCAACCGCCGTGCCTTCCACCAGGAACTCACCCGAGCCCTGGTCAGTGCTGACCGGACCGGCCTACGCGTCCATGCGGCATTCATTGACCTGGATGGCTTCAAGGCAATCAATGATGAACATGGCCATGATCTGGGCGACCGCTTCCTGATCGCGATTGCCGCGTCACTGACGTCAGGCATGCGCAAGGCAGACTTCGTGGCCCGTTATGGCGGTGATGAATTCGTGTTCTTCGCCACTTCCTTGCCCGGCGATGACCCGGAGGAGCGAGCCGTCCTCCAGCAACGTCTTCGAGACCTGACGTCCGGCACCTTTGTGATCGGCGCCACCAGCCTCCACTACCCGGGCGCCAGTGTCGGCGTGGTCTCCTTCACCGCGGAAGACGGCGACGGCGACACCCTGCTGGCCCGTGCCGACGCGGCCATGTACGCCGACAAACAGCGACGACGCGAAGGCCTGAAAGCAACGACATAGGGGCAACGACATAGGGGCAAGGACATAAGAGCAACGACATCGATAGGGATGCCCTGCCGCTCAGAACGACAGGCAGATCTTGCCGAAGTGGCGGCCCGCCTCCTGATGGCGGAAGGCCTCGGCGATCTCCTCGAGGGCAAAACTGCGATCGATGATCGGCTCGAGCCCGCCTGCCTCGATGGCACGGATCATCTCGATCTGGTGGCGCCGGCTGCCGACGATCAGTCCCTGCAAACGCGCCTGCTTGGCCATCAGCTTGGCGGTGGGGATTTCGCCCTCGCGGCCGGTGAGTACGCCGATCAGCGAGATATGCCCGCCGATGCGCACGGCATCGATGGATTGCGGCAAGGTGCCGGGGCCGCCGACTTCCACCACATGATCGACCCCCTGGCCATCGGTCAGCGCCTTCACCTTGCGGCCCCAGTCGGGCTCGGTCCGGTAGTTGAGGGTGAACTCGGCGCCCATGGCGGCGAGTCGCTCGAGCTTGGCATCCGACGAGGAGGTGGCAATCACCCGCGCGCCCATCAGCCGGGCGAACTGCAGGGCGAAGATCGACACCCCGCCGGTCCCCAGCACCAGCACCGTATCGCCGGCCTTGAGGCCGCCGTCGACGACCAGCGCCCGCCAGGCGGTCAGCCCCGCCGTGGTAAGGGTGGC
>DATISN010000077.1:0-12428 GCA_035581765.1 Halomonas sp.
CCCATTCGAACTTGTGATCGGGGTCGCGCAGCTCGCCGGGGCCCATGTCGTAGAGGGGGTTGTACTCGCGATTGGGCGTCGTCATGACCAGCAGCGCAGGGCGCAAACCGGTGAAGATGGCGCGCTCGACCTTCGACAAGCCCTCGGGCGGCACATGCTCGATGGTCTCGACCATGGCAGCCGCCTCGAAACCGACCAGCGATGGGTGGGGGTCGGCATAGGAGCCGCAGATCAATTCCAGGCGTCCCGCCGTCACGGCGGGCAGGTCCTCCAGTCGCAGCTTGGCCTGGGCCAGCAGCTCACCGGAGAGTTCGAGCCCGACCACCCGCTCGAACTGCGTATCGCGCAGCAGGTACTGAAGCAGACCGCCGGAGCCGCAGCCCAGGTCGAGCACGCGGGTCGCGCCGCTGGCCTTGATCAGCTGCACCACGCGCTTAAGGCGCTGCTGGTGAAGGTCGGGCGCTTCTAGATGCATGCTGGCGGTAGGCTCAATAGTGTCGAAATCGTGACGAAACAGAGTGGCGAATGGAAAGGCTCAGGGTTGATCCAGCACAACCAGGTGATTGGGCAGCTCGTTGCGCTCGTGAGTCGCCGGCACATGCTGCTTGAGGTGCTCGCCGCAGGATTCGATGCAATGCAGGAACCCCTGCAGCGTCTGCCCCGCCTTCACCTCTCGGGTGAAGTTCGCCACGATCGACTCCCAGGTGTCATCGGCCAGGCGGCTGGAAATGCCGCGGTCGACGAGAATCTCCACGTAGCGCTCGGCCTCGGAGACGAAGATCAGCATCCCCGTACCGCCGTCGGTATGGTGCAGGTTCTGCTCCAGGAACTGTCGCCGGGCGAGGTTGGAAGCCCGCCAGTGGCGCACCGAGCGAGGAATCAGCCGCGTCGTGATGCGAGGCAGGCGAAACACCAGCCCCAGCACGATGAAGGTTACCCACTGCGCCAGGGTCAGTTCGTAGGCATTCAGCCAGCCGGGAAAATAATTCACCGCACCGGGTACCACCAGGGCCAGCAGGCCGGCCCAGAGCAGCGGAATATAGGCGTAGTTATCCGCCTGGGGGGCAAGCACGGTGACCAGTTCGGCATCGGTTTCACGCTCGACCCGATGGATCGCCTCTGATACCTGCCGTTGCTCGCTGTCGTTCAATAATGCCATGGGGTTCGTGTGCTCCGAAGCCTGATTGCCGAACCAGCGGTGCGTTCACCGCCGGGAAGGACGATGCGTTACCAGCCGCCCGATGCGCCACCGCCGCCGAAGCCGCCGCCGCCACCGCCGAAACCACCCCCGCCGCCGAAGCCGCCACCCGAGCCCCCGCGGCCGAGGCCGGCCCCCAGCAGCGCACCGGCCAGCAGGCCACCGCGACCGCCTTTGCCGCCGCGCACCAGGGTCATGACGATGATGAAAAGGATGAAGAAGATGATCGAGGCCGGCCCTCGCGGCGAGTCCTGCTGGGCCGTCGCGGTCGGCGTGGCCTCGGCCATCGGGTCACCGCCCAGCACCTGGATCATCGCCTCCACGCCCTGGCTGATTCCCTGGGTATAGTCGCCTTCGCGGAAGGCCGGCGTGATGACCTGATTGATTATCGCCGATGACTGGGCATCGGTCAGGCGGCCTTCGAGGCCGTAGCCGACCTCGATGCGCACTTCACGCTCGTTCGGCGCGACGATCAACAGCGCGCCGTTATCCTCGTCTTCCTGACCGATTCCCCAGTGGCGACCCAGCTGATAGCCGTACTCTTCGATGGCATTGCCCTCGAGGTCCAACACCGTCACCACGACGACCTGCTCGGTGGTGGCGTCTTCATGGGCCTCGAGCATCCCGCTCAGGCGCGATTCGACGGAGGCCTCGAGCAGCTCGGCCTGATCCACCACGCGCCCCGTCAGTTCGGGAAACTCGGGGGCCTGGGCCTGAACGTTGAACGCGGCCAGCAGCAGAATTGCCAGCAGCGAAAGGCGTAAGCGAGTGATCATTCGAACTCCACCTGCGGGGCCTGTTCAGCGTTCTCGGTGGTGGCCTCGAAGTTCTCGCGCACCGGCATGTCGCTGTAGAGAATGCTGTGCCACAACCGTCCGGGGAAGGTGCGAATCTCGGTATTGTAGCGCTCGACCGAGGTAATGAAGTCGCGCCGCGCCACGGAGATACGGTTCTCGGTGCCTTCCAGTTGCGACTGCAGGGTCAGGAAGTTCTGGTTCGACTTCAGGTCGGGATAACGCTCGGACACCGCCATCAGGCGGCTCAGCGCCCCTGTCAGCTGCTGCTGGGCCTGCTCGAACTGCTGCATCTTCTGCGGGTCGTCCAGCGACTCGGCATCGATCTGGATGGAGGTGGCCTTGGCACGGGCTTCCACGACCGCGGTCAGCGTTTCTTGTTCCTGACGAGCGAAGCCCTTGACCGTTTCCACTAGATTGGGGACCAGATCGGCACGGCGCTGGTACTGGTTTTCCACCTGCGACCACGCGGCCTTCACCTGTTCGTCATAGGTGGGAATGTTATTGACGCCGCAACCGGTCAGTAGCGTTACCACGAACAGCGCGAAGGCTAACCGCCAGACGTGTCGGTCGGTCAACAAGGTCGGTCTTGTCAGCATGGGGGCGATCATCCCTGTCGTTACACGTTCGATGAAAGGTCTCGAGGTCGCTGTCGACCAGCCGGCCCGAGGATGGACCAAGGTACAGGCCCCGCACTCCCAAGGGAAGCGATGCCGGGGCTCTGGCGATCAAGCTCGGGGCGCTCATGCCTGGCACCTGGAACATGCACGAACGAGCGAATTCAGCATTGCTTCAAACATGGCTTAAGAAGCACCGCCCCTAACCCCGGCAGGGTCAGCGACAGGCTGGCGGACTGGCCGTGCAGCGGCGTATCACGCGTCCTCAGCTCACCCGGATTGCCGATGTTGGTCCCGCCATACCGCTCGGCGTCGCTGTTGAACACCTCCTGCCAGGTGCCCGGCAAGGGAACCCCGACACCATAATCATAGCGAGTAATCGGCGTCATGTTGATCATGACCAGCAAGGGCGCGCCCTCGGCACTCCAGCGCAGCCAGGCAAACACGCTGTTAGCCTTGTCGTCACCGATTACCCAGGTGAAGCCGCTGCTGTCGGCGTCGCGTTCGTGCAGGGCCGGCAGCTCGCGATACAGCCGGTTGAGATCGCGCACCAGGTCGTGAAGGCCGGCATGGCGAGGCTCGCTGAGCAGCGACCAATCGAGTTCGCGGTCGTGGCTCCACTCGCGCCACTGACCGAACTCGCAACCCATGAACAACAGCTTCTTGCCGGGCTGGGTCCACATGACCGAGAGATACGCCCGCAGGTTGGCAAAACGCTGCCACTCGTCGCCGGGCATCTTATTGATCAGCGAGCCCTTGCCGTGCACGACCTCGTCGTGCGAGATCGGCAGCACGAAGCGCTCGGAAAAGGCGTAGACGAGCGGGAAGGTCATGTTGTGGTGTTCGTAGGGCCGGAAGAGCGGGTCCGTGGCGACGTACTGAAGAGTGTCGTGCATCCAGCCCATGTTCCACTTGTAGGCAAAGCCGAGCCCACCCTCTGCGGTCGGCTGAGTCACACCAGGCCAGGCGGTGGACTCCTCGGCGATCACCGCCGCACCCGGCACCTCCTCGGCGACCACATCGTTGAGGTGGCAGAGAAACTCGATGGCCTCGAGGTTCTCGCGCCCACCGTAGCGGTTGGGTATCCACTCGCCATCGCGGCGTGAATAGTCGCGGTAGAGCATCGAGGCGACGGCATCGACCCGCAACGCATCGACGTGGAAATGGCGCAACCAGTGCAGCGCGGAGGCCAGCAGGAAGCCGTGTACCTCGCGACGCCCGAGGTTGTAGATATAGGTGTCCCAGTCCTGGTGAAAGCCCTCGAAGGGGTGCTCGTACTCGTAAAGCGCCGTACCGTCGAAGCGCGCCAGGCCATGCGCGTCGGTGGGAAAATGCGCCGGCACCCAGTCGAGAATGACGCCGAGCCCCGCAAGGTGGCAGGCATCGACGAAGGCGGCGAAATCCTCGGGATTGCCGAAACGTCCGCTCGGCGCAAACTGGCTCAGGGGCTGATACCCCCAGGAACCGCCGAAGGGGTGTTCCATGATCGGCAGCAGCTCGACATGCGTGAAGCCCATCCCCACCACATAGGGGATCAGGTGCTCGATCAGGTCGTCCCAGTGATAGAGCTCGCCGTTGTCGCCGCCGTGCTTGCGCCACGAGGCGACATGCACCTCGTAAACCGTCATCGGCCGAGTCGGCTGGTGTAACTCGGCCCGCCGGGCGAGCCAGTCGTCGTCATGCCAGGTGAACGGCGTGGGGTCGGCCACCACCGAGGCGGTATGCGGCGGCATCTGGGTGGCCAGGGCGACCGGGTCGGCCTTGAGCACCAGCGCCCCATGGGCATCGAGAACCTCGTACTGGTAGACCTCCCCCGGGCCGAGTCGCGGCACGAACAGCTCCCATACACCGGCAGCATGGCGCAGCCGCATGACATGGCGCCGCCCGTCCCAGCCGTTGAAATGTCCCACCACCGAGACGCGCCGGGCATTCGGCGCCCATACCGCGAAGCGGACCCCGCTGACCTCGTCGACCCGCATCGCCTGTGCCCCCAGGCAATGCCCCAACTGACGGTGGTTGCCCTCGCCGATCAGATAGAGATCCATCTCCCCGAGCAGCAGCCCAACGCTGTAGGGGTCCTCGGTATCCTGCTCGCCGCTCGGCCAGCGGATATGAAGGCGATAAGGCGCGGCATGCGGCAGCCTTGCGGCAAACAGGCCGGGGATCTGGATCGGCGTCAGGCGACAGCGCAGTGCGCCGCTACCGCGCTCCACCACATCGACGCCCAACGCACCCGGCAGGTAGACGCGCAGCAGGCTGCCGTCATCGAAGTCATGGATGCCGAGCAGCGCGAAGGGATCGGCATGCGTGCCTCTCGCCAGCGCTTCGGCGTCGTCGGCAGAGACCCACAAGGCGCGGTCAACCAGATGTCTATTGCTCAGTTCAGTCATGCGATCCTCCCGCGTTCAATTGGTCGACGATGGCCGCCAGGTAACGCAACGGCACCCCCAGCCAGGCGGGTCGATTGGCCGCCTCGTAGGCAATTTCATAGGCGGTCTTCTCGAGCATGAACAGATCCACCGCCGCGGCCGGTCCGCTCACCGCCTTCCACTGATGGGCCATGTCGACGGTAGCCAGCCAGTAGGCATTGAGGAAGGCCTCGCGACCCTTGACCAGGAAGTGCTCGGCGACGTTGTGGCCGGTCGCCAGATGGGCCTCGTCGGCCTCCCTGCCGGGGCGGGCCTCCTCGACCTTGGCGCAGGCATAATCGAAGGAGCGCAGCATGCCGGCGACATCGCGCAACGGGCTGTCCTTGGCGCGCCGTTCCTCGAGGGGCCGAGCCGGTTCGCCCTCGAAGTCGATGATGTAGGCGTCGTCATGGGCGACGAGGACCTGACCGAGATGCAGGTCGCCATGAATGCGCGTCAACAGGCTGCCCTCGGCGAGTTTCGCCAGTGAGCCGGCGGCTTCCAGCAGGGTGTCGCGTGCGGCGAGGACGGTCTCGGCGAGCCGCTGCTCGGCATCGCTGGCCGCGCCCTTGTGGCGATCGAGCAGCACCAGCGCCTCCTCGACGCGCTCACGCACGCGCTGGGTCCACAACGTCACATGCGCGTCGCCCGCGAGGCCCGGGGCGAAGGCCGGGTCATCGCTTGGCGAGGCCAGCACGCCATGCAGCTCTCCCACCCGGCGTCCGAGGGTCGTGGCGAAGGCGACCAGCTCGTCCAGCGCACCATAGCCGCCGTCTTCGCGACCGGGTTCGCGCTCGCTGTCGCTGACCGCCTCGCGAATCGCCCGCTCCAGGGTGGTGCGCGTCCACGACCAGGCATCCCCCTGGTTGTCGATGAAGCCCTGCAGGACCATAAGCGTCTGCGGCATACCCTGCTCGTCGTAGCGCGTCACCTCTCCATGCAATGGCGCAACATGGCCGAAGCCTCGCTCGCTGAGATAACGTCCGATCTCGGCCTCGGGATGCAGGCCCGGCTCGAGTCGCCGGAACAGCTTGAGCACCAGTTGCTGGTGGATGATGATCGAGCTATTGGACTGCTCGGCCGACTGCTGCACCACCTCAAACTGTTCGGGCAGCTCCATGTCGACCAGCGTGGCGGTGGGCTCGAAGCGTATCTCGCCGGAAGACATCTTCAGCGTGGCCTTTTCGCGCAGGGCCTTGAGCACCGCGATGGCAAAGGCGTCCAGGGTCGAGGCATCGGTGAGCAGCCCCACCTCGCGACCGCGGCGCACGCGGGCCATGGCCAGCTGAAGCGGCAAGGCGCGGGACGGCTCGTCCTCGCCGAGGAACGCCAGCGGCAACTGGTAGCGCTCGGTCCCCTGGGTGTGCTGCACTTCCAGCTCACTGAGCAGCAAGGCATGGTTGGCGGCGTCCAGACGCGTCACATAAAGCAGGCTGACACGGGCGATGTGCGCCTGCTTGGCGGCGAACCATCGCCGCTTGGGGAGATAGCTGGGCAGCGTCTCGCTTTCCAGCAATTGCCGCGGTCGCGCTTCGCCGATTTCCTCCAGGCGACGCTTGATGATCAGGGTGACGTAGTCGGGCATCGGCTCGGGCACCGGCACGTGCCATTCCGGCATCGCGGTGGCCGGCGCGAGCATGAACCAGTAGAACCCGTAGGGCGGCAGGGTCAGCTGGTAAGGGAGTTGTCCCACGGGCGGAAAGGCACTGCCGCCGACCATCTCCACCGGCACCTTGCCGGCGAACGACGACAGCTCGAGCTCCACCGCCTGGGCGGTGCGGCCCACATTGGCCACGCACAGCAGCACCTCGCTGTCGTCGTTGTCGAGCGTCATTTCCCGCAGGTAGGCCAATATGTGACGGTTGGCGGGATAGAGAAGGCGCATGGTGCCGCGGCTGAAGGCGCGATGCTGGCTGCGCACCGCGAGCAGCCGTCGCATGCTGTGGAGCAGCGAATGGGGATCGCGCACCTGCGCCTCGACGTTGACCGCCTGGTAGCCGTAGAGCGGGTCCATGACCGGTGGCAGCACCAGGCTCGCCGGATCGGCCCGCGAAAACCCGCCATTACGATCCACCGACCACTGCATCGGGGTGCGCACGCCGTCACGGTCACCGAGATAGATGTTGTCGCCCATGCCGATCTCGTCGCCGTAGTAGAGCACCGGCGTGCCCGGCATCGACAGCAACAGGCTGTTGAGCAGTTCGACCCGTCGGCGGTCGCGCTCCAGCAGCGGGGCCAGGCGGCGCCGGATGCCGAGATTGATGCGTGCGCGGCGGTCGGCGGCATAGTGGTTCCAGAGATAGTCGCGTTCCTTGTCGGTCACCATCTCAAGCGTGAGTTCGTCGTGGTTGCGCAGGAAGATCGCCCACTGACAGGCGGACGGGATCTCGGGGGTCTGGCGCAGGATATCGGTGATCGGAAAACGGTCCTCCTGGGCCAGCGCCATGTACATGCGCGGCATCAGCGGGAAATGGAACGCCATGTGGCACTCGTCGCCTTCCCCGAAGTAGGGCCGGGTATCCTCCGGCCACTGGTTGGCCTCGGCCAGCAGCATGCGATCGGGGTAATGCTCGTCGATCACCGCGCGGATCTTCTTGAGTACCACGTGGGTCTCGGGCAAATTCTCGTTATTGGTGCCCTCCCGCTCGACCAGGTACGGGATCGCATCGAGACGCAGGCCGTCCACCCCCATGTCCAGCCAGTACTCCATGACCCGGATGACCTCGTGAAGCACCTGGGGGTTGTCGAAGTTGAGGTCCGGCTGGTGGGAATAGAAGCGGTGCCAGAAGAACGCGTCCGCCACCGGGTCCCAGGTCCAGTTGGACGTTTCGGTATCGATGAAGATGATCCGCGTTTCCGGGTACTTCTGGTTGCTGTCCGACCACACGTAGAAGTCGCGCTCGACCGAGCCTGGCGGTGCGCGGCGCGCCCGCTGGAACCATTCATGCTGATCGGAAGTGTGGTTGATGACCAGCTCCGTCAGCACGCGCAAGCCGCGACGATGGGCCTCGGCGATAAACCGCCGGGCGTCCTCGAGCGTGCCGTAGTCGGGGCTGACGTTGCAGTACTCGCCGATATCGTAGCCGTCGTCACGCCGGGGCGACGGATAGAACGGCAGGATCCACAGCGTGTTGACGCCAAGGCTGACGATGTAGTCCAGCTTCTCGATCAGGCCGTTGAAATCACCGATGCCGTCATCGTTCGAATCGAAGAACGATTTGACGTGCACCTGATAGATCACCGCGTCCTTGTACCATAGCGGATCATCGAGGAAATCCTGGCTCTCGATGGTCTGCGTCTCGCTACTGGCCTCCATCATGGGGCTTTCCTCCCTGGACTATGTCAGCGCACCGGATGGATACGCCAGATGGCAAACGGCAGATGCCAGGGTTCAAGCCGCACCGACTGCCACTTGCCCTGCCACGTCCACCGCTGCCCGGTCATCAGATCCTCGACGTGCAGCGCGGCATCGTCGGGCAGTTCAAGCTCCCAGAGCGGCAATTCGAAGTCCCCCGCCTGCGCCTCGAACGGGTCGAGACACACGACCACCAGCACGAAGTTGTCGCGCGACTCGGTACGCTTGCCAAACAGCAGCAACCGTTCGTTATGGATGGGATAGAAGGCAATGCCCAGATGCGTCTGCAGGGCCGGATTCTCGCGACGGATACGGTTGAGCTGGGTGATTTCGTAGCGGATGTTGCCAGGGGCGGTGTAGTCCCGCGGGCGGATCTGATACTTCTCCGAATCCAGATACTCTTCCTTGCCCGGCACGGGCGCGCCCTCGCAGAGCTCGAAGCCGGAATACATGCCCCAAAGCCCCGAGCCCATGGTCGCCAGCGCCGCCCGCAGCAGAAAGCCCGGCCGGCCGGACGATTGCAGGAAGTAGGGATTGATGTCAGGCGTATTGACGAAGAAATGGGGACGAAAGCCCTCGCGCAGCGGCGAGGCATTCAGCTCGGTGAAATAGGTCGTCAATTCGGACTTGGTGTGGCGCCAGGTGAAGTAGGTATAGCCCTGGTTGAAGCCCAGCTTGCCCAGACGCGACATCATCGCCGGGCGGGTAAAGGCCTCGGCGAGAAACAGCACCGACGGGTCACGCCCGCGAATATCGGCGATCAGCCACTCCCAGAACGGCAGCGGTTTGGTATGCGGGTTGTCGACGCGGAAGATCTTGACGCCCTCGTCGACCCAGCCCTGCACCACGTCGCGCAACTCGATCCACAGCGACGGAATGGCGTCTTCGGCGTAGAAGTCGACGTTGACGATGTCCTGATATTTCTTCGGCGGATTCTCCGCGTAGCGAATAGACCCGTCGGGGCGCCAGGTGAACCAGCCAGGGTGATCCCTGAGCCAGGGGTGATCCTGAGAGCACTGGATGGCGAAGTCCAGCGCGATCTCCAGGCCGTGCTCTGCCGCCACCGTCACCAGACGGCGAAAATCCTCGCGGCTGCCGAGCTCGGGATGAATCGCCTCGTGTCCGCCCTCCTCGCTGCCGATGGCGTAGGGGCTGCCCGGGTCTTCCGGGCCGGCGACGAGGGCGTTGTTGGGACCCTTGCGGTGCGTCTTGCCGACCGGGTGGATGGGCGGAAAATAGAGCACGTCGAAGCCCATGTCGCGGATCATCGGCAGCCGCTGGTGGACGTCGTCGAAAGTGCCGTGCCGGCGGGGGTCATCGGTTTCGGAGCGGGGAAATAGCTCGTACCAGCTGGCAAAGCGCGCCTCGAGCCGCTCCACCTCCACGGGGTAGCGCACATCGCTGTGCGTCAGATGGGGGCGCGCGTCGGCCTCGTGCATCAGCTGCGCCGTCTCGCTCGAAAGCAGCACGGCGACACGCTCGGCCTCCTGTTCGGGCATCTGCTCGGGCATCTGCTCGGCTTTTTGTTCGGCCTTCTGTTCGCCCTTCTGTTCGGCTTTTCGTTCAGTCTGGCCGAGTCGCGCGAGGATGGCCTCCAGCCCCTTGGCGAGCGCGCCGTCGCTGCCCTCGGCGGCCCGCTCCACCAGCCGACGCCCCTCCTCGAGCTCGAGCGTGACCGACACCCCGGCCTGGTGCTTCTTGGTCAGCTCGTAGCGGTAGGTGGCGAAGAGATCCCACCAGGCCTCGATGATGAAGGCATGACACCCGACACGGCGCGGCGTGAAACGCGCCTCCCAGATATCCAGGCCCAGCGGGCGCACCAGCTGCATCGGTTCGCGCTGCGCATTGCCCTGATCGTCGAACCAGCGGACGGCGGCCGCCAGCACGTCGTGTCCGTCGGCAAAGATCACTGCCCTGACGACCACCGGCTCGTCGACGATGGCCTTGGCGGCGAAACGTCCATGATCGAGGGACGGCTGCACCGATTCGATGGCGATACGAGGCGCCTCGATGGCGGCCTGCACATCGGCCGGGCCATGCGGTTGCGTCACGACACTATCGATATCGGTCGCGGGCTGCGGCGGGTAACTCATCGGCATGCTCCTCTTGCTCCCGCCTTTCCTCCTGAAAGGCGGGCAGGTGAACGACTAGCCTGGGTCAGCGCGGCGGGGCGACGGTCCCCGGTACGTCCTGTACCAGCTCCAGCAGGGTGAGCGAACGCCCCTCCATCTCATGCATATCGCCGAAGGACCGATAGACCGGCGCCTCGTCCAGGGCCTGGTTGGTGTCGAGACGACACAGCCAATGGCTGCCGCGAGCGACAGCCGGCAGCGAAAACGTCACGCCCTCGTGGTGGGCGTTGAACAACAGCAACAGCGTGACGTCATCGCCGGCGCGACGAATGCCGGAGGGTTGTGCCCGGCCATCGAGCAGCAGGCCGAGCGTGCGCGCCTCGGGGTCCCCCCAGCGCTCGACGTCCATCTCCTCGCCATCCGGCGCCAGCCAGATCACCTCCCGCAAGCCCATCTGCTCGTTGTATTCCCCACTCAGAAAACGCCCGCGGCGCAGGATCGGATAGCTGAGCCGCAGCGCGATCACCTGGCGCACATAATCGATCATCGAGTGCGCCCCGGCGTCCAGATTCCAGTCGACCCAGCTGATCTCGTTGTCCTGGCAATAGGCGTTGTTGTTGCCCTGCTGGGTGCGCAGCAGTTCATCGCCCGCGAGCAGCATCGGCGTGCCCTGGGAGAACAACAGGGTGGCGAAGAAGTTGCGGACCTGACGCAGGCGCAGCGCCTGGATCTCGGGGTCGTCGGTGGGGCCTTCCACGCCATGGTTCCACGACAGGTTGTTGTCATGGCCATCGTTGTTGTCTTCCCCGTTGGCGTCGTTGTGCTTGTCCTCGTAGACCACCAGGTCATGCAGCGTATAGCCGTCATGGGCGGTCACGAAATTGACCGACGCGAAAGGCCGCCGCCCACGGCGATCGAAGAAGTCCGCGGAGGCCATCAGCCGGGTGGCGAGCTCGGGCAACTGGCCCTCGTCGCCTTTCCAGAACGCCCGCACGGTGTCGCGGTAACGGTCGTTCCATTCCGCCCAGCCCGGCGGGAAACCGCCGACCTGGTAGCCCCCTGGTCCACAATCCCAGGGCTCGGCGATCAACTTGACCTGGCTCAGGATGGGGTCCTGACAGCAGGAATCGAGAAAGCCGCCGCCCTCGTCGAAACCGTGCGGCTCGCGACCCAGGATGGTCGCCAGGTCGAAACGGAAGCCGTCGACGCGCATCTCGGTGGCCCAGTAGCGCAGGGAGTCGGTGACCATCTGCAATACCCGCGGGTGGCTCATGTTGAGCGTGTTCCCGGTGCCGGTATCGTCGATGTAGTAACGGTTCTCGTGGGGCATCAAGCGGTAGTACGAGGCGTTGTCGATCCCCTTGAGCGACAGGGTGGGCCCCAGTTCATTGCCCTCCGCGGTGTGGTTGTAGACCACATCCAGGATGACCTCGAGATTGGCCGCATGGTAGCGCGCCACCATTTGCTTCACTTCGTTGATGCTCGTGCCGGAAAGATAGCGCGAATGCGGCGCGAAGAACCCCAGGGTGTTGTAACCCCAGTAATTGCGCAGCCCCCGCTCCAGCAGGTGTTGATCGTCGATGAAGGCGTGAATCGGCAACAGCTCGACCGACGACACCCCCAGTGAGCAGATGTAGTCCACCACCTCGTTGACCATCAGGCCGGAAAAGGTCCCTCGAAGCGCCGCAGGTACCGAGGGATGGCGCATGGTGAAACCCCGCACATGGGTCTCGTAGAGGATGGTGCGATCCCATGGCAGCTGGATATCCCGCGACCGCCCCCAGGTGAAGGCCGGATCGACCACCCGGCAGCGCGGCATGAAGGGCGCGCTGTCGCGCTCATCGAAGCTGAGATCGCCTTCGGGGTCGCCGATGGTGTAGCCGAACAGCGCCTCGTCCCACTGCAATTCACCGACGATCTGCTTGGCATAGGGGTCGAGCAGCAGCTTGTTGGGATTGAAGCGGTGGCCATCGGTCGGGGCATA
>DATISN010000078.1:0-5653 GCA_035581765.1 Halomonas sp.
TGTCCGGATATGCGTGACGGGATCGCCGACATCCAGGGTGATACCCAAACGCTCGGCCACCGCAATGGCTTCTTCTGCGCATTGCTTCGCCGTCTGCCAGGCGTCGGGGGTGTCGATTATCTCGCCAATCGTCAAGCCGGTGCAGAACGCGGTGCCCGAGAAGGCCACGTTCATGATGAGCTTTTCCCAGACCATCTGTTCGATATCGTCGAAATACGCCACCTTAAAACCGGCGCTGGTCCATATCGCACCGGCAGCTTCGAGGTGCCGCCTGGGCAGCTCGGAATAGGCACCGAAGCGGATCATTTCCATTCCGTTATGGTGCGCATGCCCGGGCGCGACGATCGACGCCCCGAACCCGCCGACGACACCGACCGCCAGCTGCCGACTTCCCACGATATTGGCCACTCTCTCCGAGGCGCCGATGCCGTTCTGTATCGTCTGGACAACGCTGTCGCGGCCAATCAGTGGCTCGATGGAGTCGGCGGCGGCTTCGGCATCAAAGGCCTTGGTGGCGATGATGATCAGGTCACAGATGCCGATGCCGTCAGGCGTGACGCTGGCCTTCACCGCGACGCGCGTGTCGCCGCTGGCCCCCTCCACTCTCAAGCCCTGCTGGTGGATTGCCGCGATGTGGTCCTGCCATGTGTCCACGCAGCACACCTCATGGCCGGCACGGCTCATCAATGCCGCATAGACGGATCCCATTGCGCCACAGCCAACAATTGCCACTTTCGCCATGGTGTCGTTCTCCTCGCGATTACGTCGGTTGCTGATCACCCCGCCGGGTTGCGGCATGTTGATCTGGCCGTGACGAACCTCCCCGGGGCTCCCTACGCCAGATGCCTCACTCGCTCCCGGCTTGGTCATTAAGGCATAAAATTCGGCCACTTGAATATAGTTTCCAAGTGCGGGAAATGATGCTAGCGTGGAAGTTGACAACAATAACGACACGTCAACCTCACGAAAGCTGCAAGGCCAACAGGAGAAGAACAATGGCTCAGACCAAGAAAAGGCACGCCAGCAAGTGGCTGAATGGCATGACATTCGGTGTTGCCGGTATCGCCGCTTCCAGCATGCTGCCCGTCGATGCCGACGCTCAGGCCCGGCTTGCCATGGGCGGTACCCACAGCGGCTCGGCGTTCTATTCTTACCAAGTTGCCGTGGTATCCGACTGGAACGACAACGTCGACGATGTCTGGATGAGCATTCAGGAACTCGGTGGGGCGAGCGCGTCGACGGAGGCATTGCTGCGTGGCGAGGTCGACATGGGCATTTCGGTGACTTCATCCGACCATGCTGCGAGAGAAGGGGAGGGCAATTACGGTAGCCCCGCCGAAGACCTGCGGACCCTGTTCTTTTTCGCCCCCTTACCCCTTAACTGGACCGTTTCGGCGGAGTCCGACATCGAGAGCCTCGATGACCTGGCGGGGGTCGAGTTCAGCGCCGGCGGTCGCGGCACCGCAACCGAGGGGCAGACGGAAACCGTCCTGGACATCCTCGGCATTGAGCCGAACTTCCATCGGGGTGGCGCCAGTGATGCTTTGGAAGCCTACCAGAACCGCCGTATCGATGCCTTCGTGAAGGCCGGCCTGCATCCGGATGGTTACATCCAGCAGGCGCATTCCTCGCGTCCGATCCGCTTGCTGTCGATGGACGAGGAACAGGCGGCGAAGGTCGCCGAGGCGCATGCCTACTTCAGCATCGGCGAGGTCGATCCCAAGGATCACTATGGCGACCAGCCGAGCCCGCTGGTGACGATTCAGACCGCCATCGGCATCAACACGACCACCAACCTCACTGAGGAGGCGGCGTATGGCATTGTCGAGCGGGCGTTCTCCGAGGCTGGTATCGAGGCCGCCGCCGAGGGCTATGCACCTGCGGCGCAGGTCGACCCGCTGCAACTGACCCTTGATGCCAGTGTCGCGCCCCTCCATGCGGGTGTCGTGCGCTACATGAAGGAGCACGGGCATGAGGTGCCGGAAGCGTTGATTCCGCCGGAATATTCCGAGTAAGCGGACACCGACCCTGGCAGTGCCCGGTGCGAAGATGAGCGCTTCATCATCGGGCGCTGCGGTAACGAGATCGAGATAAAACCCTATGAGTTCTGACGAGCGCGTGAGCCATCTGCGCAGCTTCACCGGTGTGGCGGGTTGGCTGATCGGTGGGCTGGCCCTTGCGTGGATTCTGTTTCACATCATCACCGCGGGCGTGGGCATGTTGCCTAACTACCAGCAGCGGGCGGTTCATCTGGGCGGCGCCCTGTTTCTGGTCTTTCTGCTCTATCGCGGGCACGCGCGGTTCCCGAGGGCGCAGTTGCTTTTTATCGACCTTCCCTGCGCCCTGGCGTGCCTGGTGCTGATGGGGTATGTGTTCGTCAATTACGACGCTATCGTGATGAGCAACTGGTTCGTCAACGAGCGCATCGAGAAACTTTTCGGCATCGCACTTTTTCTGCTGCTGCTCGAGGCGGTCCGGCGGACCCTGGGCTGGTTGTTCGTGGGCCTGATTGTCGGTTTCTGCCTGTACGCGTACTTCGGCCCTTATTTCCCCGGCAACCTGGGTCATCGCGGGCTCTCGCTGGATCGCATGATCTACGTGTTCTACCTGGGCAATAATGGCTTGCTCGGCTCGTTGATGGGCATTTCCGCGACGGTCGTGACGCTGTTCCTGATTCTGGGTGCGCTGCTGAATTCCAGCGGTGCCGGCGACACCTTCATCCGCATCGCCATGCGCCTCGGCGGGCACATCCGCGGCGGGGCGGGAATCGTGGCGGTGATCGGCAGCGCGTTCATGGGAATGATCAACGGCAGCACGGTGGCCAATGTCACCAGTACGGGCGTGCTAACGATTCCCTTGATGAGACGGCTTGGCTTCAATCGCAACCTAGCAGGCTCCATCGAGGCGGTCGCCTCGACCGGCGGGCAGATCATGCCGCCCATCATGGGGCCGGGGGCCTTCCTGATGGCGGAACTGCTCGGCATCGCCTATCTCGATGTGGTGAAGGCCGCGCTCGTTCCCTCGGTGCTGTTCTTCATGGCCCTGTTGCTGGGCGTCTACCTGATGGCCCGGCGCTACAAGCTCCAGGCGTTGCCGCCGGAACTGATTCCCAGTCGGCGGGAGGCCTACAGCCCGCTGGCGATGATCAACCTGCTGGTGCCGATCGGCATCCTGATGTTCTTCATCCTGCAGCGCTACACCATCCAGACAGCGGTGTTCTGGTCGATCATCGCCATCGTGGCGATGATGGTCCTGTCGGCGATTTTCAGGCGCGCCCCCGAGGAAACCACGGCCAGTGACAAGGCAAAAAGGGCCGCCGGGCTTGAGGTGGAGGAAACCACGCCTGCGCCCCAGGAGAGGCAGCATGTCATCGGCGACCGCCTCGTCGAGGTTGCGAAGTCGACCTATCAGGGGCTGTATCAAGCCGCGGTGAGTGTCGTCTATATCGCGATGATCATCGCGGCCGCACAGATCATGGTGTCCGTCATCAATATGACAGGCTTCGGGGTGATGCTGTCGCAGATCATTCTCTCCATCGGCGGCCAGTACCTGATCGTTTCCCTGGTGCTCACGATGATGCTCGCGGTCATCCTGGGGATGGGCATGCCGACACCCGCGGCCTATGCCGTTGGTGCGGCGGTACTAGGCCCTCCGCTCTTGAATCTCGGCTTCGAGCGGTT
Organism: Halomonas sp.; assembly: GCA_035581765.1. Taxonomy (GTDB): domain Bacteria; phylum Pseudomonadota; class Gammaproteobacteria; order Pseudomonadales; family Halomonadaceae; genus Halomonas. The sequence goes on from DATISN010000078.1 coordinate 3,681, forward strand.
GCCCTCGCACCTGTTCCTGTACTTCTTCGCCAGCGTCTCGGCGATCACACCGCCCGTGGCGGCGGGCATCTTCGCGGCCATCGCGATCAGCGGCGGCACCTTCATGGGCACGGCGCGCTATGCGCTCACGCTTGCCTGCAGTCTTTTCATCCTGCCGTTCTTCTTCATCTTCAATCCCGAACTTACGCTGGCGGGAGACCCCCTCACCATCCTCTCCGCGGTCGTGAGTGCCATCATCGGCATCGCCTTCCTGTCCATTGCTTCGATCGGCTATCTGGGGGGAAGGATGAGTCTGCTCTCGCGGCTGCTCGTCGGTTTAGGCGCCATCGTCATGGTGACGCCTGGCCTGCTGGCTAACCTGGTGGGCGTGGGCTGCATCGCCGCGGGGCTGGCGGTCAACCATTACCTGCGCCCTGCAAGCCGCAGCCGGCACCCATGACGCCGTTATCGCAGTATCAGGCGCCCATCACCGGAGACGCTCGTGAGCCGTAGCTACTAAGAGAGCGGGGAAACCGAACGCTGTCGGAAGCTGCCCGACGCCATGGCAATGACGGTTCCCTGATCGTTGAACAGCTGCGCTTCGGCGAAAAACACTTGACGGCCTCCGCCGGTGCGCCTGCCCTTGGCGTGCAGGCGGCCATGGGTGGCCTTGGCCATGTAATGAATCGTCAGCGATATCGTGGCAGTGCGTATGTGGGGGTCGTCGGCATGCTCGAAAAAGCCGCTATAGCCACAGGCGACATCCATCAGGGTCGCGATGACCCCGCCCTGTAGCGAGCCCTGAGTGTTCTTGTGGTGAGGGGCGATATCCAGCACCCATTCACACCGTCCTTCTTCCCAATGCGCCAGTCGAGCGCCGAGCAAATCAAGGAAAGGGTTGTCTGGCATGGTCTGCCCCTTAGTGGTGGCTGGTGCCTCGAGAAATGAGAGAAACGAAGGGTGGCGGCCCCGGTTATCGGCGCCGGCTATCGTCTGACAGGGCGTCGACAATCCAGGCGTAGAGATCCGGCAGCGAGGAGTCATCGAGCCGCTGCGGGTGTTGATCGAGCAATTCGGCAATGCGGCGCACCACCAGCGACTGGACATGATAGCGCTGCCGCGCGCGCCGCGTTTCGGTAGGGTCGCGATGGGTGGCGAGCCAGCCCAGGTGCTCGGTAATCGCCGCGTCCAGCGATTCGAGCCCGGCCTGTTCATCACGCGCCACCTCGATCACCGGCGGTCGCCACGTCTCGCCATCCTCGGCGACGCGGCTGACGATGGCGCGCATTTCCGCCGCGGTCTTCTTCGCGCCGGGCAGGTCCGCCTTGTTGATGACGAAGATGTCCGCCAGTTCCAGCAGGCCCGACTTCATCGCCTGGACGGCATCGCCGGCATTGGGCTGGAGCACCATGATCAGGGTGTCCACCAGATGGTGGATGGCGTATTCGGCCTGGCCGACGCCCACGGATTCCAGCAGCACCTCGTGAAACCCTCGCTCCTCGACGGCGGCGATCAGGTCGGCGACATTGTCGGCAAGGCCGTCACTCGAGGTCCGGCTGGAGACGGAGCGAATGTAGAGGTCCGGCTCGTTGGCGATGCTGTCCATGCGGATGCGATCCCCCAGAATCGCCCCGCCGGACACCGGGCTCGTCGGGTCGATGCTCAGGATGGCGATGCCGCCAAGGTCACGGCACGCGGCCAGGCGGCGCTTGGCAACACGGCTGATCAATGAACTCTTGCCGGCGCCGGGGGCGCCGGTGAAGCCGAGGCGCGAGGCAGGGGGCCTGGCGTCCGAGACCTCTTGGCCATCGTAGGCGAGGCTTTCCATCACCGAGGCGGAGGCAAGTCGGCTCAACGTACGACCGAGGGCGCGGCGCGCGTGGGGATCGAGCTGTGTCACGGATCATCCTCGCGATGGATGCAGCGATAAATTACAACGCATGGCTCTGAGAGTTACAGCGCCGAACGCTGGCCGGGGCCTGAGCCTTCACCCG
>DATISN010000079.1:0-7465 GCA_035581765.1 Halomonas sp.
TTTCGCCAGCTTGCCGCGGGTGTTCGAGCAGCGCCTTACGCCGTTGTCGTGCCAGATCACCGGCGTGCCGTCGCCGAGCAGTTGCACATCGAGCTCGACCCAATCGCAGCCGGCTCGCTTGGCCTCGCGAACGGCGGTCAGGGTGTTCTCCGGTGCCCGGGCCGAGAGCCCCCGGTGAGCAATGGTGCGCGGCAGCGCGCTGGCGGTAGTGGCATTCGGCATGTAGGCGGTTCCGTAGGTGCGAATAAGGTGCGAATAAGGTGCGAAAGACAAGGGTCGAGTCTGTGTCGGGAAAATGACAAAGGCATGAAGGTGATCACAGCGTAGCGCAATGAACGACTCGGATGTCACTGACGAGGTCAACCGAGAGGCCTTTCTGGCAGGGTTGTTGGCAGGGTAGTTTGGCAAAGTCGTTTGGCAGGATTGCCTGGCACGATTGTGGGCAGGACATTGTCGCCCAGCGGCGTTCATCGAAAACCCTGACTTGACCGCCGGAGCGTTCGGCGTTTGGATAGCGCATGATTTCCCATTAGCAATTCAAGGAAGCGCTTCATGGCCAAACGCATTCAGTTCGCCCACACCGGTGGGTCCGAGGTTCTTGAACTCGTCGATGTCACACCGTCCGATCCCGGCCCTGGCGAGGTCCGGGTGAAGAACGAGGCGATCGGCCTGAACTTCATCGATATCTATTTCCGTACCGGCCTGTATCCCGCACCCTCGCTCCCTTCTGGCCTGGGTACGGAGGGCGCCGGCGTGGTGGATGCGCTGGGTGAGGGCGTCACGCACCTCAAGGCGGGGGATCGCGTCGCCTACGCGCAGGGTCCATTGGGTGCCTACGCCGAGTTTCATACCCTGCCCGCCGACAAGGTCGTGGTGCTGCCGGATTCGGTCGATTTCGAGACGGCCGCGGCCTGCCTGCTCAAGGGCCTGACCGTGCAGTACCTGCTGCGTCAGACCTATCCGCTGAAGGGTGGCGAGACGATTCTCTTCCACGCCGCCGCCGGGGGTGTCGGCTCGATTGCTTGCCAATGGGCACGTGAGCTGGGTGTGAAGCTGATCGGCACCGTGAGCTCGCCGGAGAAGGCGGCCCTCGCTAAGAAGAACGGTGCCTGGGCGACCATCGACTACACCCGCGAGGACGTGGCCGAGCGGGTACGCGAATTGACCAACGGCGAGATGTGCGACGTGGTCTACGATTCGGTGGGCAAGGACACCTGGGAGCTGTCCCTGGACTGCCTGAAACCACGCGCGCTGATGGTCAGCTTCGGCAATTCTTCGGGGCCGGTGGACGGCGTCAATATCGGTATTCTCAACAAGAAGGGTTCGCTTTTCGCCACCCGCCCGAGCCTCAACGGCTATGCCGATACCCGCGAGCGCCTGGAGATGATGGCCAGCGACCTCTTCGCCATGCTGGAGAGCGGCAAGGTAAGGATCGACATCGCCCAGCGCTACCCGCTGGCGGAGGCGGGCAAGGCCCAGGATGCCCTGCAGGGCAGAAAGACGACCGGGTCGACTATCCTGCTGCCCTGACCCGCGTTGCGGCCTTGGGGTTTTCGTGCCAGGCAGGTGACGTGAGTCGCTTAACTTGGCAGTGAACCGCTCGCATGGCAGTGAACAGTTCGTATCATGGAAGTGAACCGCTTGGGAGGGAGCCATGAGCCACGTATTCCATCGTCACCTGACGCAACGCTACCCGATGGCCGTCAAAGGGGAGGGGCCCTATCTGATCGACAGACAGGGCAAGCGCTACCTGGATGCCAGCGGCGGTGCCGCGGTGTCCTGCCTTGGCCACAGCGATGCCGACGTCATCGAGGCCGTCCGCCATCAGATAGGTCAGCTGGCCTATGCCCATACCTCCTTCTTCACCAACGAGCCGATGGAGACACTCGCCGACCATCTCGTCGAGCGCGCCCCAAAGGGGCTGGAGTCGGTGTATTTCGTCTCGGGTGGGTCGGAGGCAATCGAGTCGGCACTGAAGCTCGCTCGTCAGTACTTTATCGAGATCGGCCAGCCCGAGCGCAAGCATCTGATCGCCCGCCGCCAGAGCTACCACGGCAATACCCTCGGCGCCCTGGCCACGGGCGGCAATGCGTGGCGGCGGCGCCAGTTCGAACCCCTGCTGATCAATGTCAGTCATGTCAGCCCCTGCTATGCCTATCGTGGCTTGCGGCCGGAGGAAACCCCGGAAGGGTACGCCAGTCGCCTGGCCGCCGAGCTCGAGGAGGAAATCCAGCGACTGGGCCCGGAAAACGTGATGGCCTTCGTGGCCGAGCCGGTGGTCGGTGCCACCTTGGGCGCGGTGACGGCGGTCCCGGGTTATTTCACTAGGGTGCGCGAGGTTTGCGACCGTCACGGTGTCCTGCTGATCCTCGATGAGGTGATGTGTGGCATGGGGCGCACCGGCACGCTCTTCGCCGCCGAGCAGGAAGGCGTGACGGCTGACCTGATCACCGTTGCCAAGGGGCTCGGAGCCGGTTATCAGCCGATCGGCGCCACCCTGGTCAGCCGTCGAATCCATGACGCCATTGCCAATGGCTCGGGATTCTTCCAGCACGGCCATACCTATATCGGTCATGCGACGGCCTGTGCCGCGGCGCTGGCCGTGCAGCACGTCATCGAGGAGCGTGGTCTCCTGCACCAGGTGACGCGCCTGGGTGACGGCCTGCATGAGCGCCTGGTCGAGCGCTTCGGTTCGCACCCCCATATCGGCGACATTCGCGGGCGGGGCATGTTTCGGGGGATCGAGCTGGTCGAGAATCGTGACACCCAGCAGCCCTTCGATCCCGATCTCAAGCTCCATGCGAGGATCAAGAAAGCCGCCATGGAGCACGGCCTGATGTGCTACCCCATGGGGGGGACCCTCGACGGTCGGTCCGGCGATCATATCCTGCTGGCGCCTCCCTTTATCCTGGAAGATCATCATCTGGACGAGCTCACCGACAAGCTCGACCTCGCCCTACGCGATGCGCTGGGAAGCCAGTGAAAGGAGCCAAAGATGGCCATTCGATCCCGTCTGACACCCCTGGATGAAGAGCACATGGATACGGCTCAGCGCGACGTGCTGCACGAGATCCTGCAAGGGCCCAGGAACAGCCTGGACGGCCCCTTCCTGGCCTGGATCCATAGTCCCGAGCTTGCCGATCACGCGCAACGACTGGGTGCCTTCTGCCGTTACGGAACTCTGCTGGAGCTGCGGTTGACCGAGCTGGTGATTCTGTTCACGGCGTCGTGGTGGTGTTCTCAGGCGGAGTGGCAGATTCATGAGCCCATCGCCCGCGAGGCGGGAATATCGGATGCCGTGATCGAGGCACTGCGTACCGGACAGGAGCCGGCCTTCCACCGCGACGATGAGCGCCTTGTCTACCGGTTAGGCAAGTGCCTCTACACCACCCGACGAATCGCTGATGACCTTTATGCAGAAGCGATCGAGGCCTTCGGCGAGCGCGCGGTGGTGGAGCTGGTCGGTGTGTTCGGCTATTACGCCCTGGTGGCCATGACCCTCAATGTGTTTGCCGTTCGCCGGGATGCCGAGGTACCCCTGCCATTTGCGGAGCCCGAGTGATGGCCTGCCATGACGAATAGCTGGCCGTTTCTGTCGGAAAGTGCGCTGGTCTTCCTTCTTCTCGGTCTGACGCTGGCCGCCTTCGTCTGGGGGCGTTTCCGTTACGATCTGGTCGCCCTGGCGGCCCTGCTGGGGTCGGTCATGCTGGGCCTGGTCCCGGGCGATGAAGCCTTTATGGGGTTTGGCCATCCGGCGGTGATCACGGTGGCTGCGGTGCTGGTGTTGAGCCGTGGTTTCGAGCGCTCCGGCGTCGTCGACATGATCGCCGAGCAGGTGCTCAAGGTGGGCGACCGGCTCTTCCTGCAGTTGCTGGTGCTCACCGGTACCGTGGTGGTGCTCTCGGGGATCATGAACAACGTCGGCGCCCTGGCGCTGCTGCTGCCCGTGGCGATGCGCATGGCGAGGGAACACGACGTCTCGCCTTCGCTGCTGCTGATGCCGTTGGCGTTTGGGTCGTTGCTCGGGGGCCTGACCACACTGATCGGCACCCCGCCCAACATCATCATCTCCACCTATCGTGAATCGGTCACCGGCGAGGCGTTCAAGATGTTCTCCTTCTCGCCGGTGGGGGTGGTGGTCGCCGGCGTTGGCCTGGCCTTCATCGTGCTGATCGGCTGGCGGTTGACGCCGCAGCGCGCCGGTAAGGCATCCCAGGAGGAGATGTTCGATACCGCCAACTATCTCTTCGAGGTCGAGGTCGGCAAGGAGGCCAAAGCGGTGGGCTGGACCCTGCCTGACCTGCATGCGGCGCTTGAGGAAACCATCCCGGTGCTGGCCGTGGTGCGCGATGGCCGGCAACGCGCGGGACATGCCTTTTACGGCAGTCTGCGCGAGGGCGATGTGTTGTTGGTCGAAGCCGGCCCCGAGGAAATGAAGCAGCTCGAGGACAAGGCGGGGCTCTTGCTCAGAGCCAAGTCCCACGAGGATGCCGAGGTGAGCGACGCCGAGGTGGACCCTGCCGAAGGGAATCATGCCGAGACGCCCGCTGCCAACGACAGTGATCAGGCGCCGAGCGAGCAAGGCCGGGACGAGGGGGGTGAAGAGCCGTCGCAGGGGCAGCGCAACAAGGACATCGATACCGAGGACCTGCAGCTGATCGAGGGCGTGGTACGCAACGATTCCATGATGGTCAACCGGACCGTCAGCCAGCTGCGCCTGCACAACCAGTTCGGCCTGCATCTCGTGGCGGTGGCGCGTGATGGTGGCCGCCTCAAGCAGCGCCTCCATGACATCCGCTTCCGTGCCGGCGATGTGCTGTTGCTGCAGGGCGGGGTCAGTGACATTGCCGAGAGCCTGGCCACCCTGGGCTGCCTGCCGCTGGCCAACCGCAACCTGAGCCTTGGCCACCCGCGTCTGCTGATGGTTTCGATCGGCATCTTCGCCGCCGCGATCCTGGTCATGCTGTTCGACCTGTTGCCGGCCGCGGTAGCGCTTTCCGCGGCGGCCCTGGTGGCACTGCTGGTGGGGGTGCTGCCGCTGCGCGAAGGCTATCAGGCCATCGATGGGCCGGTGATCGTGCTGCTGGGGGCCATGATTCCGGTCGGCCAGGCGCTTGAAACCAGCGGCGGGGCGGCGCTGATCGCCGACGCGATGTTGGCCCTGGGCAGCGACTGGCCGGTGATGATCACGCTGGTCGGGCTCTTTCTCCTCTCGATGCTGCTTTCCAACGTGATCAACAATGCCGCGGCGGCGTTGTTAATGGCGCCCATTGCCGCCAGCCTGGCCAGTGGATTCGATGCCTCCCCGGACCCTTTCCTGATGGCCGTCGCCGTCAGCGCCTCCTGCGCCTTCCTCACGCCCATCGGCCACCAGTCCAACACCCTCGTGATGAGTCCCGGCGGCTACCGCTTCGGGGACTACTGGAAGCTGGGGCTGCCGCTCTCTTTCGTGGTGCTGGCGGTGGCGATCCCGATGATCCTGCTGGTCTGGCCGCTTTGAGGTCGCGCCTTGACCGAGGTTCTTGAGAGGGTGGATAGCAAAGTGCCCAGGCAGTGCCTGAGCGCTTCGGGATGATGGGCGTTATCAGGCAGCGTTATGGCGCAGGATGTTGGCCTTGTCGGTGGCGAACTCGTCGTAGTCGAAGTCATCGACACTGAGCAACTCCAGCACCTCGGCCTCGCGCTCGCGCATGAAGACGGCATCTTCCTCGCTGATCAGACCCTCGGCCAGCGCGGCTTCCACGCGCTGCTCCGGGTGCAGGGCTTGCGCCGGTATGTCGCCCTTGGCATAGGCCTTGTTGACGGTGCGGTAGAGGGCCTCGGCGCGCTCCTGAGTGGCGAGCAGGGCATTGTAATGCGCCAGCGGATTGTCTCGGCTGCCGTCGTTTTGCTGCCATGTCATGTCCAGCAGGTAACGACGCAGGGCGGTATCCCGCGACACGGCCTGGGCGATTTCGCGGGCCAGATCGTCGTGGGGACGCTTCCAGCGCCGTCCGGTGGGCATGACCAGAACCCGCAGCAGCCGGCCCAGGGCCTTGTTGGGCAGGTTGTCGAAGACTTCATCGAAGGCCTGCTCGGCGCGCTCCAGCAGGTAGGTGCAGCCGTAGTGCAACAGGGCTGCCTCGCCTTCGACCTTGTCGCCCTCATGCCAACCCTTGAGGGTCATCGACACCAGGTAAAGATTGGAGAGCACATCGCCCAGGCGCGCCGAGAGCATCTCGCGTTGCTTGAGGGAGGAGCCGAGGCTCGCCATGGCGGCGTCGGCGCAGAGGCCGAAGCCGGCCGAGAGCCTGGCGACGTCTCGGGCGTAGGGTGCGGCGATGGCGTCGAAGGGCGTACTCGGCCTGCCCAGACCAAGCCCCTGGGTGAGGGCGCGAGCGGCATTGCCGAAGACCAGGCCGGCATGGGCGAAGAAGGCGTGGTCGAAGGCCTCGAGATTGTCGGCGTCCTTGGCGGCCAGTTCCTCGAGCACGTAGGGATGGCAGCGAATGGCCCCCTGGCCGAAGATCATCAGGTTGCGAGTCATGATGTTGGCGCCTTCCACGGTGATCGCCACCGGGTTGGCGCTGTAGCCGATGCCCAGATAATTGCGCGGCCCCAGGGTGACGGCCTTGCCGCCGTGGATATCCATGGCATCGCTCAGGATCAGCCGCTGGAACTCGGTGAGCTGGCTCTTGAGAATCGCCGAGGGCACCGCCGGCTTCTCGCCGTGATCGATGGTGTTGGCCGTCTGATAGACCGCGGAGCGGGCGATGTACGCCAGGGCGCTCATGCGCGCCAGTGGCTCCTGGATGCCTTCCATTTCCGCTACCGGCACGTTGAACTGGCGACGGATCCGGGCGAAGCCGCCGCTCCAGCCGACGGCGTAGCGAGCGGTGCCGGTGGCGCCGGAGGGTAGAGTGATACAACGGCCGATGGACAGGCATTCGACCAGCATGCGCCAGCCCTGGCCGATCATCTCGTTGCCACCGATGATGGTGGAAAGCGGCACGAAGAGGTCATGGCCCTTGATCGGCCCGTTGAGGAAGGGGCTGCCGATGGGGTGATGCCGGCGCCCGATCTCCATGCCCTGAGTGTCGCGCGGAATCAGCGCCAACGTGATGCCGCGGTCTTCCTCGCTGCCGAGCAGATGCTCGGGGTCGAAGAGACGAAAGGCCAGCCCGACCACGGTGGCGATGGGGGCCAGGGTGATCCAGCGCTTCTCGAAATTCAGCCTGAGACCCAGCACTTCCTCGCCATCGATCATCTGCCGGCAGACCACGCCGGTATCGGGCAGGGAGGTGGCGTCACTGCCGGCGCGCGGGCCGGTGAGGCCGAAGCAGGGAATCTCACGGCCATCGGCCAGGCGCGGCAGGTAGTGGTCCTTCTGCGCTTGCGTGCCGTACTTGAGCAGCAGTTCGCCCGGCCCCAGCGAGTTGGGAACGCCGACGGTGACCATCAGTGTCTCGCTGATCGAAAGCTTCTG
>DATISN010000080.1:0-11362 GCA_035581765.1 Halomonas sp.
CGACATCGAAGCGTACTTCGGCGAGCGCCGCCGCTTCGCGGCCGATGAGGCCCAGCAGTGCCAGATCGTCGCGGATGTCGAGACTGACCTTGTAGAAGGCGGCAAACTTGCCCAGGTGCTCGGCCAGCGGTTTGACCAGGCTGGTATGCATCAGCATTCGGTAATGATCTTTGGCCACTCGCCAGAGCTGGGCATTGGCCAACATGCGCCCTTTGGGGGAGCAGAAACAGGTCAGCGGGGCGAAGTCGCCGTTGGCCAGGGTCACCTGGGCACTGGTCTGTCCCTGCAGAAACGTTTCGGCGTCGCGGCCGACCACGTCGAGTACACCGAGGTGAGCCAGTGGCGTCAACGTCGTTCCTTCCAGGGCCAGGCGGGCCTGATCGGGAGTGTCGAACAAGACCCGGTGTTCGGCTTCCCGCCGGCCGCCAGTGGCAGCAATCCAATCGGTCATTTCCGGGGCTCCTTGCGATGAGAGGAAGTCGTTCATGTCGGCTAAATGCGGGCTCGGGGGCGGCATTGCAATCACTTCGCGGCTCGGCGGTCATGCTAGAATTGGAACCTTGTCAGGCATGCCAAGTCAGGAAGGAGACGTCTATGGCGCACCAGTCGCTTGGTTTCGAGGGCGTCGAGAGCGCCGAGCAAGTCAATCGCATCACCACGGCGCTCATGTTGGTCGACGGTGTCGAGAGTGTCGAGGTCGGCAGGTACGGCGCGGAGGTGGAAGGCCGAGTCCGACGAGACGCCTTGCTAAAGGCAGTGAAAGCCCTCGACCTGCCTATCAAGGCGCATTGACCCCGCAACGTCACCCGTCATGACGAGGTACAGGATGAAGAAGAAACCCATTGAAGTCATCAGCGAGCGCAACCATATCTATCGACAGTGCGTGGAACTCGACGGCTTCGACGACCTCTTCGTCGATGTGCCGGAGACGTTGGGCGGCGAAGGGACGGCACCGGATCCCCATGATTACTTCGATCTGTCGCTCGGCGCCTGCAAGGCCATCACCGCTCAAATGTACGCGCGGCGCAAGGAGTGGCCTCTGAAACGGGTCAGCGTCACGGTCAATCGCGATGACAGCGATGAACGCCATGGCACCTACCGACTCGAAGTGTTGATGACCTTCCATGGGATCGACGATCCCGCGCAACGGGCACGGTTGGAGGAAATCAGCCACAAGTGTCCGATACACCGGCTGATGACCAGTTCCACCGTGGAAGTCACCACGCGGACTCTCCAGCCACCCGTCTGACGCGATCTTGAGTCTATATCCTCTAGTGCGGGCGCCATGATGGCGCCCGCTTCGTCCGGGAGACGCCATGAGCAAGCCGTTTCGTTTGCAGTCGAAATTCCAGCCCGCCGGCGACCAGCCTGCGGCCATCGAGGGCCTTGTCGGCGGGCTCGACTCGGGGCTTACCCATCAGACGCTGCTGGGCGTCACGGGCTCCGGCAAGACCTTTACCATGGCCAACGTGGTCGAGCGTTCGCAGCGCCCGACCATCGTGATGGCACCCAACAAGACCTTGGCTGCCCAGCTTTATGGCGAATTCAAGTCCTTCTTCCCCGACAACGCCGTCGAGTATTTCGTCTCCTACTACGATTACTATCAACCCGAAGCCTATGTGCCGTCATCGGACACCTTCATCGAGAAGGATGCCTCGATCAACGATCACATCGAGCAGATGCGCCTGTCGGCCACCAAGGCGTTGCTGGAACGGCGCGACGCGCTGATTGTGGTCTCGGTATCGGCGATCTACGGCCTGGGCGATCCGGACCAGTATCTGAAGATGCGCCTGCATTTCACTCGTGGCGAGCTGATCGACCAGCGCAAGCTCCTGCGCCGGCTGGCGGAGCTTCAATACACCCGCAACGACATGGACTTCAAGCGCGGCACCTACCGTGTGCGCGGTGATGTGATCGATATCTTCCCGGCGGATGCCGAGGACGAGGCGGTGCGAGTCGAGCTGTTCGACGACGAGATCGACACGATCAGCCTCTTCGACCCCTTGACCGGCGAAGTGCGGGGGAGGGTGCCGCGCATGACCATCTATCCCAAGTCGCATTATGTTACCCCGCGCGAGACCATCCTCGGCGCCATCGACGCAATCAAGGCCGAATTGGTCGAGCGGCTCGATTGGCTGCGCAAGCATGAGCGCCTGGTGGAAGCGCAGCGCCTGGAACAGCGCACCCTCTACGATATCGAGATGATGCTGGAACTGGGCTACTGCAACGGCATCGAGAACTATTCCCGCTATCTATCCGGTCGCAACCCTGGCGAGCCGCCACCCACTTTTTTCGACTACCTGCCGGCCGATGCGCTGCTTTTCATCGACGAGTCACACGTCAGCGTTCCCCAGGTGGGCGGCATGTACAAGGGCGACCGCTCGCGCAAGGAAACCTTGGTGGAATACGGCTTCCGTCTGCCCTCGGCGCTGGATAACCGCCCCATGACCTTTCAGGAATGGGAGTCGATCTCGCCTCAGACGATCTTCGTGTCGGCCACTCCCGGCCCCTACGAAGCCGCGCATGCGGGCCAGGTCGTGGAGCAGGTGGTGCGCCCGACGGGTCTGCTCGACCCGCAGTTGGAGGTGCGTCCGGCCTCGACCCAGGTCGACGACCTGCTCTCCGAGATCCACCTGCGGGCGGCAGTCGAGGAGCGGGTGCTGGTGACGACCCTGACCAAGCGCATGGCCGAGGATCTTACCGAATACCTCGACGAACACGGCGTGCGGGTCCGCTATCTGCATTCGGATATCGATACGGTCGAGCGCGTGGAGATTATCCGCGACCTGCGGCTGGGCAAGTTCGATGTGCTGGTGGGCATCAACCTGCTGCGCGAGGGGCTCGACATCCCCGAGGTGTCGCTGGTGGCGATACTCGATGCCGACAAGGAGGGCTTCCTGCGCAACGAACGCTCGCTGATCCAGACCATGGGCCGGGCGGCGCGCAACGCGCACGGCAAGGCGATCCTCTATGGGGATAGGATCACCGATTCGATGCGCCGCGCCATGGAAGAAACCGAGCGGCGACGCAACAAGCAGATCGCCCACAACGAGCAGCATGGCATCACCCCGACGACCGTGACCCGCTCAGTCGCCGATATTCTCGAAGCCGCCCAGGCGCCGGGGAGCAAGAGCAAGCGGCGCAAGAATGAGCGCCAGGTGGCGGAAGGTGCCGCGGCCTATGATCTGGACGAACTGTCTCCCAAGGACCTCGTGAAGGAAGTCTCGCGGGTCGAGGATGCCATGTTCGAAGCCGCGCAGAATCTCGAGTTCGAGGAGGCGGCACGGCTGCGGGACCGCCTCCACAAGCTGAAGGAGCGCCAGTTGGCCATAGGTTGAAACTCACAGCGTCATGTGGGATCAACTGCCCGGCAGGTATCTTCCAACTGCTGGATGCACAATCGGTTCCATGCCAGCTGCATTGTCATATACATGCGCCATGTTTGGTAAGCTAAATGTTATACCGTTATCTTTCTAGGAATAATCCTATAGAAGCATCCGTAAATGTTCTCCAGGTAGCGATAAGGTATAATTTCGGCCGATTTATATGTCCCTCGTTGCCACGTAAAAAACGGCTACGGGAGGGCGGTGAAACTTAAAAAGCACCCGGGAGACGCTTGCCAATGACCGTGATTCGCCAGGACGACCTGATCCAGAGTGTCGCCGATGCCCTGCAATATATCTCGTACTACCATCCCAAGGATTTCATCGACGCCATGGCGTCGGCCTACGAGCGGGAAGAGAATCCTGCGGCCAAGGATGCCATCGCTCAGATCCTAATCAACTCGCGTATGTGCGCCATGGGGCATCGTCCCATCTGCCAGGACACCGGCATCGTCACCGTCTTCGTGAACATCGGCATGAAGGTACGTTTCGAGACCGACATGAGCCTCGACGACATGATCAACGAGGGGGTGCGCCGCGCCTATCGGCTGCCCGACAACGTATTGCGTGCCTCGGTGCTGGCCGACCCGGATGGTGCCCGTAAGAATACCGGCGACAACACCCCCGCGGTCATTCACCATAAGCTTGTGCCTGGCGATACCGTCGAGATACACGTAGCGGCGAAGGGGGGCGGCAGCGAGGCCAAATCGAAGTTTGCCATGCTCAATCCCTCGGACAGCGTAGTCGATTGGGTGATGGAGCAACTGCCGAAGATGGGCGCCGGCTGGTGCCCACCGGGGATGTTGGGCATCGGCATCGGCGGCACCGCCGAGAAGGCTATGGAGATCGCCAAGGAAGCGCTCCTCGAGCCCATCAACATCCAGGAACTACAGGCTCGTGGTCCATCGAGCCGTGCCGAGGAGCTGCGCCTCGAGCTCTTCGACAAGGTCAACGGCAGCGGCATCGGCGCACAAGGCCTCGGTGGCTTGACCACGGTGCTCGACATCAAGGTCAAGGATTTCCCGACCCATGCCGCCAACAAGCCGGTGGCGATCATCCCCAATTGTGCCGCCACCCGGCATGCCCACTTCACGCTGGATGGTTCGGGAGCGGCGGCCTTGCCGGCACCCAAGCTTGAGGACTGGCCCGACATCACTCGCGAGGCGGGCGACGACGTCAAGCGCGTCAACCTCGACACTGTTACGCCGGAAGAGGTGCAGACCTGGCAGCCCGGCGACACCCTGTTGCTTAACGGTAAGCTACTTACCGGTCGCGATGCCGCCCACAAGCGAATGGTCGACATGCTGGCGAAAGGGGAGAACCTGCCCGTCGATATGAAGGGCCGCTTCATTTATTACGTGGGGCCCGTGGATCCCATACGTGACGAGGTCGTTGGCCCAGCCGGTCCTACCACTGCGACACGCATGGACAAGTTCACACGCACCATGCTGGAAGAGACAGGTCTGCTGGGCATGGTGGGCAAGGCCGAGCGAGGTGAGGCGGCGATCGAGGCGATCCGCGATAACAAGGCCATCTACCTGATGGCCGTGGGCGGTTCTGCCTATCTGGTCGCCCAAGCCATCAAGAAGTCCCGGGTGGTGGGCTTCGAGGACCTTGGCATGGAAGCCATCTATGAGTTTGTGGTGGAAGACATGCCGGTCACCGTTGCGGTCGACAGCCTAGGCACTTCGATCCATCAGACCGGCCCTGCCAAGTGGAAGGAGATTATCGCCGAGCGCGCCTGACGCAGTGGTTCGGAATCTCGACGGCCCCGCCTTCTGGTGGGGCCGTCGTCCTTGAGGGTATGCTGTAGTCAGTTGTTTTTTCGGACGGCATTCTGCCGCCATCTCATGGACGGGATGCAACATGACCTCCTCGTTGCTCGGTTGGGCCATTTTTCTTATCTACTTGCTGGGTTTCGTCTCGGCAATATTGGCCCTGATGTCGAGCCGAACCTCCCAGGGCGCCATTGCCTGGATCATTTCCCTGATCACCTTCCCTTACCTGGCGGTTCCTGCCTACTGGATCTTCGGCCGGCCGCGTTTCTACGGCTACGTGTTGGCGCGTGGTGAGCGGGACAGCGTGCTGCGCCGGGTCTTGGCGCGTTACCGTAATCATGTCGAACCGTTCATCACTCAGTCTCAGGAAGCCGATATCCGCGCCGTCGAGCAGCTGGCGATGATGCCGATGACTGGCGGTAATTGTGTCGAGCTCCTGATCGATGGCGAGGCGACTTTCGACAGCCTCTTCGATGGCATCGATAGAGCCGACGATTACCTGTTGATTCAGTTCTTCATCGTGCGCCACGATGCCCTCGGTACCGAACTGAAACAGCGTCTGGTGAGAGCCGCCGAGCGAGGTGTGAGGGTATATTTTCTCTATGACGAGATCGGCAGCCATAACCTGCGAGACGGCTATCTACGCGATCTGGCCGAGGCCGGCGTCGAGGTCAGCGCCTTTCGCTCATCGCGTGGCTTCCGTCATCGCTTTCAGCTCAACTTTCGCAACCATCGCAAGGTGATGGTGATCGACGGCAGCGAAGGCTGGCTGGGGGGGTTCAACGTCGGGGTAGAGTACCTTGGCCAGGATCAGCGACATGGCCCCTGGCGTGATACCCATCTCAAGCTGACGGGCCCCAGCGTCCTGGGGCTTCAGGAAGCCTTCTGGGAAGACTGGCATTGGGCCACCGGTGAGGTGATCAATCTCGCCTGGACCCCGAGGATCACCTGCGAGGACAACCAGAACGTGGTCATCGTCCCTTCGGGACCGGCGGACCGACAGGAGACCGCCAGCCTGCTGGTACAGCATGCCATCCACAGCGCCAACAAGATGTTCTGGGTGACCAGCCCCTACTTCGTGCCCGACCAGGGGGTGCAGGACGCGCTGCGCCTGGCGGCCATGCGCGGCGTAGATGTGCGGATCATGATCCCCGAGCGCCCGGATCATCTGCTGGTCTTCCTGTCGGCGTTTTCCTTCCTGCCCGATATGCTGCGGGCCGGAGTCAAGGTCTATCGCTATCAGCCGGGATTCCTGCATCAGAAGGTGATGCTCATCGACGATGTCGCCGCCAGTGTCGGCACCGTGAATCTCGATAACCGCTCGTTCCGGCTCAATTTCGAGATTACCGCCGTAGTCCCGAACAAGCGCTTCGCTGCCGAGGTGCGCCAAATGCTCGATCGCGATTTTGCCAGCTGCCGGCTTATCACGCTGCAGGAACTGACCTCGCGTCCCCTGTGGCGCAAGTTGGTGTCCCGAGCCGCCTACCTGCTATCGCCGATCCAGTGATACATTAGCATCTCGCCAAGGGCAGCAGGATGCTGTCCGGTAATGCACCAGTGATCGGGAGCCCCGGTGAACCTCGAGACCAAATGGCTGGAAGACTTCGTCACCCTGGCCAATACCCGAAGCTTTTCCGCTGCCGCACGTCAACGCCATGTCACCCAGCCGGCCTTCAGCCGCCGAATTCGTTCACTGGAGCACGCGATCGGAGTCACGCTGATCGACCGCTCCACCACGCCGGTGGGCATCACGCCAGAAGGCCAGTTATTCCTGGTGACCGCGCGTAATCTCGTCGAGCAACTCACCGAGTCGCTCGGCCATCTGCGCGGACTCTCCATGGCCAATGAGGCCCTGGATATCGTTGCCGCGCATTCGTTGGCACTGAGTTTCTTCCCGCCGTGGATCTCGCGCCTCCAGCAAGGCGTGGGAGAGCTACCCACTCGGCTGGTGGCCATGAACGTCGGCGAGGCCATCCATGTGTTGCGCGAGGGCAATTGCGACTTGATGCTCGCCTACTACGACCCCTACGCCAGCATGCAACTAGACGCCGAAGTGTTCCCGTCCTTCTCGATCGGCAAGGTCAATATGTTGCCGGTTTCGTTGCCCGATGAGACGGGCAAGCCGCGATTTCCCCTGGCAGGCCAGGCGTCGATTCCATATCTCTCCTATACCCAAGGGGCCTTTCTCGGGCGTAGCGTGCGCATGTTACTCAAGAACGACCCGCTGCGCATGCGCTTGCGTACCGTTTACGAGACCGCCATGGCCGAAGGCCTCAAAGGCATGGTGTTGCAGGGCGTCGGTCTGGCGTGGATTCCCGACTTTTGCATCCGTGAGGAATTGGCGAGCGGCCGCTTGGTTCGGGCAGGCAATCAGAAATGGGACGTTCCGCTGGAGATTCGTCTTTACCGCTGCTCGCTGGTCCATAAACCTGGCGTGGAAACCCTCTGGCGCCAGATGATGAAGCTGCCGCGAGACTTTCTCCACGCGTGAGCCTAAGGCGCCTACGCGCCGGCATAATCGGCGGGCAGCCCCAGGAAGTTCTGGATGATGAAAAAGTGATCCTCGAACAGCCCTTCCGGTTCCAGATCGGCCAGTGCGACCCAGCGGGCATGATCGCCGCCCTTGACCGGTTTGAGCTGGGGTAGCTGCTGTTCGGGGCGCAATGCGAAGTAGAACGCCTCGGCCAGAGTACGGCCCCGCCAACTGCGGTGAGGCTCGTCGAACAGTCGCTGGGCACGCAATGAGCCCTTGAGGACCGGTTCAGGCACCTTCAGACGGACCCGTTCGCGAAGCTCGCGCAGACATCCATCGAGTAACCGCTCATGGGGGTTGATGAAGCCGCCCGGCAGGGCGTAAAGCCCCTTGCCGGGTGCTGCGGTACGTCGAACCAGCAACACGTGCCCCGACTGTACGACCACTGCGCTGACGGTTACGAAGATCGGCGGGTAGGGCGCCTGAGCCCAAGCGGAATGGTATTGGTCGAGCAAACGCTGCTCCTCGACCAACTGCTGGTAGGGCTCTGCCTCGAGAAAATCTTGTATCCCACCAACCACGCCCGGAGGAAGATCGTGGTTGGCATTGGTGCTCAGATAGTCTTCGGCAGACGCCGCAGAGCGGAATAAGCGCTCGCGTATGCGGCTTGCCGAGATACTCTCGACCAAGGGCACACTGACCGATTCCCATTGGGGAAACAGCGACAGATAATAGCTCGACTGTCCTCGGCTGGCACCGATCAGGCCGATGCGTGGCAGGCGTGCTCGGTCGGGACTCGCGATGTCGCGTACCTTGCGCTGCACGTCGCGTACCCAAACGTCATTGTTATAGAGCGCATCGAGTAGCGGGACAATCTCGAGACGTCCGTTATCATCACCGTCGAAAGCGCTGCGCAGCATCCGTTGGCGCTCCTCATAGTGCCAAGGATTTCGCAGCGAGCGGGCCTGCCAGGCGGAGCCCACCAGGACAATCACCTGCCGTGCGCGCTTGAGCGCTTCATGGATCACCGCAAGATGACCCAGATGGGGGGGCTGGAAACGGCCGATGAATACCAGACAGTCGAAATCGGAGTCGCGAGCATCGTCGTCCGGTCGAAGGCTCATGGGCAGTCCTGGCTGAAGAAAGGCGTTGACCATTATCGTTACCCCTGCCATGGGGTGCAATGATGATCAGCTCACGGCGGAAGGGCGTTTGTTCACGTATCCTTGGCCAATGACACAAGCACGGCAGGGCCTCATCGTGATCAAATCGATCGTTCTTTTCTGGTGGCGAGTCGTTCAGGATGCCACCAAACTTTGGCTGGAGCGCAATGCGTTCAGCTACGCAGGCTCACTGGCGTTTTATACCTTGTTCTCATTGGCACCGACCATGATCATTGCCGTGACCGTGATCGGTGTTGTGATGGGCGAGGAGGCGGCTCACGGCCAGATCGTCGCTCAATTGCAGAGCACCATCGGCGCCGACGCCGCCCAGGCGATCGAGGAGGCAGTCGCCCAGTCGCGTATCGAGGAATCCGGTTTGCTGCCGACGTTACTCGGGGTCGGGGCTTTATTGGTCGGGGCCACTACCGTCTTCGCCCAGATGCAGTTTTCATTGAACACGATCTGGGGTGTCACCGCGCGACCCAGCACTAATAGTCTGTTGATCTTCATCAAGAACCGCATATTGTCGCTGACGGTGGTGTTGTCGATCGGTTTCATCCTGATGGTGTCACTGGTTTTCGGTGTAGCACTGCGCGCCATGTTGCAGCGCGCCGATGACCTGATGCCCGTCGTGGGAATCCTGACGACATCTGCCGAGCTGCTCATCTCCCTGGCCGTCATCTCCGCGCTTTTTGCGACCATTTTCAAGATATTGCCCGACGTGATGCTGAGCTGGCAGGACGTGCTGGCGGGGGCGGTGGTCACTGCCATGCTGTTCACGGTCGGTCGCTGGGGGATCGCCATTTATCTGGCCTATACCGCCACGGCGTCTACCTACGGCGCGGCAGGCTCGCTGGTCATGATACTGCTGTGGGTCTATTACTCATCACTGATACTGCTGTTCGGGGCCGCTTTCACCAAGTGCCTGATGCTTCGACGCGGACGGTATATCGTGCCTCGCAATACGGCGGTGTTGGTGCGTCGCGAGCTGGTTGATGGCTTGTGAGTCGGCCAAGCGGAGAGTTGGACATTGATGGAGGAGAGCCATGCAGGAATGCTGTGTAAAGGCCATGGTGACCGGGAAGGTGCAGGGCGTCTGCTTTCGCGGGGCGACCCAGGAACAGGCACTGCGACACAATATCACCGGCCACGCAAAGAACCTGCCCGATGGGCGCGTCGAGGTACTGCTGTGCGGTGATCGTGAGGCGGTCAAGAAGCTCAGCGAATGGCTCTGGAAAGGCCCTTCAGGCGCCCGGGTCACCCATGTGGAAATCGAGGTGATCGATACCCATGCCCCGGACTCCTTTATTACACGATAAACGCATAGGTCATTGCGTTGGTGCGATCAGGCCAGGGTATCGGCGATCCACTCGCTGACGGCCTCACCGTCGACGCCAATACAGACGTCCACCAATGGGGAGCCCGACCAGCGTGACTCGATGAAACCGCGACCCTGTGGCGCGAATACGGTCTGCCCTTCGGCGAGACCGGAGGTGGCCACGCCCAAATGCCCTCGCTCGGTGGTGAACAACTCGGGACGCAGCAGCCAGGCGAGGGCGCAGCTGTCGTGAGGGCAACAGCCATCGATGCCGAGGAACTCACGGTAAAAGTCGCGATAGAAGGCGTAGCTTTCCGCCAGCACCCGGCCCAGATCCCCGCCCTGACCGGCTTCGATGCACTTCATGTGCGACTGGGTCAGTACGCAGCGATGGGTGACGTCGAGCCCCACCAGGGTCAAGGGCCAGCCGGCCGTCAGCACTCGGGCGGCGGCATCCGGGTCGTTGAACATATTGGCCTCGGCCACCGGCGTGACGTTACCGCCTTCCTTGATCGACCCTCCCATGATCACGACTTGCCTGACCTTCTCGATAAGGCCAGGGTCAAGCTGCAGAGCCGCGGCCAGATTGCCCAACGGGCCTACCGCCACCAGAGTCACGTCACCGAGACGCGCATTCACCGTATCGACGATGAATTGCGCCGCGCTGCGCGGGTCTGCCTTGCCTTTCACTTCCGGCAGTTCGATGTCGCCCAGGCCATTCGCGCCGTGAATATGCGCCGGCGCGGGATGGCGAGGCTTGATCAACGGTCCGGCCGCGCCTTGTGCGACGGGAATCGCCTGGCCGGCCAATTCGGCGAGCAGCAGGGCGTTGTGCGTGGCGGTTGCCACGTCGACATTGCCATAGGTAGTGGTCATGCCCAGCAGTTCGATCTCTGGGTGACGCAGGGCAATGGCGACGGCCTGGGCGTCGTCAACGCCCGGGTCGGTATCGAAGATGATCGGGTAGGGCACGGGATGTCTCCTCTGGCCTTACAGTTTTACGTTCTCACGTTTAAGCGCAGAGCCCGGCTCAAGAATTGAATCGGGCTCAGTGCGACGCTGAGGCGCTTTGCAGGACCTCGTTGACCTGATCGCGAAAGGGAATGCTGTCGGCCGACCCATGGCGCTGAACGCACAGGCCGGCGGCGATGGTGGCGAGATGCAGGCACTTCGTCACGCTGCTGCCTTCCTGCAGGGCGGCCAGGTAATAGCCGATAAAGGTATCACCAGCGGCGGTGGTGTCGACC
>DATISN010000081.1:0-38067 GCA_035581765.1 Halomonas sp.
GCCATGGGGCTCGATTACGCTGACACCTGGACCTGCTACCGGGGCGGCGAACTGGCTTGCGGCCACTGCGGCAGCTGCCGTGAGCGCCTCGCGGCGTTTGCCGCCAATGGCGTCGAGGACCCGTTGAGCTATTTACAGCGGCCCGATACCGCCGACAAGTCACAGCGGCCCAATGCCGCCGCCGGGGCACAGCAGACCGGTCCTGACGCGGGGGGCGCGTGATGTACCAGGTCAAGGAGGCCTTCTATACGCTGCAGGGGGAAGGTGGTCAGACCGGCCGGCCGAGCGTGTTCTGCCGTTTCTCGGGATGCAATCTCTGGTCGGGACGCGAACGGGACCGCGCCACGGCTGCCTGTCGTTTCTGCGACACCGATTTCGTCGGCACCGATGGCCAGAACGGTGGACGCTTCGCCAGCGCCGAGGCGCTGGCCGGGCACCTCGCCGCGCTCTGGCCCGATGGGAGTGACCGATCCACGCCCAACGTGGTGTTTACCGGTGGCGAGCCGCTCCTGCAGCTCGATGCGCCTTTGATCGATGCCCTGCACGCGAGGCACTTCGAAATCGCCGTCGAGACCAACGGCACCTTGCCGGCGCCGGCAGGTATCGACTGGCTTTGCGTCAGCCCCAAGGGTGAGAATGCGTTGGCGGTCACCGAGGGCGATGAGCTCAAGCTGGTTTTTCCTCAACCCGACGCCCCGCCGGAGCGTTTTACCGACTTGGCCTTTCGTCTGTTTTTCTTGCAACCCATGGACCGCACGCCTCTGGGCCAGGCCACCTCGGCTGTGGACGCCACCTTGGCCTACTGTCTCGACCATCCGCAGTGGCGTCTGTCATTACAGACGCACAAGATCACGGGGATCGACTGATGACGCTCTTCGTCAACCGCCTGACGCAGCTCGACGTATCGCTATGGTGCCCACGACGCGGCCTGGTCGGCGCGAGCTGGCACGTGGATGTGGAACTCGATGGAGAGCTCGGCGAGGATGGCATGCTCTTCGATTTCGGCGAGGTCAAGCCCTGGATCAAGTCGCGACTGGATGCCGGTGTAGACCACACCCTACTTGTACCCACACGCGCGGCCGGGGTGGAGTTGCAAGATTGTCGGGAAGGCCTGTGCGTGCGCGCCTCCCTGCCCTACGCGTTCGAAGTGCACGCGCCTCGTCAAGCGCTCACGCTGCTGCCCTGGCAGGAAGTCAGCACCGAGCGTCTCGCCGATCAGCTGGCGGCGGAATTGATGCGACGACCGCCTCCGAGGGTCAGCGACATCCGACTCCACCTGCGCGAAGAGTCCATCGAGGGGCCATCCTACACTTACAGCCACGGACTCAGACGCCACGCCGGGAACTGCCAGCGCATCGCCCACGGTCATCGCTCGCGGCTGCATATCTGGCAGCAAGGCCAACGCGCCCCGGCCCTCGAGCAACATTGGTGTGACTGGCTGGCCGATCGTTACCTGTTCGATCGACAGGATATAATCGATAGCGGTGACGCCGGGTATCGAGGCCAGGTCGCGTGCCGCTACCTGTCCCCCCAGGGCAGCTTTTACCTGAGCCTGCCTCAGGCGCGATGCGCGGTGCTGCCGACGCCGACAACCGTCGAGCAGATTGCCGCCTGGCTGGCCGAGACGATCACCCGGGAGACCGGCACCGCCACTCGCGTGCAGGCCTTCGAGGGGATCGACAAGGGGGCTATCGTGGAAGCACGGCCATGAGCCACGGACAAGAGAGCGGCAGCGATACCGACGATGGCTGCCGTGCCGGCTGCGGCGCCTGCTGCATCGCGCCCTCCATCAGCTCGGCAATTCCCGGCATGCCCACCGGCAAGCCAGCCGGGGACCGCTGCGTGCAGCTGGACGAGGCCAATCTATGCCGCCTCTTCGATGACCCACGCCGGCCCAAGGTGTGCGAAACGTTCCGCTTCGATCGCGACCTCTGCGGCGACAGCCGTCAGCAGGCATTACAAAGAATCACCGCCATGGAACTGGCTACCTGATCGTGACTGCCCCCGCTCGCCCCACCATCACGGCCTTATGACGAGACGCCCGCCGCCTGGGGAAGTCGCTTGTCCAGCAGCGTTCGCCAGCGCACCAGTACGGGTGCATCGCTGTGGCTGACCTCGCCTAGCAAACGCCGGAATCGCTCGCGCGCAGCATGATCCTCGGGGTCGATAAGGGTCAACCAGAGCTCCAGGGCACCCAACTGCTGGTGCAGGTTGCCATCCTCCTGGGCCTGGTTCAGCGCCTGTTCGACCAGGGCCTTGACCGCTTTCTTGTCGTGGCCAAGGCTCAGGCGAACGCGGGCCAGATGCACGGCCAGTTCCGGCACGAAGAGTGTGGTGCGCTCACGGGCGATCAGCAGTGACTGATCGAGGTAGTCTTCCGCCTTGGCCATTTCTCCGAGGGCAATACAGGCATCCACATACCAGAGCGCGGGGCGCTGGTAGCGATCGCGCCCGGTGACTTCGGCGAGTTCCTCCAGAGACCCATCGATCTGGGCTAGACCGTCCCGGTCACCGGCCAGCGCCCGCTGCCAGCCGAGCACCCCGCGGGCAGCATTCTGCCAGAGGTGCAGGTCCGGTGTGCCGGTCAGCTCGAAGGCGCGCTCCGCTCGCGTGGTTGCCAGATGGACGTGCCCCAGCTGCCGATACAGCGCCGCCGCGTACATCAGGGCCATGGCTAGGCTGCCCGGGTGATTGATCCGCTCGGCGAGACGAATCGCCGATTCCACCTGGAGTTCGGCCCGGTGGTAGTCGCCCCGCAGGCACAGCGCCCAGCCCTGGAAACAGGCCGCGGCGATCTGCGGATGATCCGAGAACGGCAGCCACTCGATCATCATCGGCGAATTGAGAGGGTCGATTTCTTCCAGGTGATCGTAGGCCTGACCGATTCGCCCCGCCCAATATTCGCAGCTGGCTCGCGCATAATCCGCGAGGCGCCGATAGCGAGGATCGTCGAGCTTGCTGGCCTGATCGGCAAGCCGCGAGGCCAGGGAAAAGGCATCCGCATGGGCATGGCGTTGACTGCAGCCGACCCACAGCCCCCAATTGACGAGGAAGGCCTGTTCGACATCGGCGGCTTCATCATCGCTATCGGCCAGCAATTCCCTGGCCCGAGCGAAGCTTTCATGGGCCGTAGGCGAGCCGTGTCCTTCCAGGGTGAAGGCGGCCTGCCCGCGCACGGTGAGCAGGCTGATCTCGCGTTCCGGCTGATGCGCCACGTGGCGAAGACTGGCCAGGCCAAAGTCGGCCATTCTAAGCGCGGTTCGATTGGCGCTCACCTTCAAGGCCTCTCGGGCGGCCAGCTCGAAATAGCGGGCACCACGCGCATAGTGACCACTGCGTCTGAGATGGGTCGCGAACTCGCCGGGATGCCGGCTGATCCAAACCGGGAAGTGCTCCTCGATCAGCTCCACCACTTGGCGATGAATCCGCACCCGAACATCTCGCGGACACGACAGATATGCCGCTTCCTGCAATAGCTGATGGGTAAACTGATACTCGCGCCGGCCTTCTTCGTTGTCGGCGTGCTCGATGATCTCCAGCCGCAGCATCTGTTCGAGCGCCTGCGTCAGCCTCGGCATTTCCCAGTCGCTGCACTCCGAAAGGAAATCGAGACGAAAGCGGCGGCCCAGTACCGCGGCGACATGCGCCACTTCGCGATCACCATCGAGTTGGTCGATACGGCTGGCAAGCAGCCCCAGCAAGCCTCGTGGTAACTCGTCGAGCTGGACCGTACGCCCTTCGCGCCGATCCATGTCGACCCGGCGGCAAAGCTCCTGCAGATACAGCGGAACACCGTCGCAGCGCTCGATGATCTGACCTCGCAACCGCGGGCTGAGGTGAAGCCGATAGCGACGTGCGAGCTGGGAAAGCAAGCGCGACGATTGCATCGCGTCCAGCCGCCCGAGGGTGATCTGCTGGTCCCAGTGGAGTCGAGCCGGCAATACCTCACGGCCATGATGGCTAGCGACAAGCAGAAAGGGGCAGTTGATCGGCAAGCGTGCCTGAAGCCCCGCCAGCACCTTGAAGGATGGCTCGTCGAGCCACTGCAAGTCATCGATCATCACCACTAAAGGCCGCTCCTGTGTCAGCTGGGCGATGAGGCGATGCACCATGCCCACCACCAGCTCGACGGCCTCCCCGCTTTGCGTGAGTACGGCGACTTCACGCGGTTCGCGGACCCCCAGCGCTTCCTCGACCAGCTCGCGGCGAGAAGACTCGAGTTCCAGAAACCCGACCGAGGACAGCAGATCGTTCAATGCGTCGGTGTCGATCTCGCCCCCGAAGTGCCACCTCAGCAATTGGCGCGCCACGCCGTAGGGTTCCTGAACCGACAGGCGCGTGGTGGGCTGCCAGCAGACTGCCGCCTCCTGGCACTGGTCGAGCTGACGAAACCCGACCATCAACGCCGACTTGCCCATCCCGGAAGGCCCGCGCACCAACACGCTCTGTCTCAAGCCGATGCCGGCCCGAGCCAGGGCATCCCGCAAGGTACGCAGCGCCGCCTCGCGGCCGATCAGGCTTGGCGGCACCGCTTCACGCCCACCCTCATTGGTGCCCAACACCAAGGCGCGCAGACGCACCCGACCGTCGCTTGCGACCAGGCGCGACGACAGGCGGGGCTGTAGATCCAGGGCCGGCGGCATATGCTGGCTGGCTTCCTGGGAAATCACCAGCTCGCTGCCCTCGGCGGCGACCATCAACTCGAGCGATCCCTGGGTGACCTGTCCCAACGGGTCGACCATCTGGCGCTCGGGGAGATACACCACCCTGCCACTGTTGAGACCCGCCGCCAGCTCGATATGCGGCGGCTCTCCCTCGCCACTCCAGTGGCGGGCGGTTTCTTCAGGCAGCATACGCCGGCAATGCTCGTAGAGGGCCACGAGTTCGGCCAGCTGATGGGCCGGACCGTGGGTGCCGAAGCACGCGAGCCCAAGTCCGCCGGTGGCACCGGGTAACCAGAAGCCGCCCAGATGATGGCACTGCTGCTCGAGCCATCGTAGTAGCTCGAACTCCAGCATCAGACAGGCGCGGGTCCCTGCGCGTGACGACAGATCACCAGTCAAACGCAGACGAATCGCCATTACTGACAGCTGTCGCTGTTCGATCTCTTCCTCGCGCAGGGGGGAGCTGTCCGGCGCAAGGGTTCGGGAAAAATGGCTTTGATGCCCCAGTACCGCACTCTCGGCCTGACTATCGGACCAGTAACGGGCCAGGTGAAGGAAAGCCGGCTCGGGCTGCTGGCCGGAGAGCGCCAGAAGCTGCAGATAGGCGTTGTATTGCTCATGCGCGGCAGCGAGCTGGCCCTGTTCGGCAAGCTGACGCACCAGGCGTTCATGGAAGGGGCCATACCCCGGGAAGCGACTCACCAGCGCATGCAGCAGGTGGTCAGGAATCGGTTCGTGCTGCTCGACTACCGATTCGGCGAAGCGGATCACGCGCTGCCGCCATTCGTTGCGCATCTGCACGAGCCAGCGCTGGAACTCCGCACAGGCCGACAGCTGCAACTCCTCGACCAAGTCCCCACGGTACCCGTTCAGCAAGGCTTCCAGCGTGGTGACATCGGGCGATTCCTCGAGCAGCGTCTGGACCTCATGAAGATCGAAACGCCACCCCTCGGGGCGGCGAAAGGCAATGGTCTGCCGAGTCACGACCAACACGCGCTCGGCTTCTTCGCCGAGCGACTGGCGCAGGCAATGAAGGGCATGGCGCAAGTTGGTGCGGCCTGATGACAGTCCCTGGTCGGGCCACAGCAATTCGGCCAGTGTTGCCCGATTGACCGGCTGGCTATGAAGCAGCAGGTAAACCAGCAGAGCCTTGACCTTGTCATAGCTGAACTGCGTGAGCGCATCTTCTCCCAGGGTGAGCGAGAAGTGGCCGAACAGTGCCAGCTGGTCGTATTCCGAAGTGTCGGCGACGTCGGAGAAATCCCGCATCATGATCGATCCTGCATGGCGAAAGCGGCGGCCTCAGGAAGGCACGGTGCTATGAACGGTGCTATGAAAAGGCACGCCGCTATGAAAACGAAACGCCGTATCCGGCGAGGTGATCAACGACCCTTCGCGCTCGGCAAAGAAGGCAATGCGCGGCTCGATGGGCTCTGAACCAAGGTGCCGAGCCAGCATCAGGTAATCCTCGTAGTGGCGTCCTTCGGACTTAACCAGAGTTCGATAGAACTTAGCAAGCTCGTCATCAAGATGCGGAATGAGGCAAGCGAAACGCTCACAGCTGCGTGCCTCAATGAAGGCACCGACAATCAGGATGTCGACCAGACGCTCGGGGTCTTGAGGGCGCACCGCCTGGCGAAGGCCCTCGGCGTAGCGGGACGCCTTGATATGCCGATAGACGATACCACGTGATTCCATCAGCCTGACCACCTGCTCGAAGTGCAGCAGCTCTTCGCGCGCCAGTTGGGACATCTTGCTGAGCAGCAGAGGTTTGTCCACATACCGATACAGCAGGCTCATGGCCGTCGAGGCTGCCTTTTTCTCGCACTGGGCATGGTCGATCAACAAAAGCTCTGGATTGACCAGGGCCCACTCCACCCAGGCATCGGGCGTGCGACAGGCAAGAAAGGCGAGAAGCTCTGCGGAAAGCAGGTCATCTACGCTGGAATCGTCGTGAGTGGCATGCATGGTCGTCGACTCGGCAGCTAAATGAAAAAAGCGGTTCGCAACCCAAAGACAGCGAAGAACGTGAGCGACGGAAGGGGCTCACTCTTGCCTGCCGCGTCGCGGTTGATGAGATAACAATGGTAACGCGACTGGCCTCGAGTGACACCCCGGCAGGTCGCAGACCAAAGTTCAAGCCAGCAACCACGGGCCTTGCTTAACATTGTCGACAGTTTGGCGTAGAATCTGGCGCATTCGAAGGCGAGACGTCGAACACGTCTGCTTCTCCCGCCAACGCCCCGTTTCGACACCGATTATCGTTGATGCGATGTGCCTTGGCCGTCTCCACCGATGAGGGCCCCCCGTGATTGAAGCCTATCGCCACCATGTCGAGGAACGCGCCGCAGACGGCGTTCCGCCCAAGCCGCTGAACGCCGAACAGGTCGCCGAACTGGTTGAGCTGCTCAAGAGCCCACCAGCCGGCGAGGAGGAGTTTGTCCTCGACCTGATCACCAATCGGGTGCCCCCGGGAGTCGACGAAGCCGCCTACGTCAAGGCCGGGCTTCTCACCGCCATCGCCAAGGGCGAGGCCGAGTCGCCACTGATCGACAAGGTTCACGCCGTGAAGCTGCTGGGCACCATGCAAGGCGGCTATAATATCGGGACCCTGGTGACGCTGCTGGACGACGCGGCGCTGGCCAAGGAAGCCGGTGAGCAGCTCAAGCACACCCTGTTGATGTTCGACGCCTTCCATGACGTCGAAGAGCGCGCTCGCAATGGCAATGCCGTGGCCAAGGATGTCATGCAGTCCTGGGCCGACGCCGAATGGTTTCTCTCCAAGCCGGCGCTGGCCGAGAAGATCACGCTGACCGTTTTCAAGGTGCCCGGCGAAACCAATACCGATGATCTTTCGCCGGCGCCGGATGCCTGGTCCCGTCCGGATATTCCGCTGCATGCCAATGCCATGCTCAAGAACGAGCGTGACGGCATCGAACCGGTCGAGCCCGGCACCACCGGTCCGCTGAAGCAGATCGAAGACGTCAAGGCTAAGGGGTTTCCGATCGCCTACGTGGGTGATGTGGTCGGCACGGGCTCCTCGCGCAAGTCCGCGACCAACTCCGTGCTATGGTTCTTCGGTGACGATATCCCCCATGTCCCCAACAAGCGCGCCGGTGGCTTCTGCTTCGGCAACAAGATCGCCCCGATCTTCTTCAACACCATGGAAGACTCCGGCGCCCTGCCCGTCGAGATGGATGTCTCCAAGCTCGAGATGGGCGATGTCATCGACGTCTACCCCTACGAGGGCAAGGTGCGCAAGCACGGCACCGACGAGGTGCTTAGCACCTTCGCGCTCAAGACCCAATTGATCCTCGATGAAGTGCGTGCCGGCGGCCGAATCCCGCTGATCATCGGCCGCGGCTTGACCACCAAGGCGCGCGAGTCGCTGGGGCTGCCTCAGTCCGATGTGTTCCGTCTGCCCGAGCAGCCCGGCGATACCGGCAAGGGCTTCACTCTGGCGCAAAAGATGGTCGGCAAGGCCTGCGGCCTAAACGGCGTTCGTCCGGGCATGTACTGCGAGCCGAAAATGGCCACCGTGGGGTCTCAGGACACTACCGGCCCGATGACCCGCGACGAGCTCAAGGACCTGGCGTGTCTCGGCTTCCAGGCCGACCTGGTGATGCAGTCCTTCTGCCACACTGCCGCCTATCCGAAGCCCGTGGACGTCGATACCCACCACACCCTGCCCGACTTCATCATGAACCGCGGCGGCGTCTCGCTACGTCCGGGCGATGGCATCATCCACAGCTGGCTGAATCGCATGCTGCTGCCCGACACCGTTGGCACCGGCGGCGATTCCCACACGCGCTTCCCGCTGGGCATCTCCTTCCCCGCAGGCTCCGGGCTGGTGGCCTTCGCCGCCGCCACCGGCGTGATGCCTCTGGACATGCCGGAATCGATCCTGGTTCGCTTCAAAGGCGAGCGGCAGCCGGGCGTCACCCTGCGTGACCTGGTACATGCCATCCCCTACTACGCCATCCAGCAGGGCCTGCTGACCGTCGAGAAATCGGGCAAGAAGAACGCCTTCTCCGGTCGCGTGCTGGAAATCGAAGGCCTCGAGGACTTAACCGTCGAGCAGGCCTTCGAGCTTTCCGACGCCTCCGCCGAACGCTCCGCCGCGGGTTGTACCATCACCTTGAGTGAAGACTCGGTCACTGAGTACCTGACATCCAACATCACCCTGCTCAAATGGATGATCGCCAACGGCTATGGCGACCGCCGTACCATCGAGCGCCGCATCCAGGGCATGGAAGAGTGGCTGGCCAACCCGAGTCTGATGCGCGCCGACCAGGACGCCGAGTACGCCGAGGTCATCGAGATCGACCTCGCTCAGTTGAAGGAGCCGGTTCTCTGCGCCCCGAACGACCCGGACGACGCCCGGCTCCTCTCCGAAGTCGCCGGCGAGAAAATCGACGAGGTGTTCATCGGCTCGTGCATGACCAACATCGGCCACTTCCGGGCCGCCGGCAAGCTGCTCGAGAAGCAGCCTGCGGGGAGTTTGAAGACCCGACTGTGGTTGGCTCCGCCGACCAAGATGGATCAGCATCAGCTGACCGCGGAAGGCTACTACGGCATCTACGGCCGCGCCGGCGCGCGCATGGAAATGCCGGGCTGCTCGCTGTGCATGGGCAACCAGGCCCGCGTTGCGGCGAAGAGCACGGTGGTGTCCACCTCCACCCGTAACTTCCCGAACCGTCTCGGTGATGGGGCCAACGTCTACCTGGCCTCGGCGGAACTCGCTGCCGTCGCCGCGGTGGAAGGTCGCCTGCCGAGCGTCGATGAGTACCGCCGCTACATGGGCGAGTTCGATGCCATGGCCGGAGAGATCTACCGTTACATGAATTTCCATGAGATCGAGGAGTATCAGAACGCGGCATCCAACGTGATTCCGATTGCCCAGGAAGCCTGATACCCTGTCCTACGACTCTGATGCTCGCAACATCCATGGTCGCCCCTGGCGGCGACCAGAGTCGATGACCGAAGCGCCCCGCCCTGCGGGGCGCTTTTTTGTGACGGTGTGCGCCACCCAGCGCTCTTGCCTCCAGGCCACAAACGTATGTCACGGCCGATGGATGTGGCATGATGCATGAAACTTCATCACGGCAAGCAAGGGACAGGATCATGAGCCATATCATCACCCCTGATCTATGTGACGAATTCCCTGAGGTACAGGTGCTCGACCCGATATTCACCAATTTCGGCGGGCGGGAAGCCTTCTACGGTCCGGTGCGCACCGTCAAGTGCTTCGAAGACAACTCTCTGGTCAAGCAGGCGGTATCAGAACCCGGCGATGGTGCCGTACTGGTCGTCGATGCAGGTGGCTCGCTGCGCTGTGCCTTGCTGGGCGATATGCTCGCGGAGCAAGCCGTCGGCAATGGCTGGGCCGGTGTCGTGATATACGGCTGTGTGCGCGACGTCGACGTGCTGTTCGAAACCGAACTGGGCATCCAGGCGCTTGCCGCTCATCCTCGCAGGAGCGAAAAGCGCGGTGAGGGTCAGCGCGATATCGCCGTGACCTTCGCTGGCGTGACGATAACTCCCGGTCAATGGCTCTATGCCGACAACAACGGCATTCTGATCGCCGAGGAGTCCCTGACATCGGGGCAGTGAATCTACCATTGGCCTCGATCACGCACGGCCAGGCGCAAACCTGCTTCAATTGCCCGGCGCTGCGTCCGGGGCTTCGTTAATCGTGAACATGTCTGCCTTACGCCCATGCTGGTTCTCTCGCAGCTAGGCGGCGATGTGCTGCGCAGCCTGCGCGAGCACTTGCGCCCGCTGATCGCCTATCACCTGTTCTTCACCCTGCTCGCCTCGAGTCTGCTGTTGCCCGCCGTCGCGTGGTCGCTGACGCGTCTGCTCGGCCAGTTCGGTCAACCGATACTCACCAACACCGAGCTACTCGATATCCTCCTGAGCCCAGGGGGCGTCCTGTGGCTGCTGGCCGCCATCGGCACTACCTTCCTGGTACTGTATCTGCAGCAGGCCGGCATGATTCTGGTCGCCGTTCGCCCGCGAGATAATCATTACCGTCTGGCCTTCGAGGCGCTTTGGGCCACCTTGAGACGGCTGCCATCGCTGTCCGGGCTGGTCGTCTTGCAGGTTGGCAGCCATCTTCTGTTGTTCATACCCGCCGTGATCGTTCTGGTATGGCTCTACGGCGTCTTTCTGGGTGGGCTGGACCCCTATTACGTACAACGGGTGCGGCCACCGGCGTTCTGGCAGTTCGTGGCGTTCGGGCTGCCGGTGGTGGGACTCTGGATCGGCCTGGCAGCGACGCTTTATTTCCGCTGGCTGCTCGCCCTGCCGGTGATGATGCTGGAGAACCTCTCGCCACGAGCGGCCCTGAAACGCAGCCATGTGCTCACACAAGGCCGCAGGCGCCCTATCGCGCTGGCGGTCATCGCCCTGCTGGTAGTGATCATTGCCTTGCCGGTGCTGGCCACCGCACTCTTTGGCAGAGCGTTCACGCCGATGTTGTGGTGGCTACCGGAACGCAACGCCGTCCTGATCCCGGCCATGCTCGGTTATCTTACCGCCTACGTACTGCTGACCCTGGCCATCACCTTCGTCGGCATCGCCGCCAATGCATTACTTGCCGCCTGTCTGTATCTGCGGCTGGAGCATCAGGAACTGCGGCCGGCGGCCCCCCCGGCAGACGCCCATCCGGGTCGCCTGGCCTGGGCGGTGGAAGTCAGCGTTATCCTCTTCGCGTTGTTACAGGCCTGGCTGATCGTCAACAGCTTCGAGCTCCGTGACGATGTCTCGATCATCGCCCACCGCGGCAGTTCCATGGCCGCCCCCGAAAACACCTTGGCGGCAATGCAGTTGGCCCTCGATGAAAAGGCCGACCGGATCGAGATCGATGTACGGCTGACGCGAGACAATCAGGTCGTGCTCTATCATGACCGCAGCATGAGTCGACTGACCGGCGACCCTCGTCAGTTGGGCGACATGACACGAGCGGAACTGGTGGAGTTCGATGTGGGCAGCTGGTTCGGTGACGCCTATGTCGGCGAACCCATCCCGGGCCTGGAAGAAGCACTGGAAAGGGTTCGCGGTCGGGGACAACTGATGATCGACCTCAAGCCCGACCCTGGTCGAGAAGTGGCCCTGGTCGAGGCGGTGATGGACGCCTTGCGCCGCGAGGCCAGGGCCAGGGCAACCTGCCAAGAAGCCGGCGGCGCTGTCGCCACCTGCGGGAAGACGGACGTCATCGGTGAAACCCGTCTGGCCACGATGTCCCCTTCGCTGGTGAGAGAAATCAAGGCGCGAGAACCCGCTGTCGCCACGACCCTGCTCGCCCAGCTGATCCTCCCCGGCACGCTGGAGCGACGAGGTTTCGATGCACTCGGGCTACGCCACAATCGCATCACCGACAACGAGATCCGGCTGGCCCGACGCCTGGACTACGAGATACATGCCTGGACCGTCAATGACCGGGCCCGCATGTCGCAGCTGATCGATCTGGGCGTCGATGCCATCATCACCGACCGACCCGGCGCGCTTGCCGAATTGCTGGCAATACGCCGGGAGATGAGCGACGGTGCCCTGTTGCTGGTCAAGTTGCGCAACTGGCTAAGAGGCTGAGTCGCCAAGGACTGCTCACCAAGGACTACTCACCAAGGACTACTCACCAGAACTACTCACCCAGGACGACGCCTTCCCGACGCGGGTCGGCGCCGCCAAAGATGTTCCCGTCCTCGGTGACTTGCAGAGCCTGCAGACCGCTCACTAGCTCACGCTCGCTGGCATCGTGACCCAGGTTGTTCAGCGCCTCCAGCGTGGCGGCAGGATAGCCACCCGCCTCCAGGAAGACCGGCCCACCCAAGGTGATGGCATGGGGCAGGTTCAGTGCCTCTTGAGCATCGAGCCCCCAATCGAGCATCGCGACGAGCGTCTTGGCGGTGTAATGAATGATCGCCGCACCGCCCGGAGAGCCCAGGCTCGCGACCAATTCGCCACTTTCGCCATCGAACACCAGGGTCGGACTCATGCTCGAGCGCGGACGCTTGCCGGGCTCCACGCGGTTGGCGATGGGATTACCTGCCTCATCTTCAGGCAGGAACGAAAAATCCGTCAGTTCGTTGTTGAGCAGGTAGCCGCCAGGCTCGCCCGTCCCCCCATCGGCCATGGTTCGCGAGCCGAAGGACTGCTCGATGGTCGTGGTCATGGCGATGGCGTTACCCTCCTCGTCGATGATGCTGATATGGCTGGTGCCGGCCTCGGGTTGCTCGGGCTGAACGGCCCAACTGGTGTCCCTGGGGCCGGGATTGCCCGGCTTGGCGGCGTCGCTGCCCATACTCTGCTCGCCGATCTGCTCGGCTCGCTTGGTCAGGTAGTCGGGATGGAGCATGTTGCTCCAGTCGCCACCGGGTGCGTCGACGAAATCCGGGTCGGCGATGTACTTGCCGCGATCGGCAAAGGCCAATCGTGAGGCCTCCAGGAATCGATGCAGCCACTCGACGCTGGGGAGATCATCGTTCATCGGTGACTCAAGCGCTGGCAAGGCCTCGAGAATGCCCAGTATCTGCATGATGGTCAGATGCCCCGAGGAAGGCGGCGGAAACCCGCAGATGCGATAGGCCTGCCAGTCGGTGCAGAGGGGGTCACGCGTCTCGGCGGCATGAGTGGCCAGATCTTCCAGTGACATGGCACCGGGTCGATCATGGTTCTGCACCCGAAACACCAGGTCTTCGGCGATAGGCCCGGTATGCAGGGCGCTGCTGCCTTCCTCGGCGATCTCGCGCAGGATCGCGGCGAGCGCCGGGTTCTTGAGCATATGCCCCTCGGCCAGCGGTTCGCCCGCTTCGTCGTAGTAAAAACCACCAGCGATCGAATCATCACGCAGGTGTTCCACTTCTGCCAGGCTGGTGTGGAGCCGTTCGCTGACCGGAAAGCCCTCCTCCGCCAGGGTAATCGCAGGCTCGAACAACACTTCCCAGGGCAGCTGCCCGTGTTCGCGGTGGGCAAGCTCAAGCATGCGTACCGTGCCCGGGACCCCGATTGAACGACCACTCGCCACGGCCTCCATGAAGTCCAACGGCTCGCCCTCCTCATCAAGGAACAGCTCACCGTCGACCCCTCTCGGGGCGGTTTCTCGGCCATCGTAGGCCCGCACGTCCTCGCCATCGAAATGCATGAGGAAGGCGCCACCGCCGATGCCACTGGATTGCGGCTCCACCAGGGTCAACACCATCTGCACCGCAACGGCGGCATCAATGGCGGAGCCACCGGCATTGATCACCTGGTAACCGGCATCGGTGGCCAGCGGATTGGCCGCGGCCACCGCGAAGTCCTCGTTATCCCAGCCAGGTTTCTCGGTGACCGTGGAACTCGACTCCGGGGCGATCGCCGGCGCCTCGTAATCGAGTTCCACCTCGGCGTGAACGATCGGCGGCAACCAGACCATCAGCATCACGCCAACCGGAACCAGCCGGCGACGAAAAGGGATTGTGGGCATGGGCATACAACATCTCCTGATCAACTTCGACCCTCATCGGGTTCTCTAAATAACAATCACAGCATAGGCCAGACCCGACACAAAAAGGCGATCAATACACCAAGATGCCAAAAAGCGAGTCGACGTAACACGAAGAGACAAAAAACGCCCGTCCAGCCAGGGAGGCTGCCGGGCGTGGAGCGGTTGCCCAGGTGCAGGGCTTTATTCAGCTAATTGTTTCACCCGCCAGCATGAACCACGTCTCGAGCACCGCGTCAGGGTTAAGCGAGACCGAGTCGATGCCTTGCTCCATCAGCCACTTGGCGAGATCAGGATGGTCGGACGGCCCCTGACCGCAGATACCCACGTACTTGCCCTTGGCCTTGCAGGCCTGGATCGCCATGGAGAGCAGTTTCATCACGGCGGGATTTCGCTCGTCGAACAGGTGAGCGACGATGCCGGAGTCGCGGTCGAGGCCTAGCGTGAGCTGCGTCAGGTCATTGGAACCAATCGAAAAGCCATCGAAGTACTCGAGGAACTCATCCGCCAACAGGGCGTTGGCCGGCAGTTCGCACATCATGATCACCTTGAGGCCCTGGGGATCAGAAGAGCCGCCACGGGCCAGGCCGTTGGCCGCCAGCAGCTTGACCACTTCGCGGGCCTCGTCGGTGGTGCGCACGAAAGGCACCATGATCTGGATGTTGTCCAGGCCCATTTCCTCACGCACGTGCTTGAGCGCTCGGCACTCGAGCTCGAAACAAGGGCGGAAAGACTCGGAAATGTAGCGTGAGGCACCTCGGAACCCCAGCATGGGGTTCTCCTCGCCGGGCTCGTAGAGCTTGCCACCGATCAGGTTCTCGTACTCGTTGGACTTGAAGTCCGACAGCCGAACGATGACCGGCTGGGGGTGAAACGCAGCCGCAAGGGTGGAAATCCCCTCGACCAGCTTGTCGACGTAGAAGCTCACCGGGTCGGCGTAACCGGCGGTACGCAGGTCGATCGTCTGCTGCAGGTCCGCGGGCAGGGTATCGTACTCGAGCAGTGCCTTGGGATGCACCCCGATCATGCGATTGATGATGAACTCCAGACGCGCCAGGCCGACCCCTGCATTGGGCAGACCCGCGAAGCCGAAGGCACGATCCGGGTTGCCCACGTTCATCATGATCTTGAAGGGAATCTCGGGCATCGCGTCCACGCTGGTCACCCGGCGGTCGAATTCCAGAAGCCCGTCGTAGACATGACCCATATCGCCTTCGGCACAGGACACCGTGACATCGCGTCCATCCGCGAGTACCTGCGTGGCGTCACCGCAACCGACCACCGCCGGAATACCCAGCTCGCGGGCGATGATCGCGGCGTGGCAGGTGCGGCCACCGCGGTTGGTGACGATCGCCGAGGCACGCTTCATGATCGGCTCCCAGTCCGGGTCGGTCATGTCGGTGACCAGCACGTCGCCCGCCTTGACCTTGTCCATGTCGTCGGGAGAAAACACGACCTTGACCGCGCCGCGGCCGATACGCTGGCCGATGGCTCGGCCGGTCACCAGGGTCCTGCCCTTTTCCTTGAGCTGGAAGCGTTCGAGCTTGCCGCCTTCCTGCTGGGAGACCACCGTTTCGGGACGCGCCTGAACGATGTAGAGCTCGCCGTCGTCACCGTCAAGTGCCCATTCGATGTCCATGGGACGATCGTAATGCTGCTCGATGGTTACCGCCTGGCGGGCCAGCGCCATGATCTGCTCGTCGCTGAGGCAGAAACGACCGCGATCGGCCAGCGGTACATCCACGGTGGCCACCGACTTGCCGGCGCTGGTGTCGTCGGTATAGATCATCTTGATCAATTTGGAACCGAGATTGCGGCGCAACACCGCCGGGCGGCCGGCCGCCAGCGTCGGCTTGTGGACGTAGAACTCATCGGGGTTCACGGCGCCCTGCACCACTGTCTCGCCGAGGCCCCAGGAAGCGGTCACGAAGACCGCATCCCGGTAGCCGGATTCGGTGTCCAGGGTAAACATCACCCCACTGGCGCCGGTTTCGGAGCGCACCATCTTCTGTACGCCCGCCGAAAGCGCCACATTCTCGTGGGCATAGCCGCGGTGTACGCGGTAGGAGATGGCCCGGTCATTGAACAGGGAGGCGAATACCTCGTGCACTGCCCGCTTGATGTTGTCGAAACCTTCGATGTTGAGGAAGGTTTCCTGCTGGCCGGCGAATGACGCATCGGGCAGGTCCTCGGCGGTGGCCGAACTGCGCACCGCCGCCTTGAGGTTGGGGTGCTGAGACGTCAGGATTTCATAGGCCGAGCGTAGATGCGCCTCAAAGGTTGGCGGTAACGGGGTATCGATGATCCATTGGCGGATCTCTGCCCCGGCCTTCGCCAAGGCGTTGGTATCGTCGACATCCAGCGTCGCCAGGGTCTGATTGATGCGCTCGTTGAGCCCTTCGTGGGAGAGAAATTCGCGGTAGGCGTGGGCCGTGGTGGCAAAGCCGCCGGGCACCGTGACGCCCGCACCGGAGAGATTGGAAATCATCTCGCCGAGGGAGGCGTTCTTGCCTCCCACCCGGTCAACATCGTTCATGCCAAGTTGATCGAACCACAGAATATAATTGTCCACGAAACCCCCAGGATACCAACGACAGGATGCAGCGTGCGTGACGGCAACGAAGGGCCGACAAGCCGTGCGATGATGGCGACTCTAACAGCGGCTGCCGGTATTCGCCATTAGTCTAACCGCGAAGTCACTGGAGGTTTTTTACAACACGTCGGCCTTGGCGCCGATTCCTGTAGTCCGCGCCTTGTCTCGCCCCCCGGGAGGCTCGACAATGACATCACTTTCAGTCCGAGCGAGCCTCATGATGCGTACCGCCTTCTTCATCTCCGATGGCACCGGCATCACCGCCGAGAGCCTTGGCCGCAGCCTGTTGGCGCAATTCGAGAACGTCGAGATCCGCATGGTCACCAAGCCCTACGTCGACTCGGTGGACAAGGCCAGACAGCTGGCGGAAGTGATCGGGGCCACCGCGGTGCGCGACGGCGCCACCCCGATCATCATCGACACAATCGTCGACGAGCAGATACGCGATGTGATTCGAGACGCGGCCGGTTTCAAGATCGATATCTTCTCGACCTTTCTGAAGCCCCTCGAGGAGGAGCTGGCCACCCACTCGTCCTATAGCGTGGGGCGTACGCACGCCATCGGTAGCGATGACGTCTACATGGATCGTATCCACTCGGTGCACTTTGCCCTGGATAACGACGATGGCGCGCGCACACATCAATACGACAAGGCGGACGTGATCCTTATCGGGGTATCACGCTGCGGCAAGACACCCACCTCGCTGTACCTGGCGCTGCAGTTCGGGATTCGCGCCGCCAATTATCCGCTTACCGAGGATGACCTCGACGAGGACGGCATCCTGAAGCTTCCCAAGGCCCTCGCCCCGCACCGCCACAAGCTGTTCGGCCTGACCATTGACCCACGACGCCTGGCGGCGATTCGCCACGAGCGACGCCCCAACAGCCGCTACAGCTCCATGGACCAGTGCCTGCAGGAAATCGGCCAGGCCGAAGGGCTCTATCGCCAGTTGCATATCCCCTTCATCGACACCACGCGATTCTCGGTGGAGGAAATCTCCACGCGAATGATAGCCGAGCGGGGCCTGATGCGACGCTTCTCGCCTCGCTGAAGAATGCGTAAGGCGCGTTTATCTGACCACGCCTTCCCGTTTCAGCCGGGCGATGTCATCTGGAGTCAGGCCCATCTCGGCAAGGATCGTCGCACTGTCCTGACCGAGCCCAGGGGGCGGCACGTCACTGGTAGCCGCTTCGCCGTCGAATCGCAACGGGTTAGCCACCTGGGGAATATCCAGATCACCGCGCTTGAGCGTGCAGTGCAGGCCACGGTGACGTACCTGAGGATCATCGAAGACTTCCGTCAACGTATTGATCGGACCCGCAGGGATGCCTCGGGCCTCAAGCTCGGCTAGCCAATCGTCGCGCTTGCGGGTCGCCATGATCCTCTCGATCAACGGTACCAGCACCTCGCGGTTACCGACCCTGGCAGCGTTGCTTGCATACGCCGGGTCAACCGCCCAGTCGGGATGACCGAGCAGCGAGGCCAGCCGCGAGAACTGCGCGTCGTTTCCGACGGTGAGCACCAGATAGCCATCCTCACAGGCGAAGGCTTGGTAAGGCACGATATTGGGATGGGCATTGCCGTGACGCTTCGGTGACTCGCCGCTCACCAGCGTGTTGAGCGCCTGGTTGGCCAGGGTCGCTACCTGCACGTCGAGCAGCGCAAGGTCGACGTGCTGGCCAAGCCCGGTTCGTTCGCGCTCCTGCAGCGCCGCCAACACGCCGATCGTGGCATAGAGCCCGGTCATCACATCGGTGATCGCGACACCGGTCTTCATCGGCATGCCATCGGGTTCGCCGGAAAGGCTCATCAGCCCGCCCATGGCCTGGATCATGAAATCGTAGCCGGCCCGGTGGGCATAGGGGCCGTCCTGGCCGAAGCCAGTGATGGAACACCCGATCAAGCGTGGGTTGAGCGCTTTCAGGCTGGCATGGTCGAGGCCATACCGCGCCAGCCCGCCTACCTTGAAGTTCTCGAGCAGGATATCCGCGCCCTTGGCCAGCTCGCGTACCAGTGCCTGGCCATCCTCCGTGGCGATATCCACGGCGAGTGACTGCTTGCCGCGGTTGGCGCACAGGAAATAGGCCGCCATCCGCTCGGCGCTGTCGTCCTCGGCTAGCCAAGGCGGACCCCAGCCACGGGTATCATCGCCGCGCTGGGGATGCTCGACCTTGACCACCTTGGCGCCGAGGTCGGCCAGCAACTGGCCCGCCCACGGGCCGGCCAGGACACGCGACAGGTCCAGCACTACCAGGCCGTCAAGCGGTCGGCTCATCGATACGCTCCTCGTGATCCGCTGAGAGTCAATTGGCGAAAGCCTGGATGCCGGTCTGGGAGCGACCGAGAATCAGGGCGTGGACATCGTGGGTGCCCTCATAGGTGTTCACGGCTTCCAGATTCATGACATGACGGATCACGTGGTACTCATCGGAGATGCCATTGCCACCGTGCATGTCGCGCGCCTGGCGGGCGATGTCCAACGCCTTGCCGCAATTGTTGCGCTTGATCAGCGAGATTGCCTCCGGTACCAGTTGCCCGGCGTCGATCATCCGGCCGACCCGCAGCGCCGCCTGCAGGCCAAGCGCGATCTCGGTCTGCATATCGGCGAGTTTCTTCTGGATCAGCTGATTGGCGGCCAGCGGGCGCCCGAACTGCTTGCGCTCCAGCGTGTAGTCGCGAGCGGCATGCCAGCAGGCCTCGGCAGCACCCATGGTCCCCCAGGCAATGCCGAAACGCGCGCGGTTGAGGCAGGAAAAGGGCCCCTTTAGGCCCTGGACGCCGGGAAGGCGTTGGTCATCGGAGACTTCCACGTCCTGGATCGCGATCTGTCCGGTAATGGAGGCCCGCAGGCTGAACTTGCCCTCGATCTTCGGTGCGCTGAGCCCCTTCATGCCTTTCTCGAGGATAAATCCACGGATGATGCCTTCTTCATCCCTGGCCCAGATCACGAAGACATCGGCAATCGGCGAATTGGTGATCCAGGTCTTGGTGCCGTTGAGGCGCCAGCCGCTGTCGGTACGCACCGCGCGGGTACTCATACCGGCCGGGTCGGAGCCATGATCGGGCTCGGTGAGGCCAAAACACCCTAGCCATTCAGCGGAGGCGAGCTTCGGCAGGTATTTGTCGCGCTGGGCATCACTGCCAAAGGCGTGAATGGGGTACATCACCAGGCTTGACTGAACGCTCATCGCACTACGGTAACCGGAATCGACACGCTCGACCTCGCGGGCAATCAAGCCGTAACTGACGTAGTTCAGGCCAGCACAGCCATAACCATCGATCGTGGCGCCCAGCAGGCCCAGTTCGCCCATCTCACTCATGATCTCAGGGTCGAAGTGCTCATTGCGGTTGGCTTCCAGCACCCTGGGCAGTAGCTTTTCCTGGCAATAGTCATGCGCGGTCTGCTGAACCATGCGCTCGTCTTCGTCAAGCTGATCAATCAGGCGGAAGGGGTCGTCCCAGATGACGGGGGTAATCTGACTCATGGTAGTGTCCTCAAGCGAAGAATTAATTTCTACATTTTCACTAAATGTAGACTATAAGTCCGTTCCTGCCAAGCCAAACGGTATCGATCAATGTCGCTACTACCCCCATACGACTATCCCCTATGCAACTATCAGTCATGGGATTCTCCTTCGCGATAAAGCGTCTGGATACTCGAGAAATCCAGCCGCCCACTGCCCTGCGCGCTATGCAGCGCGAAGAGATTACGCGCCTGGGACCCCATCGGAACCGTCGATTGTGATTCCAGCGCCAGCTCCCAGGCCAGCCCCAGATCCTTGACCATCAGGTCGGTGAGAAAGCCTCCTTGATACTCTCGTGAGGCTGCCGAGCCCTCCATCACGCCGGGCCAGGGATTGTAGACATTGAGCGCCCAGTTGCCGCCGCTGCTCTGCTGCATGATCTCGGAGAGTACCGATGGGTCCATGCCATTCTTGACCCCCAACGCCAGGGCCTCTGCGGTCCCCGACATCAGGATGCCCAGCAGCATGTTGTTGCAGATCTTCGCCACCTGCCCCGAACCGACGTCGCCCGCATGAAAGATGTTCTTGCCCATGGCCTGCAGCAGCGGGCTCGCATGTGCAAAG
The DNA here is from genome assembly GCA_035581765.1 of Halomonas sp. GTDB lineage: Bacteria > Pseudomonadota > Gammaproteobacteria > Pseudomonadales > Halomonadaceae > Halomonas. Next base: position 20,830 of record DATISN010000081.1, read on the forward strand.
CCGGCCTCGCTACCGCCGACGATGAACGTCAGCGTTCCTGCCTTGGCGCCCGCGACGCCCCCCGATACCGGGGCGTCGAGATAGGTCAGCCCCTTATCACTGGCGGCGAGGCCCACGCTGCGAGCATCCTCTGGCGAGATGGTCGAAGCGTCGATGATCAAGGGTGTGCCATCCAGGGTATCGAGCAGGCCCGGGGCAGCGTCATCGCCGAGATAGAGCGCCTTGACATGGGCGCCGGCGGGCAACATAGAGATGATGACCTCGGCACCGGCGGCAGCGGCCTTGGCGTTCTTGCCGCGCTCGGCGCCTTCTGCCTCCAATTTCTGGATGGCACTCTCCACCAGATCGAAGACCCTGACGTGATGCCCGGCCTCGAGCAGATTCAGCGCCATGGGGGCGCCCATATTACCCAGACCGATAAAGGCGATATTCATTGGCGTGGCTCCTGGTTGTGATTGATTGATTTGCCATGGCTGAATGGCGTTAACACTCGAGCAATGATGACTTTTCAAGAGGCCACATCAGCCAGCGAAGGGCGCTTGATCGATATCTCGGAGAGGGTGCGTCGTCTCGGACCAGAGCGGTGCCAGCAATGCTTCAATGTCCGCCTCTGGCACGCTGGCGACATCGACATGCGACCAACGCGGCGCCTTGTCTTTCTCGACCAGCAGGGCGCGGACGCCTTCGGCAAAATCACCCAGGCGACCGCACTGTACCGAGAGGCTGAGCTCATCGCGAAAGGCATCGGCCAGACTGGAATGAGCGTGGCGCTCCAGCATGCGCCATACCAGGTGAGCGCTCAGGGGGCAGCCGGCCTCCAGCCGAGCGCGGTTAGCCGCCAACCACCGATCCTCGCTCCGATCGTCGAGAATCCGACGTACCGCTGTCGCGGCATCGACCCGCCCCACTAACGCCTGAAGATGATCGAGATGGGGCCAGACCTGGGCAGGTGGCATGTCGCGGCGATCTTCCTGATCGTCCAGCACCTCCTGTACTGCGGCGCGCAGCTCACTTTGGGTGCGATCGCCGTAATCGGCCGCTGCCAAGGCATCGAGCAGGGCCTCGCGACGCTCGCGGGGAATGAAACGGTCGGCAAGCCCCAGATCCAGGGCATCACGGGCGTTGAGCTGAGCCCCGGTCAGCCCCAGATAAGCCCCCACGCCAGAAGGCATGCGACCCAGGAACCAGCTCGCGCCGATATCGGGATAAAGACCGATGGTGATCTCCGGCATGGCGATACGCGTAGTCTCGGTCACCAGGCGCTGAAAACCACCGGCCAGCAGTCCCAGACCGCCCCCCATGACAATGCCGTCGCCCCACACCAGAATCGGTTTGGAGAAGGTATGGATTCGATAATCCAGCCGATACTCGGCGGCGAAATAACTCTCGGCGAAAGAACTCTCGGCGAATTGGCTCTTGGCAAAAGCGGCGCTTCGATTGGCGTCTGACGTGTCACGTGACTCGATCAGCGAGCGATAAAGTGCCACAACATCGCCTCCCGCACAGAAGGCCTTGTCGCCGGCGCCCTCGAGCCAAATCGCCACGATGCCGGGGTCGGCCGCCCAGTCGTCGAACCTGGCCTCGAGCTGGCCGATCATCTCCAGCGACAGGGCATTGAGCGACTTGGGTGAATTGAGCATCGCCACGCCGATGCGACAGCCATCACGGGTGGGACGCTCGGTAAAGCGTACAGCAAGGTCCGACATCGATAGGTTCCCCTGGTCCGGTTACTGGAGCGACTCGATCATGCCGTCCGCCAGGAGGCGACGCGCAATGATCAGGCGCATAATCTCGTTGGTGCCCTCGAGAATCTGGTGCACGCGCGTGTCGCGCACCAGGCGCTCGAGGGGGTATTCGCGAATATAACCATAGCCACCATGCAGTTGCAGGGCCTCGTTGCAGACCGAGAACCCCATGTCGGTGGCATGACGCTTGGCCATGGCGCAATACGCCGTGGCTTCCGGGTCGCCGCGGTCGAGCCGCCAGGCGGCATGGCGCACCATCAACCGGGCGGCGGTCAACTCGCTGGCCATGTCGGCGAGCTTGAACTGAAGGGCCTGGAAGCTCGCGAGTTCGCGGCCGAACTGCTTGCGCTCCCTCAGGTAATCCCGTGACAGCGACAGCGCCTGCTGAGCCGCCCCCAACGAGCAGCTGGCGATGTTCACACGACCGCCATCGAGCCCCTTCATGGCCAGCTTGAAACCCTCTCCTTCGGCGCCAAGGCGATTGGCCGCCGGCACCCGCACGCCATCGAAGCTGACCAGACGAGTCGGCTGACTCTTCCAGCCCATCTTGTCCTCCTTCTTGCCGTAAACAATGCCCGTGGCATCGGCCGGCACCAGCAGCGCCGACACCCCACCCGCGCCGCTCCCCGGCTCGCCGGTCCGTGCCATGACCACCAGCACCTCGGTCGAGCCCGCCCCGGAGATGAACATCTTGCTGCCACTCAGCACATAATCCGCCCCATCGCGGACCGCCCGAGTCGTCAGGTTGGCGGCATCGGACCCAGCTCCGGGTTCGGTGAGACAGTACGAACCGAGGCGCTCGCCCGAGACCATGCCCGGCACCCAGGCGTCACGCAGGGTATCATCGCCCCAGCTGGCGACCATCCAAGTCACCATGTTGTGAATGGTCAGATACGCCGTGGTCGACACACATCCCTGGGCGAGCCGCTCAAATATCAGCGAGGCGTCGAGGCGCGAGAGCCCCATGCCGCCATGCGCCTCGGGTGTATAAAGCCCGAGAAAACCCGCCTCGCCGGCACGGCGTATCACCTCGACGGGAAAGTGCGAGGTGGCGTCCCATTCGGCGGCATGATCGACCAGTTCCGCTTCGGCAAAATCCTCGGCGGCGGCGACCAGCGCCTTCTGGTCATCGGTCAGCGAAAAATCCATGGCAATCCTCGTCATGGCTGCCGGGAATGGCAGGCGGCCGGCAAGCACTTTACGTTAACGTAACCCTGGGCTAGTGTTGCGAACAGATTAACGGTTTCAGCTTCGCCTGCACCGGCCCAAAGGACAAGGAAAACGCCAATGCCTCCGCGCTCACCGGCTTCGGACATCCACCGACTGCCTCGCCAACGGCGTACTTATGCCATCGGCGAACTGGCGCGCATGTTTCAGATCACACCTCGCACCATCCGTTTTTACGAGCAGGAAGGCCTTCTTGCGCCCGAACGCCGAGGTCAGACCCGTATTTACCAGGAGAAGGACCGTGTTCGGCTCAAGCTCACCCTGCGCGGCAAGCGTCTCGGCTTCTCCCTGGCGGAAATCCGGGAAGTGGTGATGATGTATGACGCCATGCCGGACGGCAACGCACGCCAGCTCAAGCGTCTACTCGAGATCCTGGCCGACAAACGGGCCAATCTTGAACGCCAGCTCGAGGACATCCGGTTGATGCACAGGGAACTCGATGACGTGGAAAGCCAAGCCCGCGATGTCCTGGCCAGTCTGGAGACGCCGCCGGGCGAGCACTGAAGGCCATTAGCGTGAAGGCCGCTACCCTGTTTTCCACATTCAATGACACCATCAGAGACAGGCCATCATGACACGCCAATCCTCTTCCAACAGTTATGTGTGTGGCATCAGTGACGCGCCGCTCAAGGGACAGACCATCGGTGACTGTTTCGACGAGACCGTGGCACGCTTTGCCGATCGCGACGCCCTCATCAGTCGGCATCAAGGACAGCGCTACACCTGGCAGACCCTGCAGGAGATCGTCGACAAGGCGGCACGCGCCCTGCTCGCGCTTGGCGTCACCAAGGGCGATCGCGTCGGTATCTGGTCGCCCAACTGCGCGCAATGGACCATTACCCAGTTCGCTACCGCCAAGATTGGCGCCATCCTGGTCAATATCAATCCCAGCTACCGTACCCACGAACTGGAATACGCACTCCGGCAGTCGGGCACCTCGACCCTGATCCTGCAAGGTGCCTTCAAGGCTTCCGATTACGTGGCCACACTCGTAGAGCTGGTACCGGAGCTCAAGCAACAAGCCAACCCCAACAGCCTTCTCGACAGCGCCCGCCTGCCCGACCTCAAACGCGTGATCTGCCTGGACGAGACCCGAGCGCTGAGCAGCATGCTGACGTGGCCCGCCATGCTCGCCCATGCCGAGGATGTGCCCGCCGAGCAACTGGCCGAACTCCAGGCGTCCTTGCAGTTCGACGACCCGATCAATATCCAGTACACCTCCGGCACGACCGGCTCGCCCAAGGGCGCCACCCTGTCGCACCACAATATCCTCAACAACGGCTTCTTCGTGGCCCGCAGCTTGGGCCTTACCGAACGGGACCGGCTGGTGATTCCGGTCCCGCTCTATCACTGTTTCGGCATGGTGATGGGCAACCTAGGCTGCGTCACCCATGGCGCCACGATGATCTACCCCGGCGACGGCTTCGAGCCAGAAGCCACGTTGCGCGCCGTCAGCGAGGAAAAGGCAACCGCCCTCTACGGCGTACCGACCATGTTCATCGCCGAGCTGGAACACCCTGATTTCGCGAGTTTCGATCTGTCATCCCTGCGCACCGGGATCATGGCGGGCTCGATCTGCCCCATCGAGGTCATGCGCAAGGTGATCGACAAGATGAACATGCAGGACGTCACCATCTGCTATGGCATGACCGAAACCAGCCCGGTCAGTCTGCAGACGCGCACCGATGCGCCGCTCGAGAAGCGTGTCACCACCGTTGGCACCATCCATCCACACCAGGAGGTGAAGCTGGTCGACCCGGAGTCCGGCAATGTGGTGCCGCGCGGGGAGAGCGGCGAGCTTTGCACGCGCGGTTACAGCGTGATGCTCGGCTACTGGAATAACGCGGAGGCCACCGACAGGGCCATCGACGACAATGGCTGGATGCACACCGGCGATCTGGCGACCATGGATGATGAGGGGTATGTCGCGATCGTCGGACGCATCAAGGACATGATCATCCGGGGTGGGGAGAACATCTATCCGCGAGAAATCGAGGACTTTCTCTACACTCACCCGGCCATCTCGGATGTGCAGGTGATCGGCGTGCCCGATAACAAATACGGCGAAGAAGTGATGGCATGGGTCAAGCTAAGCGAGAATGAAACGCTCACAGCGGACGAACTGCAGGCCTTCTGCAAGGGCCGTATCGCCCACTACAAGATTCCGCGATACGTGAAGTTCGTCGATGAATTCCCGATGACCGTGACCGGCAAGATCCAGAAGTTCAAGATGCGCGAGGAGGCCACTCACGAACTGGGCCTGTCCTGAGCGACTTCGCCTTGTCGCCACTGACACTTTCGTGAGCGGCGACAAGGCGGACTGCCGGATGGCGGAAAAACGCAACGGGTGCTTATAGCCCCTGCGGGGCAAAGATGCCTGGCGCATTGCGCCAATACCCCTTGATATCCATCCCGAAACCGAAAACGAAACGGTCCGCCACCTCGAGGCTGCAATAGTCGGCCTTGAGGCCGGGAACCGCCTTGCGCTCGTGCTGCTTGTCGACCAGTACGGCGGTGGAAATGCTCGCGGCTCCCGCCTCGCGACAATAGGCCAGAATGGCCGCCAGCGTTGCGCCCTCGTCGAGAATGTCATCGACGATCACCACATGGCGTCCCGCCATGGGAATCTCCGGCGAGACGCGCCAGAACAGCTCCCCACCGCGCATACCCCCGCGGTAGCGAGTGGCATGCAGGTAATCTACTTCCAGAGGAAAACCCAGACGGGTCAGCAGGTGACCCGTAGTGATCAGACCGCCATTCATCACGCAATAGAAGACTGGCAGCTTGTCGCCCAGATCCCGGGTGATTTCCTCGGCCATGCGGTCAAGGGCACGTTCGACTTGTTCATGGCTGATCAAGCAGTCCGCGTTGTCCATCAGGTGACGCATGTCGGCAAGAGACTGGTAAAAATCGGCATCGAATCGGGACATCGGGGATTGGCTCTTCATCTAAGCAGGAAGCGACGCTGCGCTGAGCGTCGGCATACGTTAATAAAGTAAAGCAGCAGGTGTCGGTGGGGAATCATTCGACAGCCAGGGTTTCGCTCATTCAGCGGCCAGAGCCTCGAGGCGAGCATGAACCCGGCGCCACCGCGAGATCGCGGTCAATGCCTGAAGCGTCGGTCGGGCGCGGGCATAACGTAACCGGGACACGCGTCGCGCGACACGTCCGCGGCAGGCGTCGATCACCTCGAGGGCCGCGTCTCGGTCGTTGCATACCAGCAACATGTCGCAGCCAGCCGCCAGGGCCTTCTTGGCCCGCTCGGCGGGGCTGCCCGCGGAGGCGGCACCGGCCATGCTCAAGTCGTCCGAGAACACGACGCCCTTGAAACCAAGGCTTTCGCGTAGCATGCCGAGCCAGGCCGGGGAAAAACCGGCGGGGCGCGCATCGAACGCCGGATAGACCACATGCGCGGGCATCACCGCGTCGAGCCTCGTCGCGAGCACGGCGAAGGGTACCAGATCATGACGGCGCAACTCATCCATCGAGCGCTCGTCGACGGGAAGTTCGTGATGGGAATCAGCCGCCACGCCACCGTGGCCGGGGAAGTGCTTGCCCACCGCCACCATGCCCGCCTCGTGCAGACCATGGATGAAGGCGCCCGCCATCTCCGCCGTCGCCTGGGGGTCGGCCGAGAAACTGCGATCGCCGATCACGCTCGAGCTCCCACCGTCCACATCGAGTACCGGGGCGAAGCTCAGGTCGAGGCCGCAGGCGGCCATCTCCATGCCGAGTAACCAGCCGGCATCCTGGCATAATCTCAGCGTCACCTCGGGCATCGTTCCCAAGTCACGGCCCAGTCGGCTCATGGAAGGAATCCGGGTAACGCCCTCACGCAGTCGCTGTACCCTCCCTCCTTCCTGATCGATACCGATCAACAGGCCAGGCCGCACACTGCGCATCTCGGCACACAGCTGGCTCACCTGATCGGCCGAGACGACGTTACGACCGAACAGGATCACGCCGCCGACTTCCGGTTGCGTCAGCAGCTCACGCTCATCCTGCGTCAGGTCCTGGCCCTTCAGGTCCAGCATCACGGGACCAAGCGTTTGGGTCATGATCACGTTCCTTGGCGTGGAAGGGGGCCGATTCTAAAACAAAGCGCCAAACCGTGACAGTCAATCGGTGTCGGGATTGCCGTCATCCCGCATGGATCCAGACAGGCGTCCCGGGTCTGGCGACTGCGAACACCGCCAACAAATCCTCGTCGCGCAAACGAATGCAGCCGTGAGAGGCCGGCTCGCCGATAGGCTGGTCCGCCGGTGTACCATGAAGATAAATGTAGCGACGCTGGCTATCGACGTCACTCCCGCGGTTATAACCCGGCTCGAGGCCACAGAGCCACAGGATCCGCGTCAGTATCCAGTCACGCTGAGGATAGGCAGCTGCCAGCTCGGCCGAGAAGCGCTCCCCGGTCGGTCGACGGCCGCGGAATACACTGCCAACGGGCTCACCGTCACCAATTGCCGCACGCACGTAGTGCCATCCCAGGGGCGTCCGGCCACTCCCCTCGTGCTGGCCGGTACCGGCTACCCCCGTCGACACGGGATAGATCGCCACGGACTCGCCACCTTCCCAGACACTCAAACACTGGCGCGCGGTGTCGATTTCGAGCCAGACCGCTTGCTCGGGAGGCAGGGAGTGAAGCGCTGGCGTTGCCATCAGCTGGCCTCGGCAGCGGGAATAGCCGCCTCAGGCAAGGGAGCACTCATGGCGGCCACCACCACAGGGCGCAGGCGACGCACGAGGTCGCGCACCGAGACATGCTCGCCATAATCCTTCTCGGCAATGTCACGCAGTGCATCCAAACCCGAGAGAGTGAAAATCACCGTGCCGAGCATGAAGTGCAGGCGCCAGAAGCGCTCGGCATCGGGCAGATCCGGTGTGGCTCGCCGTACGAGCTCCGTGAACCGCGAGAAGACACTTCCGTACTCGCTCTGAATGTAGCGACGCAAATGACCTTGAGCCTGGCTGTACGCGAGCCCCAGCAGCCGCATGAAGACCTTGAGGCTGTTGCGCTCCGCCGGCACCTCGAGCACCGTTCGCGCCATGGTTTCGAGCAATTCCTCAAGCGGAATGACCCCACCCGCATAACGCGCTTCGAGCTCATCCAGAGCGGCGTGGAAACGCTCGGTGAACGGATCCAGATAGCGGGCGAACACCGCCTGTATCAATGATTTCTTGGAGCCGAAATGGTAGTTGACCGCTGCCAGGTTGACCTTGGCCTTGCTCGTGATGTGGCGTAAGGACGTTTCGGCAAAGCCCCGCTCTGCAAACAGCACCTCTGCCGTATCGAGGATTCGCGTAACGGTATCGGTCTGGCCCATGAGCGGCGTCATCCTGATGATAAACAGCTGTTTCAAATATAACCCGAGTCTATGATAGCCAGCGCCGGCCCTCAATGACCGAAGTCGCCAGTCCGTATAAAACACCGTGCGTAGGTACTGAGTTTTTTACTGGATGAACTGACATGCTGTATACTTGAACAAGGAAATGCGCGACATTCCGTCGCCACACGTTACATGGAGGTCGTATGCCACGCCCCCTCACCGCACGCCAGCAGAATGTTCATGACTTCATCGTCAAGACCATCAATGAGATGGGCTACCCACCGACTCGTGCAGAGATTGCCCGTGCCTTGGGTTTCCGCTCACCCAATGCGGCCGAGGAACATCTCCGTGCACTGGAGCGCAAGGGCGTCATCCGCATGATCCCCGGCACATCCAGGGGTATCCGCCTTCCCGCCCAGGAAGTCGAGACGGCCGAGGGAGCAGAGGCGCCACAGGGGTTGCCCATCATTGGCGAAGTGGCCGCGGGAAGTCCGGTGCTCGCCGCCGAGCATATCGATCGATATTGCCCCCTGCCCCCGGAATATTTCACCCCACGAGCCGACTACCTGCTCAAGGTGCGCGGGCTTTCCATGCAGGACATCGGGATTCTTGAGGGTGACCTGCTGGCCGTGCATCGCACCGATCGGGCACGCGATGGACAAATCGTGGTAGCGCGCCTCGAGGATGAGGTCACGGTTAAACGCTTCTATCGCCAGGGCCACCGCGTCACGCTGCTCGCCGAAAACACTGCATTCTCGCCCATCGAAGTGGATCTGCGTCATCAGGCCTTTGAGATCGAAGGCATCGGCGTCGGCGTGATCCGCGGCGGTAACGGTCAGGCACTGAACTGAACCGCGGCGCCGATGACTCGCCCGCTGCGTAAGATCCTTCACGCCGATTGCGACTGCTTCTATGCCGCCGTGGAGATGCGCGACGATCCTGGCCTACGGGACATTCCCCTCGCCATAGGCGCCAGTGCCGAACGGCGAGGGGTCATCGCCACCTGCAACTACCCGGCCCGCGAGTATGGCATCCATTCCGCCATGCCGACCGCTCGCGCCTTGCGGCTTTGCCCGCACTTGACGTTGCTCCCCGGCGATTTCGATCGCTATCGCGAGGTATCAAGCCAGATCCAGGCGATCTTTCATGAACTGACCCCGCTGGTGGAACCCCTTTCCCTGGACGAAGCCTTTCTCGACGTCTCCGCCGTGTCGCGTTTCTCGGGCAGCGCGACCTGGATGGCTCGATGGCTGAAGGAAGAGTGCCTGTCGCGTACCGGCATTACCCTGTCGGTAGGCGCCGCGCCGACGAAATTTCTCGCCAAGATCGCCAGCGACTGGGAAAAGCCCAACGGCCTGACCGTGCTCTCACCCGACCGGGTCGATGACTTCCTGCGTAGCCTGCCGGTCAACAAGCTGCATGGTGTCGGCCCGGCCACGGGTGCCCGGCTCGATGCGCTGGGTATCGCCACCTGCGAGCAGCTACGTACCCTACCGCTGGACACTCTTGCCAATGAATTCGGCAAGTTCGGGCACCGGCTCTTCGAACTGGCTCGTGGCATCGATAATCGCGACGTCAGGGTGGAGCGCGAACGAAAGTCGATCAGCGTCGAGACCACCTTCGCTCGCAACTTGCCCGATATCGACAGCTGTCGTCCGGCCCTGCCTCTCCTCTGCGAACGCCTCGAAGAACGCCTGGCGCGTCACGGCTACCCGCTGGTCTCGGGTATCGTCATCAAGGTGCGCTTCGATGATTTCAGCCTGACCACACTGGAAAGCCAGGGACTGGCCCCGAGCCAGGAAAGCTTCGACAGGCTGCTGGAACAAGCCTGGGCCAGGGCCAGGCGTCCGGTGAGATTGCTTGGGGTCGGCGCACGCTTGCTGCCGGAAGCCAAGAGACGCCAGCTTACCTTGCCCCTGTAGCGGTCGCTCTGATCAGTTCCATCGACCGGCTCTACCGATCAGCCCCGTCGCTCGGCCCCAGCGCGTAGCATTCCTGTTCCCGGCGCCATCACTTCGTGTCGATATAGCGATGTCCGTTGAAGGTGGCGACCCACTCGGGGTGATAGACCATCAGGATGCTCAGCAGCATGCCCGTGATGAAGGCCTCCGAGGGCATCAACAGGGGAAGGAAGCGAGCATATTCCACGGCCTGATACATCACCTGAGGATCGCTGGCGCCCACCGCCATCAAGCCTATCGCCACGGCGCCCGCGGTCAGGGTGGCCAGCGCCGAGCCGAAGAAGCCACAGGCAAACAGAAACACCATCAGATTGTCCGGCAAGTGCCGATCCACCAGACGCCAGACGCCTATCGTCACCAACACCGGCACGACGCCTGTGACAAGCAGGTTGACACCGATCAGCGGCCAGCCCACCCGCCCCAGCAACACCATGGCCAGGTTGGCCAGCAAGTTGGACAGCAACGCCAGGGGCGCCTTGAACAATAGCGTCATCAGCGACGTCAGCATCAGATGCAGAGTCAGCCAATCCACCGCCTGGGCACGCAGTTGCCAAAGCAGTACCACTACCAGACTGGCCCCCAACCAGCGATGCTGTAACGACACATCCATAAGCAGTAATCGCCAGGGACGCTGGGCCAGCGCCAGCCCGATGACACATAGCGCCAGCCCGGCGCAGAGCATCAACAGCCAAGGAGCGAGCACCGTATCGGCAAAGGACATCGGACCTCCCCGTCAGGCAAAGACCACGGTCTTGTTGCCATGCACCAGCACCCGATCCTCCAGATACCAACGCAAGCCTCTCGCCAATACCGACTTTTCCACATCGCGGCCGAAACGCACAAGATCCTCAGGCGTATGGCAATGACTGACGCGATGAATATCCTGTTCGATGATCGGACCGGCATCCAGATCCTCGGTGACATAATGGCAGGTGGCGCCGATCAGCTTGACGCCGCGCTGATAGGCCTGGTGATAGGGCCGTGCGCCGGCAAAGGAAGGCAGAAAGCTATGGTGGATATTGATGACCCGCCCAGCGAAGCGTTCACACAGCGCCGGGGGCAGGATTTGCATGTAGCGCGCCAGCACCACGCAGTCGGCCTTGGCATCTTCCACCACTCGCTGAACGGTGGCGAAAGCGGCGGACTTGTCCTTCGCCGGCACCGGAACATGATGAAAGGCAATGCCATGGCGTTCCACCAAGCCGCGGAGGTCCTGATGGTTGGAGATCACCGCGCAGATCTCGCAGTCGAGCTCACCGGATGACCAACGGTAAAGCAGGTCCGCCAGGCAGTGCGATTCCCTGGATACCATCAACGCCACCCGCCGGCGCTGGCGCGTGTCGGACAGTGCCCAGATCATGTCGAATTCCCTGGCGATTGGCGCGAAGGCATCGCGCAATGCCTCAGCCGACATGTCGATCGAATCGGAGAGAATTTCGTAGCGCATGAAAAAACGACCCGCTTGCAGGTCGGAGTGCTGACTCGCTTCGGTAATCGACCCGCCGTGACCGGCAATGAAGCTGGAAACACGAGAAACGATTCCCACGCGATCCGGGCAGGAAACCACCAGGCGATAATAATGTGACATGTGCTATCCATGGCGTGGAGGAAAACGGTGGCTTTCACCGAATCGGCTCATTGTATCGAAACCCATTGCCCTGGCACGACCTCGCGCCTCGCGTTGTGGCTGCCGGTAGTGACCCGTATAGTGTCTGCTTACCCTCTGCTTCATTCTGATCTCGATGCCTTCACGCCCTCGCGTACATATTCGCCCCCGCCGTCGCCCTCCCCTGCATTTTCTGCCGCTTGGCGGCTGTGGCCAGATAGGCATGAACCTGAGTCTGTACGGGGTTGATGGGCACTGGGTCGCCGTCGATTGCGGCATGATGATCCGCCAGGATCTGCCCGATAGCCCGCTTCAGGTGCCCAATCTTGATACTCTGGCGACACGGGATATTACGCCCCGGGCATTGGTCATCACCCACGGCCACGAGGATCATATTGGCGCGGCCGTCTGGCTATGGCCGAAATGGCGCTGTCCGATCCATGCCACCCCCCTGGCAGCAGGCCTCCTGCGCGCGAAGTTCACGGAACGTGGGCTCGCCACCGATGCCATCCAAGTCATCGAACCAGGTGAAGCCATCGAGAGCGGTCCTTTCACGTTTCGCTTCCTGCCGGTAACGCATTCCATTCCCGAAAGCTGTGCCCTGTTGATGGTGGCCGGCGGGTATCGTGTGCTGCATACCGGCGACTGGAAGCTCGATCCACAGCCACTCATCGGCAAACCGGTTTCCGCCGCGATGTTTCAGGCGATCGCCCCTGTCGACCTGGTGGTTGGCGACTCGACCAATGCCACAATGCCCGGCCATTCCCGCAGTGAAGGCGACGTCGCGGTAGCGCTTGAACGCGCCATCTCGCGCTGCGAGGGGCGGGTGGTGGTGTCCTGCTTTGCCAGTAATCTGGCCAGGGTGCTGGCCATCGGGCGAGCCGCACACCGCTGCGGTCGACGGGTCAGCCTGATGGGGCGCTCCATGGAGCGCATGGTCCAGGTGGCGCGTGGGCTTGGCTATCTCGACGCCTTTCCCCCCTTGGTCCCGTCCTCCGACCTCGGCTATCTGCCTCCCGAGGAAGTGCTGGTCATCGCCACGGGCAGCCAGGGGGAACCACGAGCGGCTCTGCATCGGCTCGCCCAGGGGCGTCATCCCGTCCTGGAACTGGGCGGCGGTGATAGCGTGATCTTTTCTGCCAAGGCCATTCCCGGCAATGAGCTTCTGATCAAGCGCCTCAAGACAGGGCTGAAGCGACTCGGGGTCACCCTACTCGATGAATTCAACCACCCGGAGCTGCATGCCTCGGGCCACCCCGCCCAGGAAGAGCTGCGATCCCTCTATGGCTGGGTCAAGCCGCGAATGCTATTGCCCGTGCATGGTGAGCATCGACATCAACAGGCCCACTGCTCACTGGCCGACGCCCTGGGCATTGACGCGCCACTGATTCCTGTCGATGGCGACCTGATTCGCCTGGACGGAGATGGCCTTACCCTCGAGGCGCGCCATCCCCAACCGCCCTGCATCGTCACGAAAAACACCGTGGCGCCTCATCCGGGTCTGCGCGGGGAAGCCAGCACGCGTTTGCGCCATGGTAGCTTGTATGTAGCGCTGTCCGTCATGGTGACGGAAACGCACGGATGGACGCGCATCGGGCGCCTGATGCTCGATGCCAGCCAGACAAGCCCCTTCGATGAGGAAGCCTTCGCCGACTGGCTCGATGAAATACTTGAACAGATACAGGCTAACTCGCTGGCCGAGCTGAGGGTGGCATTACAGCCGCGTATATTGGCCTGGTTTGCCGATCATGTGCGCCGATTGCCCGACATCCACTTGCAGATTCTGGCTGTGGATGTTCCAAGCCATATCACCTCGACTGATTAACGCCCGGAATGTCTCTTGCGGTTATGCCGCGAAATTTGAAACGCGACAAACGATCAAACAGGGGGTGTCTGCCGTTGATCGGGGTCACGCCTTGTTGGCGTTCTTGGGTGGGCGTCCGCGCTTGCGGCGAGGCTGTTCCGTCACCAAGTCGTTCAACGACAAACCGGCGTCATTGATCGCTTCGCGAATTTCCGCCAACTTGCGTTCCTTCTGGGCCTCTTCTTCCTGACGGGAGAGTTCCTCATCCTTCTTTTGTGCAATGACTTCGCCGATCACCTCAGCCAGCTTGTGAAGCTGTTCCATACTGAGCTGACGTGCCGCCGCGCGGGCCACGTTCTTGTTGCGGGCAATACGCTCCAAGGATTCGCTGGACATTAGCCCTCTCCCTGCTGATTAAAAGAAAAATCTTCTTTCCCCATATACCTATAGAAAAAGTATATGCACAGCCGAACGCTTGGCAAGAAAAGTCTCACGCTTAAACGACAATATTTAAAGGATTCGTTCTATCGCATAATTAGGTCTTCATACAAAAACGGCGCCTTGTCGGCGCCGATGTTCAAGAAAAAATCCGATCACTCGTCAACCACCCGTCATGTTCATGAAGCGCACCACCTGGATATCGCCATCTGTGGTGAAATGATGGCGTTCGGGCTTGAGGGGCATCGCCTGGACGATTGTCTTTTTCAGGATCTCGATGTCACCGGGATGGCGACGCATGACTTCGCGAAGATCCACGGAATGCTCATTGCCCAGGCACAGTAACAGGCGCCCTTCCACCGTGACCCTGACCCTGTTGCAGGTCGAACAGAAATTATGACTGTGCGGCGAGATGAAACCCACCCGAGAGTCACTGTCCGACATGCGGAAATAACGCGAAGGTCCCGGCGTCGTCTCGGTAGTGGGAATGAGCGGATAGCGCGCCTCGATCAAGGCCTGAACCTCATCGCTTGAGCAATAGGTTTCCGCTCGGTCATGATCCGAGACATCGCCCAGCGGCATTTCCTCGATAAAACTGATATCCAGACCTTCTGATCGCGCAAACTCGACGAGATCTACCACTTCATCGTCATTTCGGCCCTTGAGAATCACTGCATTGAGTTTGATGCGAGTAAAACCGGCTTGCTTTGCCGCGCGGATCCCCTCAATGACCTTGCCAAGATCGCCGGTACGCGTCAGGCGGCGAAACCGTTCGGGGTCCAGAGAATCAAGACTGATATTGAGACGCTGCAGGCCGCCATCGCGTAATTGCGAGGCGTATCTCGGCAAGCTGGCGCCATTGGTTGTCATGGCAAAATCGCGAAGGCCCGGCAAGGCACCGATCTCGTCTACCAGCTGGTTGATATCGCGCCGGACCAGTGGCTCGCCACCGGTCAGCCTGACTTTTTCCACCCCGAGTTCCACGAAGGCACGGGCCACCAGCGCCAGCTCTTCCAGGGTCAATACCTGGGCGCGGGGAAGAAAGGTCATTTCCTCGCTCATGCAATAAACACAGCGAAAATCACAGCGGTCCGTGACCGAGAGTCGCACGTAACTCACGCGTCGTCCGAAGTCGTCGATCAGCTTCGATGAGCTCGTCATTAACAGGTCCCCCAGCGATGGGCGTCGCGGTGATCGGATTCGCGTTCGGCTACCCAGTAATCCCCATCGCTGGCGTGTTCCTTTTTCCAGAACGGTGCGCGGGTCTTGAGGTAATCCATGATGAATTCACAGGCCTCGAAAGCGGCACGACGATGGGCACTGGCAACCACCACCAACACGATAGGGTCTCCAGGGGCCAGTCGTCCAATCCGGTGGATCACGCACACTCCATCAAGCGACCATCGCGACTCTGCCTGCTCGACGATGTCAGACAGTGACGATTCGGTCATGCCTGGGTAGTGCTCCAGGGTCAAGGCCCGTACCTCGGGCCTTTCGTTGAAGTCGCGTACCAGGCCGGTAAAGCTCACGACCGCCCCGATATCGGTTCGTCCGGCCAGCATGGCCTGCTGCTCGACACCGCTGTCGAAGGGCGCTTCCTGCACACGAATCATGTTCAGCCTCCCGTCACCGGCGGAAAGAAGGCGACCTCGTCTTCATCGGTGATCGGGGTGGTGTCCGATGCCATGACCTGATTCACCGCACACAGCACCCTGCCCTCGTCGAGTTTGGCAAAACGCGGATCCTGTTCTTTCAGTGCCTCCTTGAGGCCAGCGACATCCGCTCTTGCGAGACTCGCCAACGGAACCGAAAGCTCGCCCACACCCAGTCGCTCACGCAATTCAGCCAGGCACTTGACGCGGATGCAGGGTGATATGGCATCACAGCGTGTCCCCAGCGAGACTTCCCCGGCAGCGCACTCACCCGTGACGATCGGCGCCCCGGTTTCCAGGCGCTGGTAGTCGCCAGACTTCCCCCCCGTCTTGCTGTTGAGGTGGATCTCGCCGATCTCCATGGACTTGTCCACCGCCTTGCACATGTCGTAAAGCGTCAAACACGCGACGGAGACAGCCGTGAGCGCCTCCATTTCGACACCGGTACGACCATTCAAGCGGCACGTTGCGGTGACTTCGACGCTCGATCTTGCCGAATCAAGCTGAAATTCGATGGTGACCTTTGAGAGCGCCAGCGAGTGACAAAGGGGAATCAGTTCATGGGTCCGCTTGGCTGCCTGTATTCCCGCGATACGGGCCGTCGCCAGAACGTCGCCCTTGGGCAAGCCGCCGTCGGCAAGCAGCGCGAGGGTCGCGGGGTGCATGCGGATGACACCGGAAGCACTTGCCTCGCGTCGGCTTTCCGGCTTATCGCCGACGTCGACCATATGGGCCTCGCCGCGCGCATTGAGATGAGTCAGCGCCATGAAATGAGCCTCGTGAAAATCGTCATGGAAGTCGATACAAGGGATGCAGCGTGACCGCCTCGCCGCGCAGCACGCTCTTGCGATCGGCACTGATCTCGATCAGACAATTGGCCATGACCATGGATGAGAGAATACCGGAACCCTGGGCGCCGGTGCTACGCACCGACAGCTGCCCCTTGTCATCGCAGCGATAAACGCCTCGCAGATAATCGACACGTCCAACCCGGCTGTTCATGTCATGCTCGGCCAGGGCCGACAAGGCAGGCAGGGTTGTGGTATCGCACCCCTGCAGACGGGCCAGTAACGGCGCCACCAGCTCGAGGAAGGTGACCATGACCGCGACCGGATTGCCGGGCAAGCCCAGAAACGGCACGCCTCGCGGGCCGATGGTGCCACAGGCGAGAGGCCGCCCCGGCCGGATGGCAATGCGCCAGAACCCCAGCTCACCGACCTCGGCCAGCGCCGAACGCGTGAAGTCGGCCTCACCCACGGAGACGCCGCCGCTGGTAATGATCAGATCGGCCTGGTCGGCGGCCTGGCTGAGGGCATCGATGAGCACGTCCCGATCATCGGGCAGGATACCGAGATCGATGGGTTCACCCCCGTGCTCGATGACCAGCCCTTGAAGCGTGAATCGGTTGGCATCGTAGATGCCGGCCGAGGGTAGCGGGGTTCCGGGCGGCGTGACTTCATTGCCCGTCGAGAACA
>DATISN010000082.1:0-5306 GCA_035581765.1 Halomonas sp.
TAGGTATGGCAAAGGACAGCAAAGGCGTAGGCAAGGGCAATGAGCCCGAGTGCGAGGAATTCGTCCAGACCGACCTCCGCCTTGTAGCGATGGCGCAGGAAAGACACCAGCTTGCCGACGGCGGACCCGGTGATGGCGCCGATCGCCAGACCACCGATGATGGCCCACAGCACATCGATGGCAAGCCATCGCCAACCCAGCGTCCCCATGTCGTGCAGGCCCAGCAGGCCCAGGCCAAGCATCACGAAGGGGAATGCGGCGCCATCGTTCAGCCCGCCTTCGCCGGTCAGGCTGAAACGCAGCCGATCGCGATCATCGGTACCCTGCACCTGAACGCGCGAGGCCAGCACCGGGTCGGTAGGCGCCAGAATCGCCCCAAGCAGCACCGCCGCGCCGAGCGACAGGCCAAGCACCGCGACGCCGACAACGGCGGTGAGCAGTACGGTGATCGACATCGAGACGAGGGCGAGACAGATCGGCAACCGCCAGCGCTTGTCGTTCAGGGGGATGGTGAGCTTCAGGCCGATGGAGAACAGCGATATCAGCACCGCCACTTCCGCGACTCTTTCAAGCGTGACGGTATAGACCAAAGGGTCGGGTGCCAGAATGGCCCATCCGGCGGGGCCCAGCCCGTACCCCACCGCCAGGTACAGCATCGAAGTGCTCAGCAGCAGTCGCGTCAACGATGCCTTGGAAAGAGAGACCCAGATCAGCAGGGCGCCGATGAGCAGCAACCAGTAAACGAACGACATGTCAGGCTGCCTCGGGTAGGAACGCGACTTTCAGGGAAAGGGTCTGCTTGTTGCATTGATGAGTGCAAAGCGGCAGGTGAACTGAAAAACGCGCCGTAATGCACTAGGTTGCGGCTGAATATAGCACTATTGTGCACTCGCATCAGGCCCGACATCCGAACCCGCGTTATCATCCTCATTCACCCTTTTTCTGGAAAGCGCCATGCCAACGCTCGCTTCACCGTTCCTCACGACACTTGTCCTTTCCGCGTCGCTGTGGGGAGCTTCGCCATTACTCGCCGAGGAGCAGGATCAGAACGAAGCGCCGCCTGATCCCGAAAAGGCGTCGGTCTTGCAACAAGACGAGCCGAGCGAGACGGATGGCTACCTCACCACCATGCCGGACAATGCAATTTATGCCGACGATCTGATCGGCAACAGCGTGATGACGAAACGCGACGAAGAAGATCAGGAAATCGGGCCGATCAGCGATCTCGTCATCGACGAGTTCGGGCAGATCGTGGCGCTGGTCGTCGGTGCCGGCGCCGGTGGCTTCATGGGCATGGGGGTGAAGGAGGTGGCGATCCCTTGGGAGACCATCGAAATCATCAGGAAGGAAGACGAGGATCGCTACACCGTCTATAGCGATGTCGATATCGATGCCTTGAAGGACGCTCCTGAATTCGACAAGGACTGAACCAACGGATAGGCCGGGGAAGACGCTATCGCATGACACTCATCGGCCTAATTACCCGGTGCATCTTTATGCTTGCCGGCTCCTGGCTGCCGCCTCCCTGGAGAGAAACCTACACCTGCGGTGCATCGTAGTCGTGGGGCTCATCGGTATAGACGCAGACCCTGGCGTCCTCGATATCGCCATCGGGAGCGTCGAGTTGTGCCGCGAAGAAGTCGCGAATCTCGCGCCGCTGGCAGTGCGCCTCGAAGGCTTCGCGGTTGGCCCAGATCTCGTGGAAGACGATGGGATAGCTCTCACCCGACGCGAAGGGATTGTCGATATGGCGCGTCACCGTATAAAGCAGGCAGGCATCCTCGCGATGGGCATTGGGCTCGAGGGCCTGCAGGGCCTTGAACAGGATGTCTTCCTTGCCGGGTTTGGGCTTGAAGCTGGCGGTACAATAGATCTTGCGGGACATGGGCTTTCCTGAAGCGTGGACAGACGCCGACGATACCACCTCGCCTGGGGAGAGGGGAAAGGTGACGGGGGTGAACTGAAGAGAAGAGACAAGGGCGTCAGTTTCCTTTAGCGAGGGTAGAAATGGCACTGACAATGCATTACCGACAAGCGAGGTGTTCTTATATTGCTGGAAGCCTCATGTCACTGCGATACGGCTTGACGGTCCCTTGGTGAGCCTCGACAAACCGACACGCTTCGCCCAACTCACGGCGCTGTTGACCGAGTGGCAGGGTCTCTGGCGACCACTGCCGTTCGTCCATCGTGAGCTGCCCTGGCCGGCGCCCTTTCATGCCCTGGGGCGCCGGCTGTTGGCCTTGGACGACGCCGAGTGCGAGCGGCTGCAGGCTGCCCCCTTCATCGATTCGCCGCTTTCCGAGTGGTTACCGGTGTCATCCCTTGCCGAGTTGGTCGCGTTGGCTGACATCCCCGTGGGGGAGGCAGAAGGAGGGGAAGGGCTCCCTCTCCATTGGGCCGCGCACATCGGTGGGCGCAAATGGCAGCAGATCGAGGCCTTCGTGCCGCGGGTGACGCTGAGCCCGGCGCAACACTTGGTGGAATGGTGCGCCGGCAAGGGGCATCTGGCGAGAACCCTGGCGCGCCGGCACGGGGTCGAGGTCACGGCCCTGGAATGGCAGGCCGGGCTGTGCGATGCGGGGACCCTGTTGGCCGAGGGGCAAGGGGCGGCGGTGCGCCTGGTGCACCAGGACGTGATGGCCGCCGGGGCAGGCGAGTGGCTGTCGCCGCATACTCACGTTGCCGCGCTTCACGCCTGCGGCGACCTGCACCGGCGCCTGATCGAGCTATCCGCCGAGCGCGGCAGTGCCCTCACGCTCGCGCCATGCTGTTACCACCGCACCGCGGCCGAGCGCTATCGGCCGCTTTCGAGACAGGGGCGCCAGCTTGCCGAGACGCACGGGTTGGTGCTCGAGCGCGAGGATCTGGCCATGGCCGTTCAAGAAACGGTTACCGCGCCACGCCACGTTCGCCAGCACCGTGAGGCGGCCAACGCCTGGCGGCTCGGCTTCGATGCCCTGCAGCGTGACGTGCGGGGCATCGACGCCTACCTGCCGGTGCCGAGCCTCGCCTATGGCCGGCTGCCAGGGACGTTCGAGGACTTCTGCCGCTGGGCCGCCGATCAGAAAGGCCTCTTGTTGCTGCCGGGAATCGACTGGCGCAAGTACGAGATGACGGGGCGACGGCGCCAGGCACAAGTGACGCGCCTGGAACTGGTGCGCCAGCTGTTTCGCCGCCCGCTGGAAATCTGGCTGGTGCTGGACAGGGCGCTCCGGCTTGAGGAGGCGGGTTTCCGCGTCGAGCTCGGAACCTTCTGCCCGCGCGAAATGACGCCACGTAATCTGCTGCTGCGGGCCTCACGGGGCTGATTCACAGGTCCTCGGCCTTGCCGAAACGACGGTGCAGCCAGGCGTTGATGTCGTCAGACTCGTAGAGCCACTCGTTCGCGCCGTCGTCGTGGGTAATCTTCAGGCAGGGCACCTTGACACGGCCGCCGCCCTCGGTGAGCTCACGGCGGTGTTCAGGGTCGAGCTGGGCGTCGCGTAACTCGATATCCAGGCCCAGACGGGCGATCTCCTTGCGCACCTTGATGCAGAACGGGCAGGTGCGGAACTGGTAGAGCGCCAGATTCCGACACGCGGCGTCGATCCGGGCCTGCTCATCGGGGTTGCGCTCGATGGCCTGAGGGGTAGAGAGCTTCTCGGAGATCAGCATGACCGGCGCCAGCACCAGGCGCAGGCCGCGGAAGAAGGTGCGAATCAGGATTCTCATCGGCGGTGTTGGACCTCGAAGACGACGGATGGGTCAGGGGCGCCCATCATGCCTGCACAGGCGCTGCGTTAACATCCCGTTAGCGAGTGAAGGTCACCCGTAGAGGGTTTTCCTCGACCGTCCAGGTGCCCACCTTTGCGGTTTGGCCGTAGCGTCCTTGTACCACGTAGCTCTGTTGGCCGTGGTGGCGAAGCGAGACGGCGAGCCGAGCCAGGGCGTCGGCATCGTCGCCGCCGAGCAGGCCGATCCGCTGCCCCGGGATCATCCAGAAGCGCGCCTGTCCCGCTGTCTCCAGCGGCTGCAGCGGCGCGGGCAGGCCGTTGGCCTGGCGCCATTCGCGAAGGGCGGTGGTGCTGCCGATCACCAGCAGCGGTGAGCCCGCGTCGCCGTGCAGCTCGGCGGATGCCGCAAGCCCCTCGGCATCGCGTCCCAGCACTTGCCGTGCCAGGTGGCGGTGGGCGTCGTCCAGGGCCAGCACCCGGGTGGTCGGGTCCAACGTCAGTTGGCGCAGGATGGCCGGCGTCGGACCGGGGTGGCGCAGCAGGTCGCTGCCGGGGTCCACCTCGAGAGCCAGGGGACGCGATGCCAGGAGCACCTCGAAGGCGTGGCGCAGGCTATCCATGTGGCGGACGACGTTGATCGGCCCCTCCTCGGTTTCCACCAACAGCGGCACGGCCAGCGGCCAGGGGGCATGATTGCCGCGCTGGATCAGTACGCCGCCGAGCCGGTAGCCGCCGTCGAGGGCCTCCACCCGCACCGACTCCAGATGCAGCGAGGGCCGGCCGGGCCGGGTAAGCCAGGGGGCAAGAAAGGCTTCCTGCGATTCGCCGGCGGCCTCGCCGAAGGCTGTGATCAGTGCCGACCAGTCGGCGATGCGGTGCATCCACCCTTCGGCCAGGTGGCGCAAGCCGCGATTGAAGGCTTCGTCGCCGATACGCTGGTGCAGCATATGGAAGAGCAGGGCGCCGTGCTGGTAGCCGACGAGACGGCCGGCCGAGTCGGGGCCGCCGCGGAAGGCGACCAGGGCGGATTCCTGGCTGGGGGGCAGGGCGGCCAGGTCGGCTAGCCAGCGGCGGCGCATCGTCTCGGCCTCGCCACGCTTTTCGGCCAGGGCGTGGTCGGCGAGGTAGGTGGTGAGGGCCTCGGCCCAGTTACCGCTCGGGTAGTCGACCCCCACCCCGGCGCCCCACCAGGCGTGCATCAGCTCGTGGGGCAGGGAGGTGTGGGGGATGAAGGGCAAAGGGATGACGCGCTCGCCGAGCAGGGTGAAGCCTGGAAAGGCGAGGCCCACCGGTGCGGGCGAGGCGGCGATGGTAAAGCTTGAATAGGGCAGCCGGCCCAGGCGCGCCTGGAAGAGGGCCAGGTGCTCGGCGGTGCGCTCCAGGTAGGTCTCGGCAAAGGCCTCGTCCAGGCCCTTCGGGAAGAGAGTGCGAAGCCGCACGCCCTCGATCTTGCGCTCGCGCAGCCGCCAGGGCCCTGCGGCGATCTCCACCTCGCGAGTGCGAGGATGGTGGAAGCGGGCCAGGTAATCGCCCTCGACCCGCCTCTCCTCCTGCAGCGAGCCGCTGCCCACGGCGCGCTGTCCTTCCGGCACC
>DATISN010000083.1:0-2625 GCA_035581765.1 Halomonas sp.
CGCGCCCATCAGCCGGGCGAACTGCAGGGCGAAGATCGACACCCCGCCGGTCCCCAGCACCAGCACCGTATCGCCGGCCTTGAGGCCGCCGTCGACGACCAGCGCCCGCCAGGCGGTCAGCCCCGCCGTGGTAAGGGTGGCGGCCTGTTCATGCGAGTATCCCCGCGGCTGGTGAGTGAACCAGGTCGTCGGACGAATCACCTGTTCGCGGGCATAGCCATCGACGCCGTCGCCGGGCGTGGTGGTGAAGTTGCCCAGCCGCGCCGGTCCTTCCAGCCAGGGCGGAAAGAAGGTCGAGACCACGGCATCGCCCACCGCGAAGTCTTCGACACCCTCGCCTACCGCCTCGACCACGCCGGCACCATCCGACATCGGAATGCGGCCATCCTCGGTGGGGATCATGCCGACGACCACGCCGTAGTCATGGAAGTTGAGCGAGCTCGCATGCAGGCGAACGCGCATCTCGCCGGGTCCTGGCTCACCCGGCGCCGCCACGTTGTCAACGGTGAGATTGTCGAGTCCGCCGGGCTGCTTAAGGGTAACGACTTTCATTGGGGGTTTTCTTTCATTGGGATGCCTTTGTTGGACTTGCTCCGGGGGTTAGCCCCGGGTCTAAAAAACTGTCTAGAGAATTATCTAGAAAATTAACATGAGCAGTCCAATGACTACCAACAAACCGATAAGAAAAATGATGCCGACGGTACTGGCCAGAAATTTCAACATCTTCGCGACTCCTTTTAGGTTATGCATGTTTTAGGTTATGCATGCCGCGCTTTCCGGCACCGGGCGAACAACCCTAAAAGTAGGAGCCAAGGCCCGTTTTCACAAGCGAGGCACTTGAAGGCTGCCGCCTTCGTCGTAGCAACGATCATCCTCCCGCATGGGCACTATCCCGGCGTGACCGGCAGATTCCGCTTGTGCATGGTGTTGGAATAGGTGGAAACGATGATCCGGCAGGCCCGTTCGCTGACCGGCTTGCCCTCGAGGAAATCGTCGATCTCCTCGTAACTGACCCCGAACGCCTCTTCATCGGTCTTCATGGGCGAGAGGGACTCCAGATCGGCAGTGGGGACCTTGTCGACCAGCTCGCCGGGGGCGCCCAGCGCCGCGCCGACCTCGCGCACCTGGCGCTTGCTCAGACCGGTTAGCGGCGCGACGTCGCAGGCGCCGTCACCGTACTTGGTGAAAAAGCCCATCAGGGCCTCGGCCGCCTGATCCGTGCCGACTACCAGCCCCCGTCGCGCTCCCGCGACGGCATACTGGGCGATCATGCGCTGGCGGGCCTTGATGTTGCCGAGAATGAAATCCCGGTGGGCGGCATCGCGGAACACCAGTCCGCCCGACTCCAGCGCGTCCAGCATGGCGTCGCTGGCAGGCTTAATGTTGGTGCTCAGTGCCTCGTCGGGCTTGATGAACTGCAGCGCGCGCTGGGCATCGGCCTCATCCTTCTGTTCGCCATAGGGCAGGCGCATGGCCACGAACGTCGCCTGCCGGCCCTGCTGGCGTGCCCTCTCCACCGCCAGCTGCGCCAGCCGGCCCGCCACGGTGGAGTCGACACCGCCGCTGATGCCCAGCACCAAGGCCTGCTGGCCTGAGGTTTCCAGCTGCGCACAGAGAAAATCCCGGCATCGCTCGGCTGCCTGCTGGGGATCGAACTGCGCCAGCACCTGCAGGGCGGTAACGATGCCGCGCTGTTGCTCGGCATGGGCACGCTTGTCCATCTCGTTCGGCTCCTTGAATGAGAGGGCGGTCACGGTATGAGCAGGCTGGCCTTGAAGAGGAACCCAGGCAACGCCGGGTCGGTCGATCAGGCCGCCGAAGGATTGCCGCAGGCCAGGCGATGGTAGTGGGGGATCCGCTCCAGGGAGTAGTGCGCCACGGCCAGGCGAACCTCGTTGCGCTCCCCCTCGAAGCGTCGCGTTTCACAGAAGTCTTGTGTACGACCCTGATGGCGAAAGGCCCAGGCAAAGCAGACCGTCCCGACCGGCGTGTCATCGTCGCCTGGGTCGGGGCCGGCAATCCCGGTGTTGGCGAGCGCCATATCGGCATCGTTGTTGTCCAGCGCCCCGAGCGCCATTTCCCTGGCCACGGCTTCACTGGTCAGGCCATGTTTGTCGATGGTCTCGAAACTGACGCCTAAATGACGGTTCTTCGCTTCGGGAGAATAGACGGCCAGACCACAATCGATCGACTGGCCGCTCCCGGGGACACGAGCCAGCTCGGAGACGATCAATCCCGCCGTGCATGACTCGGCCGTGACCAGCGTCAGATCTTCTTTAATGAGGTAATGGGTGATGTTGTCCAGCAAGTCCATTGCCGTGCCTCCGCGTCCTGACGGTGGCGGTACCCTGACGAATGTACCAAGCCCTCTGCCTTAACCTAGACCATTCATACCATTCTTGCCCCGCCCTCCGTCTCGTACAGTTGCCAGTCATTATCGGTCAGCGGCTCGCCGCCTTGTGGCGTCACCCGCACGGTATCGCTCAGTCCGATGCCCCACTGCCCCGGCACGCGCAGGCAGAGGGGCAGATGGAAGACCATGTCGGCCTCGAAGGCGCGATGCTGGCCGCGGGCGATATAGCCGGTCCCCTCGACCCAGCTGGGCGGGAACTGCGCGCCCACCGC
>DATISN010000084.1:0-15408 GCA_035581765.1 Halomonas sp.
GAGATCTTCGAGAAGACCGTCGAGCATCGCCTGCAGGCGCCGACCTTCATCACCGACTATCCCACCGAGGTCAGCCCGCTGGCGCGACGTCAGGATAGCGACCCCTTCGTCACCGAGCGGTTCGAGTTCTTCGTCGGCGGCCGCGAGATTGCCAACGGCTTCTCGGAGCTCAACGATGCCGAGGATCAGGCCGAGCGATTCCGGGCTCAGGCGGCGGACAAGGATGCCGGCGACCTGGAGGCGATGTACTACGATGCGGATTATATTCGCGCGTTGGAAGTCGGCCTGCCGCCCACCGCAGGCGAAGGGATCGGCATCGACCGGCTGGTGATGCTTTTCACCGACAGCGCCTCGATCCGCGACGTGCTGCTGTTCCCCGCCATGCGGCCGGAATAACCCGCCATGCGGCCGGAATAAGTTGTTAAGCGGCTTGCCAAGCGCCCATACTGGTCGGCGTTTCGATGTCGAGGAGACCGTGATGAAACTGCTCAACCGCTCCGCCCTGAGCGTCAGGCCGACCCGGCATTTCGTGGACTGGATCAATGAACTCGAGCCCACGATGGGGGACGACGATCTGACCCTGGACGATGTCGAACGAGAAAGCACCGTCTATCTGATTCCGGAGATGGACACGCCCGAGGCGCTGGAGGCCTTCGTCCACGAGCGCTATGCGGTGATCCTCGAGACCGAACTGCGCGCCTGGGAAGAAGACGAGCGTCAGTGGCCGGAGCGCCTGGACTGGTCGCTCTTCCAACGTTTCCTGCAGGTCGAGCACAGCTATTTGGCCATCGACCTGGATGACGAGGCACCGCTCGAGATCTCCGAAGTGGACGATGCGCTGCTGCTGGAAGCCGGCCGGGGTTGACCGTCGCCGGTCACGCTGCGCTTTCGAGAAACCGGCTTCGGCCGGTTTCGTCACGATGGACGCCTGACACATGAGTCGACTCTTCGAGACCCGGCCTGGCGATGACGGCCTGCCGGCACCCCAGCGCCGCCTGGCGGTTCTGGCGCTGATTCTCGGCACCCTGATGGCGGTGGTGGACACCACCATGATCAACCTGGCGCTGCCGTCGATCGCCGATGATCTGGCGATCTCATCGGCGCGTGCGGTGTGGGTGAGCAATCTCTTCCAGATCGTCTGTGCCGCCTTCCTGCTGGTGTTCGCTGCGGTCAGCGAACTGATCAGCCGTCGGCGCCTCTACGTGGCGGGGTTGGCACTTTTCGTGCTTGCCTCATTGGGCGCTGCGCTGTCGCGTGAGTTGAACGTGCTGCTGGTTTTCCGGTCCCTTCAGGGGCTCGGCGCAGCGGCCACGCTGTCTATCGGACCCTCCCTCTACCGCTCGATCTTTCCGTCGCGGCTGTTGGGCAGTGCCCTGGGGCTGAGCGCCCTGGTGGTGGCCGGTGGTTATGCGGCAGGACCGACGATCGGTGGCTTGGTGCTGTCGGTGGCCAGTTGGCCGTGGTTGTTCGTCCTGCATCTGCCGCTGGGGGTCTTCGCGCTGCTGCTGGCTTGGCGCGCCTTGCCGCGCGAGCCCGGGCGGAAAGGTGGCTTCGATGGCTGGGGGGCGTTGCTCTCGGTGGCTTCGCTTGGCATCTTGTTCCTCGGCCTGGACGGGATCGGCCATGGCGCGCCGCTCTGGCAGACGCTCGCCTGGTTGTCGACGAGCCTGCTGGCCGGGATTTGCTTCGTGAGGCGTCAGCGCCGTGCCACGCACCCCTTGCTGCCCCTCTCGCTGTTCGCCGAGCGGCGTTTCAGCCTGGCGGTGTCGGCCTCGGGTCTGGCCTTCATCGGGCAGGGGCTTACCTTCGTCGCCCTGTCGTTTCTCTATCAGCAGGAAATGGGTTTCTCGCCGTTGCAGACGGCCTGGCTGTTTACGCCCTGGCCGCTGGCGATCATGCTGGTGGGACCGCTGGCCGGCCGGCTGGCCGATCGGGTCAATCCCAGCCTGCTGTCTTGTGCCGGCTTAATACTGCTGTTTGTCGGACTGGCCTCGCTGGCGCTGCTCGACGCCGAGGCCCGGGTGATCGATGGCCTGTGGCGTACGGGACTCTGTGGCCTGGGCTTCGGACTCTTTCAGCCGCCCAACAACCGCGAGATGATGGCCAGCGTACCCTGGCAGTTCAGTGCCAGCGCTTCCGGCATGATGAGCACCACCCGTACCGTGGGCCAGTCGCTGGGCGTCGCCCTGGTGGGGGCCTTTCTTGCCGCCAACGCACCGGTGCAGGCCACGCTCTGGGCCGGGTGTGCCGCTTGCCTGCTGGCGCTCGTGGCCAGTCTCGGTCGCGTCACGCTGGCCGGAGAGGCCCAGGTCCGGCAGCGTCGCGAGGCGAGCCGTCATGGCGTGCCGCGTTGCGACTGAGCGAATCGCCTCCAAGGCGTTACAATGATCCCCTTACATTCGTCGAGGAGCCAACATGCGCATACAGGCCATCATCGAAGACAAGTTGCAGGCCCTCGAGCCCACCTACTTGACGGTGGAGAACGAGAGCCATCGGCATAACGTGCCCGCGAATTCCGAGACTCACTTCAAGGTGACGCTGGTCTCCGGCCGTTTCGAGGGCATGATGCCCGTCAAGCGTCACCAGCAGATCTACGCCTTGCTGGCCGATGAGTTGGCAGGCCCGGTACACGCGCTGGCCTTGCACCCCTATACGGCGGCGGAGTGGGCGGCCCGTGGCCAGGCTCGGCCCGACTCGCCGAACTGCCGGGGTGGCGACGCGCCGTGAGTCCCGACCCCCAGCGCCTTCAGTATCTGGAGGCCATGGGCGTGACGGCCTGGGTCGCCCGCTACCGTCTGCCCAATGCCCGGCCGACGCCGGTCTGCGAGTGGGAGTCACCGGCCCCGGTGGCGATCGAACCTCCCGCTGAACGGCTTCACGCCCTGCTCGACGAGGCGACCAGGGCGCCGTCATCGCCGTCATCCGCTCCCGAGATGGCGCGTCCGGTGCGTCATCTGAAGCCCGTCGCGCGCGGCAAGGCTCGGGCGCTTCTGGGCGAGCCGCCCGACGGCGAGCACCAATCGGCGCCCCCTGCGACAGCCACAACGCCGGCCCCGGCTGCCGGTGAGGCATTGCGCTTCACCGTGCAGGTCGCCTGTCTCGACGGCCGCTGGCTGGTGGTGCTGGCGGAGCGCACCGCCCCTCGCGCCGAACAGGCACGCCTGCTGGCCAATCTGTTGCAGGCGGCCGGCGTGATCCCTGCGCAATTTCCGCATTTCGAGGCCTATCACTGGCCGCAGATGGAAGGGTTGCCGGTGGAGGCGCCATTGGACGAGGCAAGACAGGGCCTTCAGGCGTTCCTGGATGGTCGTCGCCGACGTGGCTGGGCCCCGGAACGGGTGCTGCTGTTCGGCCATGACGCGGATCTGGAGGCGACCCTCGCCCTGGCCGACGGCCACTGTCCGATCCTCGCGCTACCCGCCTGGCAAGGACCGTCGCTGAGCGAACTGGCGGCGAGGGCGGAGGCCAAGCGTGCGCTCTGGCCGCAGATGGCCGGCTGGCGAGCGGCCTGGCGCGGTGAACAGGAGGATGTTCGAGTGGCTGGTCAAGAAGCGGGTCATGAGGGCAGCGATGCTTGAGGTAAGCACCGTTGACTGCCTGGGACCCGACCGGCTGGAGGCCCTGACCGCGCTGGAGCCGACGCGATCACGCGACGCCCTGGCCCGTGAGCTGGAAGAGGCGAATACGTGCGTTCTTGGCATCGGCGGCTTCGGTGGCATTGGCGGCAAGGAGGAACTGATCGGCTATGCCTCGGTCGCAAGGCTGCCCTTCGAGGCCGAGTTGCAGGCGATCCTGGTCGCCGGGCCGTACCGCCGCCAGGGAGTGGCGAGCCGCCTGCTGGAGGCGGTAATTGCGCAGGCGCACCACTGGGAGTGCGAGCGACTGTTGCTGGAGGTCAGGGCCGGAAATGTCGCCGCGCTGACGCTGTATCGACGGTTGGGCTTCATTCAGGATGGCCGCAGGAGCGGTTATTACCCTCCCGGGGAGGCAGGGGCGTCGCGGGAGGACGCGGTGCTCATGTCGCTCCCGCTGGGCTGAGCGGAGGCCTTGACGTGATCAGGAAGCGGTCTGGCTGCTCTCGATGTCGATCTCGTCGAACTTCCCCAGAACAGCGGTCAGCCGGCGTTCCCACTCCTCGCGCTCCTGCTTCAGGCGGGAATTTTCCTCGCGTAATTCTTCGGCTTCCATCTTCAAGAGCTCGAGTGCCTCGACGGCGCTGGAGACCTTCTGTTCGAGCTGGTTGAAAAGTTCGATGCTCATCCTGTTCTCCTGTAAGGGGCCGGATCGCGGCCCGCATGGCAATCATCAGCGCGCAGCGTAACGCCGCAGCCGGGGCTCAGCAAGCGTTGCTATCCGGCGACTCGACGGAGGTATTTGCCGCGCTCCGGCGACGATAGAGACGGCCGCGACTGTCGCCGGCGCGCACTTCCCGATGCAGCTGCCAATGGGCCGGTATCTCGGGCGCGAGGGTCGCCTCGGTTTCCATATAGATGAAGGCGTCCTCGCCAAGCCAGCCTGCCTCCAGCGCCTCGCAGCAGGGGGCGGCGAGGCCTTGATGGAAGGGCGGGTCGAGAAATACCAGCGAATGAGCGCTGGGCTCGCCTTTCAAGAACGCCAAGGCGTCGCCGGTCACCACGCGGCCGCGTGAATCGGCTCCCAAGGTGGTCAGGTTGTCGACAAGTTGTGTTGCCACCCGGGGGTCGCGCTCGACAAAGCACGCTTCGCGGGCGCCTCGCGACAGCGCCTCGAGGCCCAGGGCGCCGGTGCCGGCGAACAGGTCCAGCACGCGGGCGCCCGCGGTCTGAGTGGCCAGCCAGTTGAACAGCGTCTCGCGAACCCGGTCGGGTGTCGGGCGAAGCCCGGGACTGTCGAGGACCGGCAGCCGGCGCCGACGGTAATCGCCGCCGATCAAGCGTAACGTGCCGATGGCGCCTGGCGGGCGTACCTTTCGGCGGGAGGGGGAGCGGCGTGGTGACATGGCGAGGATTGTAACCGGTGGGTTGTCCACAGTCATGGTGCGCAGTGGTAGGATGTGACGATTCGTTCACCCGCGAGGCTGAATCATTCCATGCTCGGTTTTTTCAAGCGCAAGAAGCCCAAGGATAGCCCCCAGACCCCGGACCCAGCGGAGAGCGAGGCGTTACCGGACGATATCGGCGACGCCGTCGATGACGCGACCGCCGACGCCGGTAAACCCGGTGAACCGCACCCGCCGGAAACCATCGACGACGACGCTGCGCCGGCTTCCGAACCACCTCTGGAGCCCTCTTCTGCGTCACCTGTCGAGGTGCCCGCCGAGCCCCGACCCGATATCGGGACCGATACAGAGGCCGATAGGGGAGCCGAGCCGTCACGCGACGACATGCCGGCTCCGCCCACCCCGCCCGTCGAGGCGCCTGCCAGAGCCGCGCTCCACGACGAGCCGGTGGGCAGCGGCACGGCCGGCAAGGACAAGGTTGGAAAAGAAAAGACCGGCTGGTTCTCGCGCATGCGGGCAGGCCTCGGCAAGACCCGTGAGAGTTTCACCGAGGGCGTGGCCGGGATATTCCTCGGTAGCAAGCAGATCGACGACGATCTCATTGAGGAGTTGGAGACCCAGTTACTGATGGCCGACGTGGGGATCGAGGCCACCACGGAGATCATCGATCGCCTCACCGATCGCGTGTCGCGCAAGGAGCTCAAGGAGCCGCAGGCCCTCTACCGCGCGCTGCAGGAAGAGCTAGTCGTGATGCTCGAGCCGGTCACCCGACCGCTCGTCCTGCCTGCCAAGGGGACGGGACCTTTCGTCATCCTGGTGGTGGGGGTCAATGGGGTCGGCAAGACCACTACCATCGGCAAGCTGACCCAGCGCTTCCAGCGCGAGGGCCGCAGCGTGATGCTGGCGGCCGGCGACACCTTCCGCGCCGCCGCCGTCGAGCAGCTGCAAGTATGGGGCGAGCGCAACAGCGTGCCGGTGATCGCCCAACACACCGGGGCCGACAGTGCCTCGGTGGTCTTCGACGCCGTGGCCGCCGCCAAGGCACGCAAGATCGATGTGCTGATCGCCGACACCGCCGGTCGCCTGCACAACAAGGCGCACCTGATGGAGGAGCTCAAGAAGGTCCACCGGGTCATGGGCAAGCTCGATGACACCGCGCCCCACGAGGTGATGCTGGTGCTCGATGCCGGCACCGGTCAGAACGCCATCTCCCAGGCCAGTACCTTCAACGAGGCGGTGCCGATCACCGGCATTACCCTGACCAAGCTCGACGGTACCGCCAAGGGCGGCATCATCTTCGCCCTGGCCAAGCAGCTGGGCACGCCGATCCGCTTCATCGGCGTCGGGGAGTCGCTGGACGACCTGCGCCCCTTCGTGGCCGCCGAGTTCGTCGATGCCCTGTTCGACCGGGACAAGGCAGACGCCGACGGATGATTGCCTTCGAGCATGTCGGCAAGCGCTACGGAGGCCGCTTCGAGGCGCTCGCCAACATCGATTTTCGCGTGCGCCGCGGCGAGATGGTGTTTCTTACCGGCCATTCCGGCGCCGGCAAGAGTTCGTTGCTGCGGCTGGTCATGCGGCTGGAGCGGCCGAGCCGAGGCCGCGTGGTGGTGGCCGGCCACGATATCGATCGACTGCACCATAGCCAGGTCCCGTTCTATCGCCGCCAGATCGGCGTGGTCTTCCAGGATCACCAGTTGCTCTTCGATCGCTCCATCTACCACAACGTCGCGCTGCCCCTGGAGATCCAGGGCATCGAACCCCGAGAGGCCGCGCGCCGGGTGCGGGCATCGCTGGACAAGGTGGGGCTGTTGCACCGCGAGAAGGCGCTGCCCATCGAGCTTTCCAGCGGTGAACAACAGCGCGTGGGCATCGCCCGGGCGGTAGTGAACACCCCGGCGCTGCTGCTGGCCGACGAGCCTACCGGCAATCTCGACCCTCAGCTCTCCGCCGACATCATGGCACTCTTCGAGGACTTCAACCGTATCGGCACCACGGTGATGGTCGCCAGCCACGACCTGGCACTGATTGCGCGGCTGCGCCACCGCGTGCTGCGCCTGAGCGGCGGCCGCCTGGTGGCCGACGAGGCGTCGGCATGAGCCGCAAGCCGACCCGTCCGTCGCCCCGGGGCGCGCAGAGCCAGCGTGCCCGCTCGGGTAACCGGCTGCGCAGCTGGGCGCGCCATCACCGCACCATGAGCCTGGACAGCGCGCGGCGACTGCTCCGCCATCCCGTTGGCAGCCTGATGACCATGCTGGCTATCGCCATTGCCCTGGTGCTGCCCGCCGCGCTGTGGTTGACGCTGGACAGCGCCCGGCTGCTCGATGCCGAGCTGGAGGAGAGCGCGACCCTTACCGCCTATCTGACCTCACCCGTGGACGATGACGAAGCGGGCCGGATTAACGAGGCCCTGGCTGCCCAGGGTGGCGTGGCCGGCACCCGGCTCATCACCGCCGCCGAGGGCATGGCCGAGTTTCAGGCCTCGCTGGGCCTGGATGACGCCCTGGCGCGACTCGAGGAAAATCCGCTGCCGGCAAGCATCGTGGTGACCCCGGCGGACGCCTCACCCGACGAAGTGCAGTCACTCGCCGATACCCTCGAGGCGATTGCCGGTGTCGAGGAGGTGCGTCTGGACATGGCCTGGATCGAGCGGTTGCGCCACCTGGCCGAGCTGGGGCGCCGGGTCGCCCTGGCGCTGGCGGTGCTGTTCGGGTCGGGGGTGCTGCTGGTGGTCGGCAATACCATTCGCCTGGCGGTGGAGAGTCGCCGCCAGGAGATCGAGGTCGTGACGCTGATCGGCGCCACGCAGGCCTTCGTGCGTCGGCCCTTCCTCTACAGTGGGGCCTGGTATGGCCTGGGGGGTGGCGCGATCGCTTGGGGCTTGCTGACGCTCGGCAGCGGCTGGCTCTCGGCGCCCGTTACGGCGCTGGCGGGGAGCTACGGGGCGAGCTTCAGCCTGCCCCAATTAACGCTGTCCAGCTCGGCAATCCTGCTTGCCTGTAGTACACTATTGGGTCTGTTGGGGGCCTGGATCGCGGTGAGTCGACACCTCGCCGAGATTCGGCCACGGTAGACGCAGTTCGCCAATCCAACGGCGAAACCAGTGCAGACTCGGCCCCTTGTACGGGCCTGTTCGCTCGGACAACCGTCGCTGACCTGTCGGAACCTTTGGCGGCTGCCGCCCTCAAAGCTCGCGACACCTGTACATCATAGTGGGGCCAGGTATTTGAGATTGAAAACGTATTTGGGCTTCGAGAGGGAGACATCCTGCACATGAGCACCAGTCTTCTGCCAGTGGGCCAGTTATCGCCGGGCCGTGACCTCAACGGTTACATCCAGTCGGTCAGTCGCATACCGATGCTGTCCTCCGACGAGGAGCGAGACCTGGCCTTCCGTCTGCATGACGAGGGTGATCTTGAGGCGGCACGTCGTCTGGTGCTTTCGCACCTGCGTTTCGTCGTGCATATCGCCCGCAGCTATTCCGGCTATGGATTGCCGCAGGCCGACCTGATCCAGGAAGGCAATGTGGGATTGATGAAGGCCGTCAAGCGCTTCGACCCCAACCAGGGGGTGCGCCTGGTGTCCTTCGCCGTGCACTGGATCAAGGCCGAGATTCACGAGTTCGTGCTGCGCAACTGGCGCATCGTGAAAATCGCCACGACCAAGGCCCAGCGCAAGCTGTTCTTCAACCTGCGCGGTGCCAAGAAGCGCCTGTCATGGTTGAACACCAATGAGGTCGAGGCGATTGCCAAGGATCTTGACGTCAAGCCCGAGGTGGTGCGCGAGATGGAGGGGCGCCTGTCGGCTCACGATGCCGGTTTTGACGCCGCACCGAACGACGATGACGAGTCCGCCTACCAGGCGCCGGTCCACTATCTCGACGATGCCTCCGGGGACCCTGCGACGCTGCTCGAGGACAGTGACTGGGAAGGCGACGCGACGCGGCGCCTCCAGCTTGCTCTGGAATCGCTGGATGAGCGCTCTCGGGATATCCTGCAGCGGCGCTGGTTGAGCGATCACAAGGCGACGCTGCACGATCTGGCCGACGTCTATGGCATCTCCGCCGAGCGTATTCGCCAGCTCGAGAAGAACGCCATGAAGAAGATTCGCCACCAGATCGGCGACGCCCTGGTCGCATGAGTCTTCTCTGAACCGTCGTGCTGGATCCTCGCGATAGATCGCCCCGACAGCCATCGTCCTGACAAATGGCGTCCTGAAGCAACAAAGTCCCGGCCATCGGCCGGGGCTTTTGCATGAGGGCTCCGTGGGTTGATGGGGTGACGATTTGGCTGACCGGCCTCAGGCCAGTTGCGGCACGTCATGCATCAGCCGGGACGAGAGCAGTTGCCACTGATCCTCCCAATGCGCGGTGGGGCGGCGACGGAAATCGCTGCGCACGTACTGAGAGATGCGCCCCTCGGCATAGGCCAGCAGCAGGTTGGCCGCGGCCGACACCGGCAGAGAAGGGCGACGGCCTTCGCGCGGCTCGGCTTCCCGCAGGATCTGCTTGAACTGGGTCTCGAGTCGCTCGAAGAGCTGATGAATGCGCAGTCGCAGGCGGGCGGTCTCGCCGGTCAGGGCGTCGCCGCCGAGCAGACGGGACAGGCCCGGATTCTTCTCGGCGAAGGCCAGCACCAGGGCAAGTATCCTGCCGCAGCGCGGGATCGCCTCGGTTTCCTCCTCGAGGATGCGGTTGATGCGCGCGAAAAGCGTCTCCTCGATGAAGGCGATGAGCCCTTCGAACATGCGGGCCTTGCTCGGAAAGTGGCGATACAGCGCGGCCTCCGAGACGCCGACCTGGCGTGCCAGGGCGGCCACGGTGATGCGCTTGCCGCTGTCTTCCTCCAGCATCCGCGCCAACGCCTGCAAGATCTGCTCGCGGCGCGAGGGGGTGGGGTTTTCCTGCGTCATGTGCATTTTTTCTTTTATAGGGGACGCTTTATCCTAATGGCGGCCTCGCCCGGGCGCAAAGAACGGACGCAAAGAACGTGGAGCCCTCAGGCTCACGCCGAATCTGCATCAAGGGTGTTGTCGGTGATCAAGGTGCCTACACCGGCGTTGGTGAAGATCTCAAGCAAGGTGGCGTGGGGCACCCGGCCGTCGATGATATGGGCGCTCTTCACCCCACCCTTCACGGCGTCCAGGGCACAGCGGATCTTGGGCAGCATGCCGCCATGGATGCTGCCATCGGCGATCAGGGCATCCACCTGCGCGGTGGTCAGTCCGGTCAGTACCTTGCCCTCGGCGTTCATCAATCCGGCCACATTGGTCAGCAGCATCAGTTTTTCGGCGCCGAGCGCCTCGGCCACCTTGCCGGCCACCAGGTCGGCATTGATGTTGTAGCTGTTGCCTGCGGCATCGACGCCGATCGGGGCGATCACCGGAATGAAGTCGCGTTCGGCCAGCATCTCGATCAGCTCGGTAGAAATGTGTTCCACCTCGCCGACATGGCCGATATCGATGATCTCCGGGGCGATCATCTCGGGGCTTTGATGTTCCACCTTGAGCTTACGGGCGCGAATCTGGGCGCCATCCTTGCCGGTCAGCCCGATTGCCTTGCCACCGCACTGGTTGATCAGGTTGACGATGCCCTTGTTGACCAGCCCACCGAGGACCATCTCGACCACGTCCATGGTTTCCGCATCGGTGACCCGCATGCCATTGACGAAGCGCGACTCGATGTTGAGTCGCTTCAGGAGATCGCCGATCTGCGGCCCACCGCCGTGGACCACGACCGGGTTGATGCCGACTTCCTTCATCAACACCATGTTGCGGGCGAAGGAATCGATCAGCGCATCCTCGGTCATGGCATTGCCGCCATACTTCACCACGACCGTCTTGCCGGAGAAGCGCTGGATATAGGGCAGTGCCTCCGAAAGCACTTCGACGGTCAGCTGCGGGTCGCGGGTCTGTTGCTCGGTCATGGCGGGTCCTTATTTGTCACGAATCGTTGATCATGAATCGTTGAGCATAAAATGAGCATGGCTCGTTGAGCGCGAGGCGGCGCCTCAGAAAGGCAGGGCGAGCTCGGGGGCGACCCGGGACAGGGCGTCGGCGAAGCGGCGCTGGACACGCGCGAGCGCGGCCTCGCTCTTGCCCTCGAAGCGCAGCACCAGCACCGGCGTGGTGTTGGAGGCGCGGCACAGGCCCCAGCCATCCGGGTAATCGACGCGAATGCCGTCCAGGGTGGTCTTGATGCCGTCGTCACCGAAATTGCCCTCACGGGCCAGCCTGGCCACCAGGTCGAACTTGTTCTCGTCGGTGACGCTGATGTTGATCTCGGGCGTGCTCAGGTCCTGAGGGAAGCGGGCGAAGAAGGCGTCGGCATCGTCGGCCTGCTTCGACAGGATTTCAAGCAATCGGGCGCCAGCGTAGAGCCCATCGTCGAAACCGTACCAGCGCTCCCGGAAGAAGATGTGGCCGCTCATCTCCCCGGCGAGCAGGGCGCCGGTTTCCTTCATGCGCGCCTTGATCAGCGAATGACCGGTGCGCCACATTTCGGGCTCGCCCCCGGCCTCCTCGATCACCCGCGTCAGGTTGCCGGTGCACTTGACGTCGAAGATCACCTTGGCGCCGGGGTTGCGGCCGAGCATGTCCTCTGCGAAGGCCATCAGCAGGTGGTCAGGGTAGATCAGCTTGCCGCTGGGGGTGATGACGCCCAGGCGGTCGCCGTCGCCGTCGAAGGCCAGGCCGATATCGGCACCGCTCGCCTGCACCTCGCGGATCAGGTCCTGGAGATTCTCGGGCTTGCCGGGGTCCGGGTGATGATTGGGGAAGGTGCCGTCGATCTCGGCGAACAGCGGATGGGTCTCGGCACCGAGCCGCTCGACAAGTTGGGGACCCAGTTCGCCAGCCACGCCGTTGCCGCAGTCCACCACTACCTTGAGTGGCCGGGCGAGACTGACGTCGCCGAGGATGCGCGCCAGATAGGCCTCGCGAACATCTTCCCGGCGGACGCTGCCCTGGCCCTCGGTCAGGTCGCCCTGCTGGATGCGCTGGTAGAGGGCGGTGATGGTCTCGCCGGAAAGCGTCTCGCCGCCGAGCACGATCTTGAAGCCGTTGTAGTCGGGGGGATTGTGGCTGCCGGTGACCATCACGCCGGAGGCGGTGCCTTCGAGCACATGGGTGGCGTAATACAGCACCGGGGTCGGCACCATGCCGATGTCCACGACGTCGCGACCGCTCGCGGTCAGGCCCCGGGTCAGGGCGTCCTGCAGGCGAGGGCCGGACAGGCGGCCGTCGCGGGCTACCACCACGGTGGACTCGCCACGGGCGGCGGCTTCGCTGCCGATGGCGCGCCCGATCGCCTCGACGCTTGCCTCGGTGAGCGTCTCGTCGACGATGCCGCGTATGTCGTAGGCGCGAAAGATCGAGGCGGGAACGCTGTGGGGGCGTTGTTGTGTCATGGTGTCACTTCCGGTTGACTGTTTGAAACATCAGCGTCTTCCCGAGCTGCCGAAGCCATCCTCGCCGCGGGCACTGCTGGTAAAGTCGTCGACGATCTCGAGCTCGGCCTGCACCACGGGGACGATGACGTACTGCGCCAAGCGTTCGAAGGGTTCCAGGGTGAAGGCGCGATCGCTGCGATTCCACACCGACACCATCAGCTCGCCCTGGTAGTCCGAATCGATCAGACCCACCAGGTTGCCGAGGACGATGCCGTGTTTATGGCCGAGCCCCGAGCGCGGCAGGATCAAGCCGGCGAGGGTCGGGTCGCCCAGGTACATGGCGAGCCCGGTGCGGACCAGTTCGCACTGGCCTGGCAAAAGCGTCAGCGGCTCGTCCAGCAGGGCGCGCAGGTCCATGCCGGCGGAGCCGTCGGTCGCGTAGTGGGGCAGGTAGTCAGCCATGCGGGGGTCGAGCAGCTTGACGGCCAGGCGAGGGCGAGCGGCTGGCCGCGGGTTGATGTCGGGCATGGGATCGTCCAGGTCGTGGTTCGTATCAGGGGGAGCGCCTTGCCTCAAGGCAATGCAGCGCGCGTCGGATCACAATGAGTGCCAGCTGCGACTTGGGCTGAGAAGGCAGATCGTCACGGCCCAGGCGGTCGCTGCTCTGCCATTCGCCGCCTTGCCACCGGCCTTCGCGCCACAACAGCAGGGCGGCATTGTCGTCGGAGCCGAAGCCGCCTTCGGCGCGCGAGACGTCATTGGCAACGATCATGTCGAGCTGCTTGCGCAGCAGCTTGTCGCGGGCGTAGGTCTCGAGCTCGCGGGTCTCGGCGGCAAACCCCACCACGAGCGGCCAGGGTGCATTCTCGGGGCGGCGGGCGGCGACGCCGGCGATGATGTCGGGATTCTTGACCAGACGCAGGGTCAGCCCTTCGTCGCCTTCGTGCTTCTTGATCTTGTGCTCGGCGGCGGCTTCGGCACGGTAGTCGGCCACCGCCGCGCAGCCGATGAAGATATCGCTGTCATCGGCGAGGCGGTCGGCCGCTTCGGCCATGTCGAGTGCCGTCTCAACGTCGAATCGCTCGACTCCCTCGGGCGTGGACAGCGCGACCGGTCCGCTGATCAGCCTGACGCGGGCGCCGAGCGAGGCGGCGGCGGTGGCGAGCGCGTAGCCCATCTTGCCGGAGCTGTGGTTGGAGAGATAGCGCACCGGATCCAGTGGCTCGCGGGTGGGGCCGGCGGTGATCGTGATGGTCAGGCCCTCGGCCTCTCGAGAGGCGACCGCCTCGGTCGGGCGGGCAGCCGGCGCGGCGTCGGGCGCCATGGCCAGCGCGGCGTCGGGCGCCATAGCCGGCGCGGCATCGGGCGCCATAGAAAGCAGCGCCGCAAGGATCGCCTCGGGCTCCATCATGCGCCCCGGGCCCACGTCGCCGCAGGCCTGGTCGCCGCTCGAGGGTCCGAGCAAGCGCCAGCCATCGGCCTGGAGACGCGCCGCGTTGCGGGACGTGGGGGGCTGTCGCCACATCGCCTGATTCATGGCCGGGGCCATCACCTTGTGAGCGTCGCTCGCCAGGCATAGGGTGGTGAGCAGGTCATCGGCCATGCCGATCGCCAGGCGCGCCATCACGTCGGCCGTGGCCGGGGCAATGAGGATGATATCGGCCCAGCGGGCCAGCTCGATATGCCCCATGCCGGCCTCGGCGTCGGGGTCGAGCAGGGAGGTGCGCACGGCTTCACCCGTCAGTGCCTGAAGGGTCAGTGGCGTGATGAACGCCTGGGCGCCCTCGGTCATGACCACGCGCACCTCGGCACCCGACTGCTTGAGCAGGCGGGCGAGCGTTGCGCTCTTGTAGGCGGCGATGCCGGCACTGATGCCGAGCAGTATGCGACGGCCCGCGATCGGGCGGCCCGCGATCGGGTGGCCGGCATTCCGGGGGTCCATGATCGGACGGTCGGCGTTCCCGGGGCCAGGCAGCGTTGACATGGCAATATCCGAACGAAAATACGATGGTCTAGCTTACCATCGCCGCCCGACCTTGCGTAGCGAGCGGGCCGACGGTTAGCGGCAGCCAACGACGACTGACAACCATTTGAGGCAAGCAGGGAGATCACCATGGCGATTCGCGACTGGCCGGAAGGCGAGCGTCCCCGAGAGAAGCTGCTGGCGCTGGGGTCGCAGGCCCTGTCCGATGCGGAGCTGCTGGCGATCTTTCTGCGTGTGGGGGTCCAGGGGCGCTCCGCGGTGGATCTGGCGCGCGACCTGCTCGCCGCCTTCGGGGGCCTGCGTCAGCTGCTGGAGGCCGACCAGACGCGTTTTTGCGCCGAACATGGACTGGGCACGGCCAAGTTCGTGCAGCTTCAGGCCACGCTGGAGTTGTCGCGCCGCCACCTGGCGAGCCAGCTGGCACGGGGAGACGCGCTGACGTCGCCGTCGCTGGTTCGGGCCTATCTCGCCTCGCAGCTGCGCCATCTCGGCCATGAGGAATTCGCGGCGCTCTTTCTCGACAGCCAGCATCAGGTGATCGTCTACGAGTCACTGTTTCGCGGCACCCTCAACAGCGCCTCGGTCTACCCACGGGAGGTCGCACGGCGGGCGCTGGAACTCGGTGCCGGGGCAGTCATCTTTGCTCACAATCACCCCTCGGGGGTCGCCGAGCCGAGCGATGCCGACCGGCGGATCACCGAGCGGCTGCGCGAGGCACTGGGGCTATTTGAGATTCGGGTGCTGGACCATTTCGTGGTAGGCGATGGCGAGGTGGTCTCGTTCGCCGAGCGGGGCTGGCTTTGACGCAGCGCCGTGACAGGGGCGCCACGGCCTGGCAGAAGCGGGGACGAGGCTTGCCTATCCAGGAGGGCTCTGGTATAAAATGCCACCTTTGAATTCCCTTGGGTCAAATGTTTCGGGATCTCCCCGGTTTGCCCGACAGGTTTTGAACACTCAGGTATGAACACCTGGCCAAGCGGTTGGAGGCTCCAATGTCCAAAGTATGTCAGGTTACCGGCAAGCGCCCGGTGACTGGTAATAACGTTTCACACTCCCAG
>DATISN010000085.1:0-1744 GCA_035581765.1 Halomonas sp.
GGTAGCCGGCCTCGCGCGCCAAATGGCGAGCCTCGTCCAGGCGCCGGTAGCGATAGCGCAGCCGCGCGCGGGTGATCTCCGGGATGCGGTAGGTCAGAAAAGGGAAGATGAACAACTCGTCCCAGAAGATGTGCCCCCGATAGGCCTCGCCGTGCAGCCCCCGGGCCGGCACACCGACGTCCAGGTCGACAATGTGCGGCGAAACCGTCTGCAGCAGGTGAAAGATGTGCAGACGCAGAATCATCTGGGCGCGCCCGCCGCCATCGAGCGTCACATCGCAGCGCTGCCAGAGGTGCGACCAGATGCGCCGATGGCTCTCCAGCAGGTCGGCGAATGTCCCTGCCCTGGCCACCGACTGGCAGGCGGCGAGTCCGGGTTCGGCAATAGCGCGATCACGTGACGTATGCATCGCGACGACTTTCTCCACCACGGCCTCATCGCCCGCGGCGAGGTCGAGCGTGATGTCATGGGCGATGTAACCGGTCTCCCGAACGATCTGGCGCGTACCCTCGACGTCCTGGCCGTTCACGCGCAGGCGCGTGCGTGCCGCCTGGGCGACGTGCAACCTGGATTGACCCGTTTCGACCTGCAGACGAATCGTGTCGGCAAGGGGTGTGTCCGTCGACAACGGCACCAGATGGGTGCTCGCCAGTTGCCGGTAGCGCTCGACACCGGCATTGATAACCCGCCCATCCAGGGCCGAGCGCACCGAAATACGCCCCGACCAGTTTTCGGGACGGATGCGCCATTCGATAGCGCCCAAATGGGGATGCGCCATATGCACGAGGCGCTGCGTTATCAGTGTGGTCTCACGCCCCTGATGGTCGCGAAAGAAAAGCTGCCGCTTGAGCATACCGACTTCAATATCAAGGGACTGGCGATAGTCGAGCAATTCAATTGCCATGAGATTGAACCAGTCGCCGCCCTCGGGGCGAAACGTCAGGCACAGCCAGTTGGGCAGATTGACCAGATCCTCGTTTTCGATGACCCGACCGGCGATCTCCGTCGACAGCCGGTTGTAACCTCCCGCGAGATAGGTGCCCGGGTAGTGGACTTCACCCGCTTCCGACTCCTCCGCGGCCCCGCGGGCCGCAAAATAACCGTTGCCGAGCGTACACAGCGACTCACGCAGCCCTTCCTGGGCGGGGTCGAAGTCGTGATAATCCAGGGCCCAGTCGCTCAAGATGCACCTTCCAGCCTGTCGGCAAGGTAGCCAAGAAAGCGCCCGACGGCATCGGTGTCGTCCAGTCGATAGCGGGCGGTGGTGCCGGGGGAAAGATCGCCGACGAAGATACCGAGACCGCCCCGCCCATGCATCACCGCAAAGGCATCCTCGTCGGTCTCATCGTCGCCGATATAGATCGGCATGACGCCATCGTCCGCCAGGTCGAGCGCCTCGAGCAGCCAGAGAACGGCCTTGCCCTTGTCCCAGGGCAGCTGCGGGCGCAGTTCGAAGACCTTCTTGCCACCGGTTCGCCGCAGTTGCGGGTGCTCGTCTGCAACGGACGCGACGGCCGCCCGGACGAGGTCCAGATCACGCTCTACGACGAGACGGTAGTGGGTGGCGATGGCAAAGCGCTTGCGCTCGACGAGCACGCCCGCCACGCCGGCCAGGCGGGTCTGCAGCGCGGCTTCTGCCGCGTCGAGAGCCGGGAGGAATTCCGCCGCGCGTTCGTGCTGCATGTGCAGGCCATCGGGGCCGGTAATGTCGAACCCGTGGCTACCGGCATAGACGAGGTTGTCG
>DATISN010000086.1:0-10054 GCA_035581765.1 Halomonas sp.
TGTCCTGCTTCATGGGGCTCGAAGCGCTGCTGCAATGCGACGGCAGCCAAGGCGCGGTGCTGGTGGCCAACGATCATGAGGAAGTCGGCAGTGCCAGCGCTTGTGGCGCGCAAGGGCCATTCCTCGGTGATGTGCTGCGCCGCGTGGTCGAGCAGCTGGGCGGCACCGATCAGGAGGCCTTCGTCCGACTGATCCAGGCATCGCGGATGATCTCCTGCGACAACGCCCATGCGTTGCACCCCAACTTCCTCGACAAGCACGATGCGTCGCATGGCCCCGTGATCAATGGCGGTCCGGTGATCAAGGTCAATGCCAACCAGCGCTACGCGACCAACAGCGCCACCGCCGCGATGTTTCGCGACCTGTGCCGCGAGGCGGGCGAGCCGGTGCAGACCTTCGTGACACGTGCCGATATGGGCTGCGGCAGCACCATCGGGCCGATCACCGCGACCGAACTTGGCGTGCCGACGCTTGACGTGGGGGTAGCGCAGTGGGCGATGCATTCGATCCGCGAGACGGCTGGTGCGCGTGACGTGGCCTCGCTGACCGCGGTGCTGACGGCCTTCCTGAATCGCCGCGGGCCGCTCTGAGCAACAGGCTCGGCGCTGGCCGGGCGCAACCGGGTCACCTGTTGTCTGCACGGAAAAAAGCCCGAGGAAGGGACCTTCCTCGGGCTTTTTCGGGTCTGGTGGCTACGCCCTGATTCGAACAGGGGACCCCATCATTATGAGTGATGTGCTCTAACCAGCTGAGCTACGTAGCCGTGTAACGGAGGCGGAGTCTACGGATGCAGGTCGCCGGGGTCAAGCGCGGCGGCCCGTTAGATGGGCCTCCGCGACTCACACATTGAAGCGGAAATGAATGACGTCGCCGTCGCGCACCACATAGTCCTTGCCTTCCAGGCGCCACTTGCCGGCATCCTTGGCGCCCTGTTCACCGCCCAGGGTCACGAAGTCCTCGTAGCCGACCACCTCGGCGCGGATGAATCCCTTCTGGAAGTCGGTGTGGATCACGCCAGCCGCCTCGGGGGCGGTCGCCCCGATCCTCACGGTCCAGGCGCGAACTTCCTTCACCCCGGCGGTGAAATAGGTCTGCAGGCCGAGCAAGGCGTAACCGGCGCGGATGACCCGGTCGAGCCCAGGCTCGGACATGCCCATCTCATCGAGGAACATGGCGCGCTCGTCATCGTCGAGCTCGGCGATTTCGGCCTCGATCTGGTTGCACACCGGCACCACCACGGCGTCTTCCGCGGCGGCGATTTCCCGGACCACGTCGAGGTAGGGATTGGCCTCGAAGCCGTCCTCGTTGACGTTGGCGATGTACATCGTGGGCTTGAGCGTCAGGAAGCC
The DNA here is from genome assembly GCA_035581765.1 of Halomonas sp. GTDB lineage: Bacteria > Pseudomonadota > Gammaproteobacteria > Pseudomonadales > Halomonadaceae > Halomonas. Next base: position 1,350 of record DATISN010000086.1, read on the forward strand.
GAAGCTCTTGAGTTGACGCTGCTCGTCATCGTCGAGACCGACGCTTCTCAGCGGCAGGCCCTCGGCGAGGTGCGGCTGGATGCGCTCGAGGATTGCCTTGGTGGCGATGGCGTCCTTGTCGCCGCCCTTGGCCACTCGCGTCAGGCGCTGGATGGCGCGCTCGACGGTGTCGAGGTCGGCCAGCGCGAGTTCCATGTTGATGATCTCGATATCGGCGCGCGGGTCGATCTGGTTGGCCACGTGGATGACGTTGTCGTTGTCGAAGCAGCGCACCACATGGGCGATCGCCTGGGTCTCGCGAATGTTGGCCAGGAACTGGTTGCCGAGCCCCTCGCCCTTGGAGGCCCCGGCCACCAGGCCCGCGATGTCGACGAACTCCATGGTGGTGGGCAGCACCTTCTGTGGTTTGACGATCTCGGCCAAGGCATCCAGGCGCGGATCGGGCATCGGCACGATACCCACGTTGGGCTCGATGGTGCAGAAGGGGAAGTTCTCGGCGTCGATGCCGGACTTGGTCAGCGCATTGAAGAGTGTGGACTTGCCGACATTGGGCAGGCCGACGATACCGCAGTTGAAACCCATGGGATCTTCCTGGAAAGCGATTACGATAATGGAGGATGGCCGATAGTCTACGGGACGCCTGCGGTGTCAGCCACAGGCTGCGATCACGGCTTGAAACTGTGCAGCCGGTTCATGGCCTTGGCCCATTCGCCGGCGATGGCCAGTGGCAGGGTGGCCTGGCACTCCTCGATAGCGGCGTCGATAGCGGCATGGTCGGCCTTGCCGGGACGCCCCAGCACGTAGTGGGTGACCTGGCGGGCGTCACCGGGATGGCCGATGCCCAGGCGCAGGCGATGGAAACCCCGTTCGTTGCCGAGCGCGCTGATGATGTCGCGCAAGCCGTTGTGGCCGCCGTGACCACCGCCCTGTTTGTAACGTGCGGTGCCGGCCGGCAGGTCGAGCTCGTCGTGCACGACCAGCAACTCGTCCGCCTCGAGGCGAAAGAACTGACAGAGCGCGGCCACCGCGCCCCCGCTGCGGTTCATGAAGGTAGTCGGTTCCAGCAAATGCACCTCGTGGCCGTCCAGGCGAACCCGGGCGTGTAGCCCGAGAAACTTCTTGTCGGGCCGCAGTTCGCCACCGGTCTGGCGGGCCAGGGCGTGCACGACCCAGGCGCCGACATTGTGTCGCGTGCCGGCATAGTCGCTACCGGGGTTACCCAGCCCGATGATCGCTTTCACCTGACGCATCGTCGCTGCCTCCAAAAAAAATCAAGCGCCTGGGCGCTTGATCGGAAAGGTAGGCGCCATGCCGACCTGGCATGGCGCCTGAGCAGAACGCTTACTCGTCGCTGCTCTTGCTGTCGGCAGCGTCGTCGCCCTTGGCGGCGTCATCGCCTTCCTCGTCGTCTTCCTCGGCGCGCACCTTGGCCTTGGTGATGCTGAGCACGGCATTGTCGTGGTCTTCACCATGGGTCAGGTCGACCAGGGTCACGCCGGCCGGCACCTTGAGATCGGACAGGTGCAGGGTGGTGCCGATCTCGAGCGCCGAGATGTCGACTTCCAGGAAGTCCGGCAGGTCCTTGGGCAGGCAGCTGATCTGAACATCGTTGGAGAGGATGTGCAGCTCGCCATCATCGTCCTTGATGGCCTTGCAGGCGTCCTCGCCCACCACGTGCAGCGGCACGTTGAGGGTGATTTCGTGGGTCGCATCGACGCGCAGGAAATCGGCATGCGTCACCAGCGGCTTGAAGGGGTGGCGCTGGAGGTCGCGAACCACCACCTGCTGCGACTTGCCCTCCAGCTGCACGGTGATCACGGAGGAGAAGAAGGACTCTTCCTCGATGGCCTTGTAGAAGCCGGTCTTCTCGACGGAGATGGCCTCGGGAGCCTGCTCACCACCGTAGATGATGGCCGGCACTTGCTCGTTCGCACGACGCAGGCGGCGGCTCGCACCTTTCCCCAGGTCGTTGCGAACCGTGGCGTTAAGAATGAAATCTGACATGGATTGGAACCTCATGGGTTGAGCAAGAAAGCGCCATCCCCGCGACCAGGCGATGGCGCTTTCGTAATCCCCGGAATGACCGGGGGCGTCGTCATGCCCGTTTCAGTGAAGCGAGTTCAGTGAAACATGGCGCTGACGGATTCCTCGTTGCTGACCCGGCGGATCGCTTCGGCGATCAGCCCGGCCACGCTGAGCTGGCGAATCTTGCCGCTGCGACGGGCGACGTCTGACAGCGGAATGGTATCGGTGACGACGACTTCGTCGAGCACCGAGCCGGTGATATTGTCGACCGCCGGACCCGACAGGATCGGATGGGTGGCATATGCCACCACGCGGCATGCACCGTGGGCCTTGAGGGCCTCGCCGGCCTTGCACAGCGTACCGGCGGTATCGATCATGTCATCGACCACGACGCAGTTGCGTCCCTCGATCTCACCGATGATATGCATCACCTGCGCCTGATTGGACTGCGGGCGGCGCTTGTCGATGATGGCAAGATCGGCATTGAGCTGCTTGGCGATGGCGCGAGCCCGCACCACGCCGCCGACGTCCGGCGATACCACCACCAGATCATCATAATTCTGGCGTTCGATGTCATCGAGCAGGATCGGTGAGCCGTAGACGTTATCCACCGGAACATCGAAGAAGCCCTGAATCTGGTCGGCGTGCAGGTCCATGGTCATCACGCGGTCGACGCCGGCCTTGACCAGCATGTCGGCGACGATCTTGGCGGAAATCGGCACTCGGGCGGAGCGTACCCGGCGATCCTGACGGGCATAGCCGAAGTAGGGCACCACGGCGGTGATCCGCGTGGCCGAGGCCCGTCTCAGGGCGTCGACCATCAGGATCAGCTCCATCAGGTTGTCGTTGGTCGGTGCACAGGTGGATTGAAGGAGAAACACATCCTTGCCGCGCACGTTCTCGTTGATCTCGACCGCGACCTCTCCGTCGCTGAACTGGCCTACCGTGGCGTTGCCCAGGCGGCTGTCCAGACTCTCAGCTACCTTCTGGGCCAGTTCGGGATTGGCATTCCCGGCGAAAACCATCAATTTTGACACGTGCAGCCACCTTTGCAGTGTTGGGTCTCGGGATGGGGGGCGATTGCCCCGGCCGGGACGCGGTGTTTATCGGCCCAGCACATCATGAAGCCAGTACCTCATGAAGAGGGGAGCGGTTCAGGCCGCGTGCCTTGAAGGCGAGCCAGTGGCGGGACGCCTCGGCCTGGAGGTCATCGGCCTGCGCTTCACTTTCCAGGCTTGCGAAGACGCAGGCGCCTGTACCGGTGAGCATTGAGCGCGCGCGGTCTGACAGCCAGTCGAATACGCTCTCAACTTCCGGGTAGAGCTGGCGTACCGTCGACTCGCAATCATTGCGCCAACTCGTCGCTCCCCCTTTCAGTGCGCGCGCCATGGTAATCGGGGGGGTGTTGCGTGTCAATTGCGCCGCTCCGAACACCGCTGGCGTGGACACCTGGATGCCGGGGTGAATCACCACGAACCAGGGGGTGTCGAGCTCGACGGGGGTCAAACGCTCACCGATGCCCTCTGCCCAGGCGGCATGGCCTTTCACGAAGACCGGCACGTCGGCGCCCAGGGTCAGGCCCATTGCGGCGAGCCGCTCCATCCCGAGGCCGAGCCCCCACAGTGCATCGAGGCCGAGCAGGGTCGTGGCGGCATCCGAGCTGCCGCCGCCCAGGCCGCCACCCTGGGGGAGATGCTTGTCGAGATGGATGTTGGCGCCCTGGGTGCAGCCCGTCATCGCCTGCAGCTGACGGGCCGCCTTCATGACCAGATTGTCCTCGAGGGGGATGTCGTCAAGGTAGGGCGTCAAGCCGATCTCGCTGTCGTCCCGGCGCTCGAAGGTCAGGCGATCGCCGACATCGAGAAACTGGAACAGGGTCTGCAACTCATGGTAACCGTCCGGCCGCCGTCCGGTGATGTGCAGCAGACGGTTGAGCTTTCCGGGGGCCGGCAGCACCAGCCGGTCGGGAAGCGTCGGCCTGTTCATAGTCGACTCAGGGATCGTCGACTCAGGGGTCGTCGAGTCAGGCATTGTCGACTTAGTCACCATCGAACTGGGGCTGCCAGTCGGTGACGACCAGGACCACGCGCAGCTCGTCGTATTCCATGACCAGGCGGCGCGGCAGCCAGAGGTCTTCCACGCGCGTCCAGTCGCGGTAGTCGATGGTCCAGCCATCCTGTTGCAGGGTGGCGGGGAAGCCCAGCGCGTCCTCCTCGAGACGGTGCTCGCTCTGCTCGGCGGGCAGGCCGCGAATCCAGTCGGACAGCGAACTGACCGGCAGCGACCAGCCCAGCTGCTCCTCCATCAGCGCTTCCGGCGTCTTGGCCTCGAAGCGTCCCTCCGCCGTGGTCAGCGAGAAGCGTCCCTCGCGCCCTTCGAGGGTGCTGCGGCCGCTGCCGAAGGGGCCGCTGATCAGCAGCCGGTAATAGTGGGCGGTCTGGTTCCAGTCGAGATTGGCGCTGGTGGAATCCTGTGGGGTCCGCAGGCTGGCCTTGCCGATCAGATCCCAGGTGTCCAGGGCCTCGAGGCGATCTTCCTGATCATTCCACTGACCCTCGGCCCGCTCGCCTTCCGGGGCGGGTGCACGGCCGGCACAGCCGGCGAGCAGGGCGATGACCAGCAGCGCGATAAGTGGTTTCGCCGTGGAAGAGGGCATACGTGAAGTGACGAAGGACATGGAGAATTCTCGGTTCATGATGGGGGTTGGCATCAGCGAGGCGCCGGGGACAGCTCGGGTAGACGCTTCAGCAGTGCCTCGAGTGCCGGGCGTTCCTCGAAGCGCTGAAGGGCCATGCGCAGCAGCTCGCGGGCCTCGTCGCGTTGTTCGAGGGCCCAGAGTACCTCGATCAGGTGGGCCGCGACCTCCTGGTCGGGCATCGCCGCCCAGGCGCGCTGAAGCCAGGGAAGGGCCTGCTCGGTGTCGCCCTGGCGAAAGCGGATCCAGCCCATGCTGTCGAGAATGGCCGGATTGTCGGGTTCCAGCTCGTGGGCGCGTTCGATCATGGTGCGCGCCTCTTCAAAGCGCGCCTCGCGCCCCAGGGCGGCCAAGGTGTACCCCAGCGCGTTCAGCGCCGCCGCACTGTCGGGGTTACGCTCGATGATGCGCTCGAGATCGCGCTCCATGGCTTCGACATCGCCTGCGTTGAATGCGCGCATGGCTCGCAGATAGAGCAACTGCTCGTCGTTGGGGGTGCGTGACAGCTCCTGATCGATCAGGGCATCGGCCTGATCGGCAAGGCCCTGCTGGTCGAGCAGTTCCACCTCCAGGGAGATCAGGTCGGTGAAGGCGTCGTCATGGCGGAGTCGCTCGATGCGCAAAAAGGTGCGTGCATCCGCCAGGCGATCGTCGTCGATCAGCATGCTAGCGGCGCGCAGCCGGGCCGGCATGAATTCTTCCCCGGCGGTCACCTGTCGGTAATAGAGCAGGGCATTGTCGCTCTCGCCCTGGGATTCGGCGATGGCACCAAGCAGATAAAAGGTCAGGGGTGGCGTGTCGGTCTCGCCAATCAGCGGCAGCAGCAGGCGGCGCGCGGGCTCGGGCAGGCCTTCGTCCAGATAGAGCTGGGCGAGGGCGAGGCGCAGGCCTTCGTCGCCCGAGTGCTCGTCGAGCAGGGCATCGGTCTGTGTCTCGGCAGCGGCGATATTGCCCAGGCGCAGCTCCGACTGGGCCAGCAGCAGGATGAAGCGGGCGTCGCCCGGGGCCACGGCCAGGCCGCGACGGGCGGCATCGCGAGCCCCGGTGTGGTCGCCGGCTTGCTGGGCGAGTTGGGCGCGGGTCAGCCAGAGCGCGGGGAGTTCGGGCGAGAGCTGAGCGAGCCGCTCCAGCCGACGCGAGGCCGAGGCGTTGTCGCCTATCGCCACTTCGAGCATCGCCGTGGCAAGCTCGGCATCGTGGGCCTCGGGAGACGCGGTCGCATCTCGAGTGGCCAGGTGAGCGTGCATCCGCTCGAGCAGGGGCGCCGGGTCGGCGCCCTCGGCAAGTGCGCTTTCGATGAAGGCGACGAGCTCACCCTGGCCCCCCAGGTCGACCAGGCGCAGCCGCTGGTCGAGCGCTGCCGACCAATCGCCCTGCTGCACGGCGAGGCTGGCCAGCAACCTGGCAGGCTCGTCCGACTCGGGTGCCATGTCCTGCCAGCGCTGGGCGGTGTCGGCAAGCAATTGGGCATCGTTGCTGAAGCGAGCGGCCAGCGCGGCACGCTCGATCAGTTGCACCGAGTCGTAACGCTCGGCTCCCTCCAGATAACCTTGGGTCGCTCGGCGATACTCGCCACGCTGGCCGGCGATCTCGGCGGTCATCAGCCCGGCGAGCCCCTGGGCATCCAGTCCACGCTGGATGGGCGGGGCGCTTGCCATGGGGTCGTCCTCCGGCAGCATGCCGGGCTCGCTGGAAGGCAGTGCCTGGCAGCCGGCGAGCAGAGCGGCAAGCGTCAGCGGTGTCAGGACGCGGCGGGCCAGCGGGTGAGGAAGCGCTAAAACAAATGGCATGCGGGTCTCGTTCAGAATGCCGAGCGGCCAGCATAACGGCTCGGCCTTCCCGGGCAAAGCGCCCGATCAGGCCATTGCGCCTCGTGGCCTGGTGCTGTGTTAGAATCTTGCGCTCCAAAAGCCGGGTGGCACCACACCCGAGCGCCGTTTATCTGAGTGAAGACGCCGACTGCATGACGCTGCTTGCCCTGGGAATCAATCACCGAACCGCCACCGTGGCGGTGCGCGAACAGGTCGCCTTTTCGCCCGCCCAGCTCGCGGCGGCGCTGGGCGAGCTGCGCGGTCTGCCCGAGGTCAAGGAAGCGGCGGTACTCTCCACCTGCAATCGCACCGAACTCTACTGCATTGCCGACACGGCCGGCGAGCAGGCGATCCTCGACTGGCTGGGGCGTTACCACGGCCTGCAGCCGGAGGAGCTGACCCGCTGCGCCTACCACTATCTGGAAAACGATGCCGCCCGGCATCTGATGCGCGTGGCGGTCGGCCTCGATTCCATGGTGCTTGGCGAGCCGCAGATCCTCGGCCAGCTCAAGGATGCCTACCAGAGTGCGCGAGAGGCAAAGGGGCTCGGTGGCGAGCTGGAACGTCTCTTTCAGCACACCTTCGCGGTGGCCAAGCAGGTGCGTACCGAAACCGGCATCGGGCGCAATCCGGTATCGGTGGCCTACGCGGCGGTCAGCCTGGCCAGCCGCATCTTCGGTGACTTCGACCGTTCCCGTGCCCTGTTGATCGGCGCCGGCGAAACCATCGAACTGGTGGCTCGCCATCTTCATGAAGCCGGCATTCGCCAGATGACCGTCGCCAATCGTACCCGGGAGCGCGCCGAGCTGCTCGCCGGGCCCCTGGGCGGCCGGGCCGTGACCTTGAACGAGATTCCCGATGCCCTGGTCGAGGCCGATATCGTCATCTCCTCGACGGCCGCCCCCCTGCCGATTCTCGGCAAGGGCATGGTCGAGCGCGCCCTGAAGAAGCGCCGCCACCGTCCCATCTTCATGGTCGACATCGCCGTGCCGCGCGATATCGAACCCGAGGTGGGAGAGCTCAGTGATGTCTTCCTCTATACCGTCGATGATCTCGAGGAGGTGATCGACGAGAACCGGCGTCATCGTCAGGTCGCCGCCGATCAGGCCGAGGCACTGATCGAGCACGGCGTTGAGGCCTGGCAGCACGAACGACGCATACGCGGCGGCGGCGAGCTGATCCGCGATTTCCGCGCGCATTGCCAGTCGCTGCGCGAGCTCTCCGAGCGGCAGGCGCTGGCGCAACTCGCGCGTGGCGATGACCCGGAGGAAGTGGTCCGGCGCCTGGCCCACCAGCTCACCAACCGCCTCTTGCACCGCCCGACGGTGGCGCTGCGCGAGGCGGCCGCCGCCGAACGCCACGACCTGCTCGATGCCGCCGCGACCCTGTTGCTCGACAGTTCCCCCGACAAGCCCCGATAGGAGGTGCCGATGAAAGCTTCCCTGCGTCAGCGCCTCGATGCCTTCACCGAGCGCTTCGAGGAACTCTCCGCCCTGCTGGCGGACCCCGAGGTGATCGGCGACCAGCGGCGTTTTCGCGATTATTCCCGTGAGTACGCCGAGTTGGAGGCGCTGGTCGAAGAGTGGCAGGGGTATCGGCGCATCGAGGCCGATATCGCCTCCGCCTCGCAGCTCACCGATGACCACGATGCCGAGATGCGCGAGCTGGCCGAAATGGAGCTCGCCGATGGACGTGAGCGGCTGCTTGATACGGAAACCCGTCTCAAGCAGCTGCTGGTGCCGCGGGACCCAGACGACCGCCGCAACGTCTTCCTCGAGGTGCGGGCCGGCACCGGGGGCGACGAGGCGGCGTTGTTCGCCGGCGACCTGTTCCGGATGTATTCCCGCTACGCCGAGCAGCACGGCTGGAAGGTCGAGATCGTCAGCGTCAGCCACGGCGAGCAGGGCGGCTACAAGGAGATCATCTCGCGCATCAAGGGCGAGGATGTCTATGCGCGTCTCAAGTTCGAGTCCGGCGCCCATCGGGTACAGCGAGTGCCGGCCACCGAGTCTCAGGGTCGCATTCACACCTCGGCCTGCACCGTGGCGGTGATGCCCGAGGTCGATGAGGTGGGAGACATCACCATCGACACCAACGATCTGCGGGTGGATACGTTTCGCTCCAGCGGGGCGGGTGGCCAGCATGTCAATACCACCGATTCGGCGATCCGCCTG
>DATISN010000087.1:0-2198 GCA_035581765.1 Halomonas sp.
TCGCCCTGGCTGATCGGCACATTGAGGCAAGGCACCCCCAGCAGGGTCCAGGCGCGGCAGAACAGCGGATCGCCGGTGGCATCCAATCCTCTTGGTGCCACCCCTTGCGCGCTGGCGGCAAGAATCACGTCGACCTCCTCCACGAAGGTCTGGGAAAGCACCTGACGCAGCTCGAGCGCGGCGACTAGGGCCTCTCGATATCGCGCGTAGGAAATCGCCAGGCCTTGCTGGATCAGCTCCACCAGTTTCGTTCCCATCTGGTCGGCATGACGCTCATACTCGCTGGCCAGACTCTGGGAGGCTTCATAGGCCAAGACGACTTTCTGGTGCTCGACCAGAGCATCGAAGCGGGCGTCGAGCGGCAAGGCGAAGACGCTGGCACCGGCCTTCTCGAACCTTTCCTGCGTCTGGCGCAGTGCCTGCGTGACGTCGGCATTCAGCGTCTCGTCACCGGGCAGGCTGCGCACCCCGACGCGAATACCGGAGAGATCCGGTAGCGTTTCGATGGCCGGTGCTCGCGTCAGGGTCGAATAGGTGGTGCAGATATCGTCGATATGCCTGGCGAACCAGCCCAGGGTATCCATGGACGGAGCAAAGGGTTTGATCCCGGCGATGCTGACCGTGTCGAAGGTCGGCTTGAAGCCATAGATACCGCAATAGCTTGCCGGGCGGATGATACTGCCCGCCGTCTGGGTGCCGAGCGCCAGGGGCACCATGCCGTCGGCCACCGCGGCCGCGGAACCGCTCGACGAACCTCCCGGCGTGCGCGAGATATCATGGGGGTTGCGGGTCTTGCCGGGAGTGAAATAGGCGAACTCGGTGGATACGGTCTTGCCCATGATCAGCGCCCCCTGCTGCCGCAGGAGCGTCACCACCGCGGCATCGACCAGAGCACCGTCGCTCTTCATGTAGCCCCCGGTCCCCCAGGTGATCGGCATGTCGCAGGTATCGATGATGTCCTTGATGCCCACGGGTACGCCGCGCAGCGCACCCTCGGCCGGAACCTGCCCCACTTCGGGGCCGAGGAACTCCCAGGCCTGGACGTCGGACTCGCGCGCCTCGATACGCTCGCGGCAGGCCTGCCACCAGTCGAGTGGCTGAGACTCGCCGCTTGCCAGGCGGCGCTGGAAGGTGGCGATGGTCAAGTCGGTTGGTTGTGACAAGGTAGTGCCCTCCGCGTGGGGTCGGGTTTCGCTGGTTGTAAAATCACATCACCAGTCTCAACCCGATCAATAGAATCAAAAAGGAAAACAATCGCTTGAGCAGTGCCGACGGCAGATAGTGCGCGGCCATGACCCCTAGCCTGGCGGTGGGTACGCTGCATACCACCATTCCCAGGAACGCCGGCCAGTAGAGATATCCGGTGGCATAGGCCGGGAGTCCCGCCTCATCCAGTCCCGTGACCAGAAAGGTCAAGGCGCCGAACACGGCAATAGGAAAACCGCAGGCGGCCGAGGTGCCGATGGCACGTTTCAATGTTGCCCCCGAGCGTATCAGCCAGGGCACACTAAGCACTCCACCTCCCACACCGAACAAGGCCGAAAAGGCGCCGATCACCGTGCCGGCAGCGCCCATGGCCCAACGACTGGCGCCTTCTCCCGCGGTCGGTGGCTTTTGCGTCACCATCATGCGTACCGCAATGACAATCAGGAAAAGCCCGAAAAACAGCTCGAGCATGGTGGCCTGGATCAGACTTGCGATCACGCCGCCCAGCACCGCACCCGCCATCAGTCCCGGCAGCATGCCCCCCAGCATATCTCGCGAGACCGCGCCCTTCTGCCAGTGACCGAACGCCGAGGAAGCCCCCGTGACGGCAATCGTGGCAAGCGACGTCCCGATGGCCGTATGCATCACCAGCGATTCGTCGATGCCCTGGGCCTTGAGGCCGAAGATCAAGGCCGGGACGATTACGACACCGCCGCCGATGCCGAACAGTCCCGCAATGAAGCCCGCCACAGCGCCGACCGAGAAAATGAACAGTAGGCTTGCGAGCATCGAGAACGCCTGGTCGGGAAGATGAAGGAGGGGCCATCATGGACCTCGCCAGGATGAGAAGACTCATCGAGCTCGGCCTGGACGACACAACGTCTGGGTCGAATTGATGAAATGCGACACCTACGCCGAAGGGTATCGATCATGTCCTGTGCAGGGGCGATTGTCGAGAAGGACTCCCTGGGTGGATCCATCGGTCAAGGCCG
>DATISN010000088.1:0-14747 GCA_035581765.1 Halomonas sp.
CCTGCAGTTGTTTATCACCGAGCGGTCCGCTTATCGCTTCAACCTGACCGGCGGCGTGCCGCGCCTGTTCGTGCGCTGCGGGCAGTCCGGTGACATACCCAAGCCCTCGGCGATCAGCGCCAGTCAGGATGTGGCGGCCGCCTGGCTCGATGGCGAGCATCAGGTGCTCGAGGTCGATATGCCCCTGGCAATTCAGGCCTGGCTCGAGGGCTACCTGGTTCGCCATGGCGAAGCGCCTGCGGAAGTGCGCAAGAAAAAGCGCAAGGGAGCCGGGCGTGCCCGGGAGCAGAGCCTATGAGTCGGCTGGAGCGCTGGTCGCGCCGCAAGCTAAGTGAAGACACTAAGGCGGCTGATGCGTCTGACGACGAGCACGTCGTCGATACGACCCTCGACGCTGAGTCGGGCGATAGTGTCGACGCCACTTCTCACGATGGCGATGCCGGTCAGGTGTCAGCAGACAGAGACGAGCCTCCGGCGCCGGGCAGTCTCGACGCCACCCTTCCCGACCCCGAGAGTCTTGCCCCTGGCAGCGACATCAAGGCCTTTCTCGAACCCGGCGTCAGCACTGGACTCCGCCGTCGTGCCCTGCGCCGACTGTTTGCCGGTGACAAGTACGGCATCAGAGACGGCCTGGATGACTACGATCACGACTACCGCGAAATTCTGAAGCCGCTGGCCAGCGATCTTGCACAGCGGATGCGCAAATGGACGGTCCCCGCCGAAAAATCCCCTGAGGCGCTAGAGGAAGAGCAGCGTGCGGACGAGGTCAGCAACGGCGAGGCACCGTCGTCACCAGACCAGCCTGAAGAAATCGAAGCGCAAGATAAAGATCAAGAGCAAGAGCAAGAGCAAGATGAAAAACAAGGCGAAGAGCAAGATGAGAGGCCAGCGAGTGATGAATCTATGGCCAGTGTCGAGAGCCGTCAACTCGACGACGCTCCGATGTTAGACCAAGGAAGGGGTGGTAGCCGCCACCAATCCGGCCAAGACTGATAAATACAAAATATAATAAAAAATCGACTTACACTCTGACGTAACCCCCGACCGTGAGTTTGCATGAATCAGCGAATAGAGATGCTGCCAGTGGATGAGCAGCACAACCGACGTGCCAGGGAGGCTGCTAGAAGTGGTATTTCATGGCCCGTCAACTTGACACCGGCCAGCGTAAGTTACCTCAGTGATGGCCATGTGCTGCTTGTCGGCAACGAGCGCCACGTTCGCCTTGCCGCCAGCGAACTCATGGATAAGTCCCTCGCCTCGGTCACCCTGCTGGTCACCGAACCCGTTGGCGATATCCCAAGCTTCGAAGAGCAAGCGCTCGACGACGAGCGACTTATCGCCGAGACCCGCGAGTGCCGGCAGCATGCCCTTGCGCGAGAACAGGCCCGCCAGGTGCGTATCGAAGGTCACCTGGGCAGCTTCTCGGTTTCCCTGTTGAAGGATGGCGAGACGCTGAATCTCGCCAAGGCCTTGGCGGATCGGCCGCATTTCGACTCGATCCTGGATCTTGGCGAAACGCCGCTTCTCTCGCTCGAATTGCCGCCACCCGGCTACGTCAAGATGAAGTGGAACGCCGCCGATCGTGTCGAGCAGTTGGAAGCGTTCGCCGGCCTGGTCGGCGAATTCGACAAGCCTCGCTATTTTCAGATCAACAACGACCTATGTGCTCATGCCTCCAGCGGTAACATCGGTTGCACGCGGTGTCTCGATGTCTGCCCCGCCGATGCGATAACCAGTCATCAAGGACGCATCGAGGCCTGGATCGAGATCGACCCCTTCCGCTGTCATGGTGTGGGCAGCTGCAGCAGTGCCTGCCCGACGGGTGCCATCCAGTTCCGCATGCCGGAAACCCATCGTCAGCAGGAGACGGTGTTGTCCTGGCTGCAGTCGTACCGCAAGGCCGGTGGTACCGCCCCGATAGTACGATTCGTTGAAGCCGAAGATCTCGCCGGTGAAGGCGAGTCAGCGGGTCATGTGCTTGATGTACCGCTGGAAGAGCTTGGCGCTGCCGGGCATGACCAGTGGCTGACCGCTCTCGCGGGCGGCGCCGCTGAAGTCCGTGTGCAATGCCATGAACAGATGCCCGAGCGACTGAAAAGCTTCATTGACGATCAGCTTTCCCAGGCGCACGTGCTGCTCGAGGCGTTTGGTCATTCATCGACGCGGGTAAAACGTGTCAAGGCCGGTGACAACCAAGCCCGCGATGCGCTGCCGGACGAAGCGCCAATGACCGACGAGACGTTGAGTTTCGGGACCAGTGACAAGCGTCAGCGCCTCAACGCGGTCCTTGACCGGCTCGCCGGTCTCGGCACGCCGGATGGCGAACGTCATCGCGTTACCTCCGGTGCCGCCTACGGCAGCATCAACGTCGACCAGGACGCCTGCACCCTCTGTCTGGCCTGTGTGGCCAACTGCCCTACCCCGGCCCTGGCCGCGGGCGATGCCTCCCCCTTGCTCAGTTTCCGCGAGGCGGATTGCGTGCAGTGTGGTCTCTGCGTTCAGGCTTGTCCTGAGGATGCCATCACCCTGTCGCCAGGCTTCCTGGCCAGCGATGCGCGCAGCGAGCGGCGCGTCTGTCACGAAGAGGCGGCATTCGACTGCATTCGTTGTGGTAAGCCATTCGCCACCACCAGCACCGTCGAGACGATCAAGGCCAAGCTTGCGAATCATCCCTATTTCGCCGGTGACGCCATGGCGAGACTCGAGATGTGCGAAGACTGCCGGGTCAAGGATGTCTGGCACGAAATGGCCCGCAACCCTGACGCGCAATTGAAGGTATGAGCACCATGACGCAAGCCTCCTTGGATCAACAAGCCTCACATGAACTCAACGACACCGATGCGCTTCGTGTGGAGGTGTATGGCCTGCTGGCGGGGTTGTTGCGGCAAGCACCGGATCAGGCACTGCTCGACTGGCTCGCCTCGCTCGAGATAGAACAGGATGGCGGTGTGCTCGCCGAACGTTGGGCACAGCTGGTCGTCGCCGCCGCCAAGGCATCTCCCGACACCTTGTCCCGAGCACATTTTCGCCATCTGATCGGTGTAGTCGAAGGGGACGTGATCCCCTACGCCTCTTGGTATCGCAACGGTGAGTTGATGGACGAGGCGCTGGTGGCGCTACGTCGCGACCTCAAGGTACTGGGATTTGAGCGCGCCGGACACACCAACGACCCTGAAGATCATCTCGCTGCACTTTGCGAGGTGATGGCCATGCTCATCGAAAGCCGCTCCTTCAACGAGGCGCGTTTCTTCATGACGCATATCGCCCCCTGGGCCGCCAGCTGCATGGCCGACCTGGGGCGAGTAAGTACCGAGTTCTATGCGTGTCTTGGCCGACTTGGCCAGGCATTCATCGAAAGCGAGCAATCCCGTCTCGAAAGCGAGGCGAGTCGCGACCCTGTAAGAATCGTCGAACCCTGACGCTAACCTGACCGTGATGATACAACCACAACAAGGCCCATCGACGGCCACTGCATGATCGAGGAGAAACCCATGCAAAAGACTCGCAACCCAGAGCGCCGCCGCTTCCTCAAGACCCTGGGGGTCGGCACGGCCGCCGCCGGGGCGGCAGCGGCCGTCGGTCACGTCACCTTGGCACAAGCGGAAACCAAGGTGACCTCCGCTGCCCCGGATGCCTCCAGCAACTACCATGAAACCGACCACATTCGTGCCTTTTACGCCTCGCTGCGTGACTGACGGCCCCAGAGCCAGGAGATCGAAACCATGCGTTTGACTCGCAAATCCGATACCCCGAGGGCCTCAGGGCTGGGGATTTCCCGCCGTCAGTTCCTCCAGCGCAGTGGCGCCACCACCGGTGGTCTGGCAGCTGTCGGCTTCATGGGGGCGCCGATGATGCAGCGCGCCGAGGCCGACGAAAAGACACCGGTCCTCGATGCACCGGTCGAAACGAAGCGTACCGTCTGCTCCCACTGTTCCGTGGGTTGTGGTGTCTATGCCGAGGTTCAGGAAGGGATCTGGACCAAGCAGGAACCCGCCTTCGACCACCCCTTCAACCGTGGCGCTCACTGTGCCAAGGGTGCCTCGCTGCGTCAGCACGGTCATTCCACCAAGCGCCTCAAGTACCCGATGAAGCTGGTCGGTGGCGAATGGCAGCGCATGAACTGGGATGACGCCATCGAGGAGATCGGCGGCAAGGTCATGGAACTGTCCGAGCAGCATGGCCCTGATAGCATCTACTGGCTGGGTTCCGCCAAGTTCAGCAATGAAGGCTCGTACTTGATGCGCAAGTTCGCTGCCTTGGCCGGTACCAATAATACCGACCACCAGGCGCGTATCTGCCACTCCACTACCGTGGCCGGCGTCTCCAACACCTGGGGTTACGGGGCGATGACCAACTCGCTCAATGATCTTCAGAACGCAAAGTCGATCTTGTTCATCGGCTCGAACCCCGCGGAAGCTCACCCGGTTGCCATGCAGCATATCCTTCTGGCCAAGGAAAAGAACAACTGCAATATCGTAGTCGCAGATCCACGTTTCACCCGTACTGCCGCCAAGGCCGACAAGTATGTCCGTTTTCGTCCCGGCTCCGATGTAGCACTGATCTGGGGTCTCTTGTGGCATATCTTCGAGAACGGCTGGGAAGATCAGGAATACATCGACCAGCGCGTCTATGCCATGGACGAGGTGCGTGATGAAGTCGCCAAGTATACGCCCGATGTGGTGGAGAGCATTACCGGGGTGTCCGAGGCTGATGTTTATGACACGGCACGGCGTCTTGCCGAGAATCGTCCCGGCTGCGTCGTGTGGTGCATGGGCGGGACGCAGCACACCACCGGCAACAACAACACGCGCGCCTACTGCATCCTCGAGCTGGCGTTGGGTAACGTTGGCAAGTCCGGCGGCGGCGCCAACATCTTCCGCGGCCACGACAATGTGCAGGGGGCGACCGACCTGGGTCTGATGTCCCACTCGCTTCCGGGTTACTACGGACTCGCCGAAGGCGCCTGGAAGCACTGGGCCAGGGTCTGGGATCTCGATTATGAATGGCTGGAGAGCCGTTTCGATCAGACCGAATACGCCGATGGCAAGCCGATGTTCAGCAGCGGCATCACCGTCTCGCGCTGGGTCGACGGCGTACTCGAGGAAGAGGAAGCCATTTCTCAGCGCACCCAGCTGAAGGCCATGTTCTATTGGGGTCATGCGGTCAACTCGCAGACCCGCGGCGTCGAGATGCAAAAGGCCATGCAGCAGCTCGAGATGATGGTCATCGTCGACCCTTATCCCACCGTGGCCGGGGTCATGCACGGTCGTACCGATGGCGTCTACCTGCTGCCAGCCTGTTCGCAGTTTGAAACCTCCGGCAGCGTCACGGCCACCAACCGCTCCCTCCAGTGGCGTGACAAGGTCATCGACCCGCTCTTCGAGTCCAAGCCCGATCACGAGATCATGTACCTGCTGGCGCGCAAGATGGGTTTCGCCGACGAGCTCTGCAAGAACATAGAGGTCAATGGCACCGAGCCGCTGATCGAGGACATTACCCGCGAGTTCAATGCCGGCATGTGGACAGTCGGCTATACCGGGCAAAGCCCGGAACGCCTGAAGACTCATCAACAGAACTGGCACACCTTCGACTTCCACACCACCCAGGCCAAAGGCGGCCCGGCGGACGGCGATTACTACGGCATGCCTTGGCCTTGCTGGGGCACCGCCGAGATGGGCCATCCTGGCACCCCGATTCTTTACGACACCAGCAAGCGGGTGTCCGAGGGTGGGCTGACCTTCCGGGCGCGCTACGGCATTGAACGTAACGGCGAGAACATTCTGGCCGATGGCTCCTACAGTCTCGATTCCGAGATCGAGGATGGCTATCCCGAGTTCACCGCCGACATGCTCAAGGATCTCGGTTGGTGGGATGATCTTACCGATGAGGAAAAGGCCGAAGCCGATGGCAAGAACTGGAAGACCGACCTCTCCGGCGGCATCCAGCGTGTCGCTATCGCCCATGAGTGTTCGCCCTTCGGTAACGCCAAGGCCCGCTGTAACGTCTGGACCTTCCCCGACCCGATTCCCAAGCATCGTGAGCCGCTCTATACCAGCCGCCGCGATCTGGTGGCCGATTATCCCACCTGGGACGACGTGACCTCGCACTACCGCCTGCCGACGCTCTACAAGTCGATTCAGGAAAAGGATGTCACCGGTAAGTACCCGACGATCCTAACCTCCGGCCGCATGGTCGAGTATGAGGGCGGCGGCGAAGAGACCCGGTCGATGTCCTGGCTTGCCGAGCTTCAGCAGGAGATGTTTGTCGAGATCAACCCCGCTTTGGCCAACGATCTGGGCATCGCGGAAGGTGACGATGTCTGGGTCGAAGGTGCGGAAGGCGGGCGTGTCCGCGTCAAGGCGATGGTCACCAACCGAGTGGGTCGTGAAGTGGTGTTCATGCCCTTCCACTTCGGTGGCATGTTCCAGGGCGAAAGCCTGCATGACCGTTATCCCGAAGGTTCTGCGCCTTATGTACTTGGCGAAGCCGCCAACACCGCTACCACCTACGGTTATGACAGCGTGACGCAGATGCAGGAAACCAAGTGCACCCTGTGTCGAATCGAGAAAGCCAGCTGATTGCGCCCGTGTCCAAGGAGATTCCCATGGCTCAAATGAAATTCATGTGTGACGCGGAACGCTGCATCGAGTGCAACGGCTGCGTCACCGCCTGCAAGAACGCCAACGAAGTCGAATGGGGCGTACAGCGCCGCCGCGTGGTGACTCTCGACGACGGTGAGCCGACCGAAGTGTCGATTTCCGTGGCCTGCATGCACTGCGACGATGCGCCCTGCATGGCGGTCTGCCCGACTGACTGCTTCTACAAGACCGACGATGGCATCGTGCTCCACGACAAGGACCTGTGTATCGGCTGCGGTTATTGCCTTTACGCCTGCCCCTTCGGTGCGCCGCAATTTCCGAAGCAGAATGCCTTCGGCGAACGCGGCAAGATGGACAAGTGCACCTTCTGCGCCGGTGGCCCGGCCGAGACAAAGGAGGAGGAATACCAGAAATACGGTGCCAATCGTATTGCCGAGGGCAAGCTGCCGCTGTGCGCCGAAATGTGCTCGACCAAGGCCCTGCTCGCTGGCGACGCCCAGGAAGTGGCCGACATCTTCCGTCAGCGTGTGGTCCAGCGTGGCCACAAGGATGGTGGGTGGTCGGGTAACCCCCAGGCCGAAGCAGACTCGCTGGCCTATGACGCTACCCAGCAGGGGTAAGGAGGCCAGGTGATGAATGTTTCCCATGCTTGGACATCGGTGTGGCGGATGGCACTGATGGCGTTGGTGCTTATCCTCGGACTCGGCCTTGGTCAGCAGGCGCTGGCTCAGGCCGACCCGGATCGCGAGATGGCCACGGCCGCCCCGTCGGTGGATGCTGACGCCTGGCGTCAGATACGTAGCGGAGAGACCGGGCCCAACTACCGGTCATCGCGATTCGACAGCAATTACAACCTGATCAACGTCAGTGGAGAGAACTGGCGTCAGCTGCGTAACCGTTGGGTATCGCCCTTTGGGCTGATCGCCATCGGCGGCATGTTGGCAATGATCGTGATCTTCTATCTCATCTTCGGCCGCAAGGACCTGGATGAGCCGAGGACCGGTCGCAAGCTGCTTCGCTGGCCGTTGATGATGCGATCGCTGCATTGGACGGTAGCAACGCTGTTCATTCTGCTGGCTCTTTCAGGACTCAACCTGTTCTATGGCAAGCTGGTCTTCAAGCCCTTGTTCGGTGACGGAGCGTGGTCGGGGATGATCTCGGCCTCCAAGCTGGTTCACAACTACCTGGGTCCGCTTTTCGGCATCCTCCTGGTGATCCTGTTGCTGCGCCTGTTCAAGGAAAACCTGCCGAAGAAGCACGACCTGGTGTGGTTCAAGAAAGGCGGTGGCTTGATCGGCAAGGGCCATGTGGACGCCGGCTTCGCCAATGGCGGTGAAAAGGTCTGGTATTGGCTGCTGGCCACTGCTGGCATCGTGGTGATTGCCAGCGGCCTGGTACTCGACTTCCCGAACTTCGGTCAGGGTCGCGATACCATGCAGTGGGCCAATATCATCCACGGGCTTGGGGCCCTGGGGCTGACTGCCGTGGCGTTGGGTCACATCTACATCGGCACCATCGGCACCGAAGGTTCGCTGGAAGGCATGGCCACCGGCTATGTCGATGAAACCTGGGCCAAGGAGCATCACAACCTCTGGTACGAGAAGGTCAAGGACCAGACGGTGACGAAAGAGCAGCTCGCTGCCGACCATGGAAACTCCCAAGGCGGGGACCAAGCTGCGCCACGCACGAGTTGATGCGTAACGAGCCCCACCATTCGACACCGCCTTCGGGCGGTG
Source organism: Halomonas sp. (assembly GCA_035581765.1). Taxonomy (GTDB): domain Bacteria; phylum Pseudomonadota; class Gammaproteobacteria; order Pseudomonadales; family Halomonadaceae; genus Halomonas. The sequence goes on from DATISN010000088.1 coordinate 8,336, forward strand.
TCTTTTGTTATGCTGGCCTTATTGACCACTCTCCTCCATGACAGGAACACGACTCCATGCAACATCTTGATGATGCGACACGTACCGAACTCGAGGCGGCGGCATTTCGGCGCCTTCTCAAGCATCTCGACAACCATAAGGACGTCCAGAACATCGATTTGATGATCCTGGCGGACTTCTGCCGCAACTGCCTTTCCAAGTGGCTGGTGACGGCCGCGGAAGAGCGTGGCGCCGAGCTCGACTATGACGCCGCTCGTGACTACGTCTACGGAATGCCCTACAGCGAATGGAAAACCCACTATCAGAAGGAAGCCTCCCCCGAACAACAGGCCGCCTTCGAGGCGCTCCAGGCGCGCAAGAAGGCGGCCAAGGAAGAGCAAGCATAAATGAGCGAACCGATGATTCCGCTGACCATTGCCGTGCTGACCATTTCCGACACTCGCACCAACGAGACCGATCGGAGCGGCCAAGCGCTGGTTGAGCGGCTCAGTATTGCCGGCCACCAGTTGCACGAAAAGCGCATCGTCATCGACGATGTCTATCGAATTCGCGCAGTGGTTGCCGATTGGATCGCCGACCCCGCCGTTCAGGTCATCGTGACGACTGGCGGAACAGGCTTCACCGGACGCGACTCGACACCCGAAGCGGTCTCGGTGCTGCTTGACAAGGAAATCGAAGGATTTGGTGAGCTGTTTCGGCAACTTTCCTGGCAGGAAATAGGCAGCTCCACGATACAGAGTCGCTGCCTCGGTGGCCTCGCCAATGCCACGGTGATCTTCTGCCTGCCGGGCTCCACCGGCGCCTGCTTGACCGGCTGGGACGGCATCCTTGCCGAACAACTCGACAGCCGTCACAAACCCTGCAACTTCGCCAATCTGGTCATACCCGAGAGAGGCCAGCATGGCTGAACTGCAATCCGTCGAGGCGGCGCTGGCCGCCCTGGTCGCAGGCGTGGAGCCGATTGAAAGCGAACGCATGGCTTGTGACCAGGCGGGCGGGCGCGTGCTGTCCGAGAACGTCACCGCGTGTCTCGACGTGCCACCCTTCGACAACAGCGGCATGGATGGCTTTGCCCTGGACCACCGTGACGCCGGACGCTGGCTGACCGTCAGCCAGCGCATCGCCGCAGGGTCTGCGGCCACGCCCTTGGCACCGGGTAGCTGTGCGCGGATATTCACCGGCGGCGAGATACCCTTAGGCGCAGACTGCGTCGTGATGCAGGAAAAGGTCGAGCAACGTGGCGACACGATATGGATCCCCGATGATGTGCCTGCGGGTGACAATATCCGCCGCCGCGGCCGCGACGTCGCGACCGGCGATACGCTGTTGTGCGCCGGTGAACGGCTGGAAGCGGGTGCCTTGGGCCATTTGGCGGGACAGGGCATTACCAAGCTGATGGTACGCCGCCGTCCCCGGGTCGCCCTGCTTTCCACCGGCGACGAGATCATCGACCCCGGCCAGCCACTGGCTCCGGGTCAGCTCTACAATTCCAACCGGCCGATGCTCAAGCGCCTGCTCGAACGTTTCGGTGCTGAGATCACCCAGGCCGTCACAGTGCCCGATGATCCCCGGGCGACGCTGAGAATACTCGGCGAGGCCGCCGAGGTCGCCGATCTCGTGGTGACGACAGGCGGTGTGAGCGTCGGCGAGGAAGATCATGTCAAGTCAGCGGTGGAGGCCCTGGGCCGCCTCGACATGTGGCGCCTGGCCATTCGCCCCGGCAAGCCGTTGGCGCTAGGACGATTGATGCGATGTGACCGCAGCGAGGCCCGCTTCGTCGGCTTGCCGGGCAATCCGGTATCCGGCTTTGTCGGCGCCTGGCTGTTCCTGCGCCCACTGATGGGCGCTCTACTCGCCTGCCCTGCGCTGAATGCCTTGCCGCGACTCTCTGCTCGTGCCGCGTTTGCCACCACTACCGGTCCACGCCGCCATTACATGCGAGTCGCGCTTGAATTCACCGACCAGGGTATTATCGCCCATGCCTTTCGAGATCAGAACTCGAGCGTCCTGTCCTCATGCATTCATGCGGATGCCCTGGCAGTCATTCCTGCCGAGACTCAGGTAGAGCCAAATGATCGCGTCGACTGTCTGTGGCTCAATATGGATTGAAGGACAATTCTTGCGGGGCTATGCAGAGCTCATTAGCCACAGAGGGCCACAGCCGGCTGAAATCATCCGCCAGCCGGTCATAATCCGTCTCGAGCCAAGGTACTAATTCCGCAAGGCGATTGGGGCCGGAAAGGCGTCGGCCAATACCCGCCACTGCGTTGCAGGTGAAGCGGAAATCCGCATAGCGATGCAACCAATCTTGTTGGACGAGCAGCGGCATCATCGTGGCCAGCCGTGCCGGGGCGGGCTGTCTCTCCAGCACCTGGTAACAACGCGCTACCAACAACGAGCTATCCCACTCGAGGCCCAGCCTCCTCGCCAGAAAGTGATCCCAGACCATATCGAGGGCGATGCCCGCCACGCGGCGCTGGCCGCGTGGGACGCGTGACAAGGTTTCCGCCACGACCGGGTGCGCATCGACGAAGGCGTCGACACGGCGATGGTGGCGGATGCCGCTGGCAATGTCGTCCCGCCAAGGCGACAAGTCGGGTCCCTTGACACCATCGGCGATGAGGTTCCCGAACAGGAAGTCATCGCTGCCACCGCGAGCCAGCCAGGCATGGGCGAGAAAGTTCACGGCATTCCAATCATGTGGAGATTCATAGGCGGTTCATAGACAGTTGGCAGGCTTGGGCAGGCCCGCCAGGCGGGCGGCGACCTTGGCCGGACTGTCGGGAAAGAGGCCCATCAAATGGATCGAGCGTCCCTTGTCCCTCCCCAACGACTGGCCCACTGCCTTGACCAAGGGCCGCATGGCGGGCGCCATGGCGAAACGTGCATAGAAGTCCCGAAGCACCTCGATCACCTCCCAGTGTTCGTCAGTCAGCTCGATGCCGGCTTCTTCGGCCAGCGCATGAGCCACTGCCGGCGACCAGGTGTCGAGATCGACCAGATAGCCTTCAGGGTCAAGGCCAATCCGCTGTCCTTTCACGTCGAGGTAGCGCACGAGCGTGGTGGACGCCATCAGTACCAACTCACTGTGCGTTCGGCCTGCTCGGTCAAGAGCACGAAACCATCGACATCAACAACCTGCACCGAGGCATCACATCGACCCAGCAGTCCACGAGAAGCCATATCCTCCTTGAGCGCAAAGAGCCGCCCTTGCACGTCACTGAAATGGCGGACCATCTGGGGTAATGCGCCCTGCACACCGTCTTCGATAAGCAGCAGCCGATCCTCTTCACCCATCATGGCTAACGCCTGCTGGTAGACCCGGCTAGTCGCGGGGGAGCGGTTAAGCACATGCAAGAGCATAGGAATCCTCGGGACAAGAGACGTCAAAAGGCATTGATGGCGTCAGAATGTCAGTACCACGCGATGCGAGGCCGGCAGAGACGACAATATGGACCCGGATAACAAACTGACCGGCAGCATCAGATCGGATGGCGCAAGCCCGACATGCTCGAGGGCCGCCTGTTCTACCAGTATCGTCTCGATGTCATACATCGACAGCATGTCAATCGTCGCTAACGTGCCCTTCTGGCCCAGCGGGTCGGACTGCTGATCATCCACCAGGGCCATGACACCTTCTCCCATGAACAAGAGAGACACCCGTTGCCCAAAGGCTGCCGCGACCAGCGCCGCATCGAGCCCGTCACGCAGCAGGCTGCTGCCTTGAGGGCCATGGCGCAGTATCACCAGCAGGTCGGAGGAACCGTGTGCTGTCATATAACGTCCTTCATGGAGCGAAGGTGATCAGCCGATCACACCGCTGCCCGAGGTCGATCAGTTGCCCCAGTCCGGTCAGTTCGAAGGGCGCTTCAACACTATGACCCGCCTTGCCATGGCGTGCGGCCTCGCGCTCGTCCAAGAGCCCTCGGCGCAATGCCGCGGCGATGCATACCTCTAGCGAGGTGCCGTGCTCATTATGCAAAGCGACCCAGTCATCCACCAGGTGCCGTTCATCCTGTGGCGGAGCCGCAAGGCGCGCCGCGTTGTGCACACCATCATGGTAGAAAAACACCGCCTCGAGTGCATGTCCTCGCGCGAGCAAGGCCTGCGCGAAGCGCAGGGCGGAATGCGACGCCTGATGGCTGTAAGGAGCGCCGAGCAACAGAATGGCATAGCGCATGAGGAAAGCTATCTCCCGAACGGACTGGCCCCGCCGTTAGGCGGGGCCAGGGACGTCTTGGCACTGACCGGTCAGTCGTTGCTCATGATACCGAGAATCGAGAGCAGGCTGATGAAGAGGTTATAGATCGAGACATAGAGCGTGATGGTGGCGAGAATGTAGTTAGTCTCGCCCGCACGGTGCACGATCTCGCTGGTCTGGTAGAGGATCGCAGCAGAGGAGAACAGCACAAAGCCCGCCGAAACCATCAGAGACAGCGCGGGGATCTGGAAGATCAGCCCCGCCACCATGGCTAGGATCAGCACGATGGCGCCTGCCATCAGGAAATTACCCAGGAAGCTGAAGTCCTTGCGGGTCAGCAAGGCCACAGCTGAAAGTCCCAGGAATGTAGCGCCTGTCATGCCCAATGCGGTCATGATCAACTGAGCGCCGTTGGGTAGTGTTAGGTAAGCGCTGAGAATCGGCCCGAGGGTGAAGCCCATGAAGCCAGTGAAAGCAAAGGTCGACAGCAAGCCCATGGCGGAATTGGCCGTCTTATGAACCAGAAACATCAGGCCATAAGCACCAATGAAGAACACGAAGATGTTCATCCGCTCGATGCCCATCGCCATGGCACCGCCGGCGGTCACGGCAGAGAACAGCAGCGTCATGGCAAGCAAGCCATAGGTGTTGCGAAGCACCTTGTTGGTGCTGACCGCTTGAGACTGCGGACGCGTCAGATGCGTATCTTGGTAAGCCATTGTTTCGGAGCTCCCTGTTATGGTGATCCAAATGATAGACCTAGAATGCCCACTCGCAGTTCCGGGCGCAAGCCATTGTCTCGCCGTAACTCAACGGTATTTATGCTGTAGCGTAGTCTGTCAGCGCACGCCCCGCTATGCTGGCGGCTGGCTCGCGACTCCCGTCGAAACTTACCCATCCCGCTAAGATGTTGATCCTCTAGGTGGGCGCTTGACCAACGATCGAAAACTGGTAGTATGCTGCACCGTAAGCCGGAGGGATGGCAGAGCGGTTGAATGCACCGGTCTTGAAAACCGGCAAGGGTTAATAGCCCTTCCAGGGTTCGAATCCCTGTCCCTCCGCCAAGTATTGAATACAAGCCGCTGATCACAGTGGCTTTTTTATTTTCAAGATAGGTCAAGCCCATACTTGAGCCCATACATTGCTCTTGGCTTCTAGCGGAACAAACTGGACGCGAGTGGACGTTCTTTGGGCATTCACTCCGCGCGATTTCATTGGAATAATTACCGCTAGATCCTCAAGGCCGCGCAGATCTCGGCACTGTGCCGACCACCTCCCCTTTCGACAAGACACGTCTGCGCTGGAGTCCAATGAACCTGTTGGCGTCAAATATGGATAACTCGTCTTCGGATCCTGGCGGGGCACCTTTTAAATCAATAAGTTATCTACTTTCTCCATCTTTAAAAATCACCAGAAGCTGCTTCCGACTCAACAGCGACCCCAACAAGGTTGCTGAGTAGGCCTAGGACAGCAATACGCCATCCCCCTCCCCGCGGCGTCTACTACTAGACCTAGAAGACTTCGGTAAGCGAACGGGCATCACCGCCGGCGCATGATCAGGCGGTGTGCTGCCAGTTCTGCGGCAGGAGTTCGTCGAGCTGGCTGGCCTTGTGGGTCGGCAGCCGCTCCAGCACGTCTTTCAGATAGGCGTAGGGCTCATGACCGTTCAGCTTGGCGGACTGTATCAGGCTCATGATGTTGGCGGCGCGCTGGCCACTGCGCAGTGACCCGGCGAACAGCCAGTTCGAGCGTCCGAGTGCCCAGGGACGAATCAGGTTCTCGACCCGATTATTGTCGATCGGCAGCCCACCATCATCCAGGTAGCGCGTCAGCGCCGCCCAGCGTTTCAGGCTGTAATCCAGTGCCTTGGCCGTCGCCGAACCGTTCGGGACTTTCTCGCGGTGAGCCAGCATCCAGCGGTGCAGCGCGTCGGCGATGGGTCTCGCTCGTGTGTCGCGTAGTCGTTGGCGTTCTTCCGCGGTCAGCGCCTTTGCCTCACGTTCCACCTGGTAGAGCTGACCGATCAGCTCGATGGCCTGCTCGGCGATCTGGCTCTTGCCAGCCACGTGCAGGTCGACGAACTTGCGTCGTGCATGCGCCATGCAGCCGATCTCGGTGACGCCGTTGGCGAAGCGCTGCTTGTAGCCGCTGTAATCGTCGCAGATCAGCTTGCCCTGCCAGTCGCCGAGGAAGTCGCGAGCATACTGGCCG
>DATISN010000089.1:0-4184 GCA_035581765.1 Halomonas sp.
CCCTGCATCGAGCGCAATGCCATCGCCTCGGTGAAGGCGATCAACGCCGCGCAAATGGCCCTGCGCGGCGACGGAGAGCATTTCATCTCGCTGGACAGGGTGATTCGCACCATGCGCGATACCGGGGCCGACATGCAGGAAAAGTACAAGGAAACCTCCCGCGGCGGCCTGGCGGTCAACGCCATCGAGTGCTGAAGTCTCACCCGCTAGCGGGAAAAAAGGCGATGTCCCGATGGGCATCGCCTTTTCGTTTGGGTGCTGCAGGCAGGACACTCGGAATCATGACGAGAGCCGAGCGTGCCCTGATGGTTCGAGAGCGTGGCTCTTATGGTGGGTGATGTTCGGGCTCAGAGCACCCCCTTGGCCTTGGCGGTATGGATGGCGATGGCATCCATCAGTGGTGGCGACAGGCAGTCATAGGGCTCCAGGCCCAGTTCCTTGAGCCGGCCACGTACCTTGCTCATGTTGTCCGGGTTGGCGCCCGATTCAATGATCGATGAGACGAAGGCGGCGAACTCCGGAGCCGCCCAGCCTGGGTCGTCGGAGAGTTCCGTGTGAATGAAGTCCAGACCGTGGAAGGGGTGGGCGGTACTCTCGATTCGGCCGAACATGTGGACTCCGCACTGCTTGCAGGCATGGCGCTGGATGGCGGCCGAGGCGTCGACGACTTCCAGCTTGTCCTCATTGGCGGTGACGCTGAGACTGTCGCGGGGTACCACGGCGACCATCGAGAACAGTGCCCCATCCGGCTTCCAGCACTTGGTGCAGCCACACACATGGTTATGGGCACACGGTGCCTTGACGGTTACCTCAACGGTGCGGTCGGTACAGCGACAATGCAGGGTGCTGCCGTTGAAGCTGTCGCTACCGGCACGTACACCGTTGTCCACGGCGGGATGGATTTTGATGTCGTTCACGGTGGTGGCTCCCCGGGGGGCAGTGGCTGCGGCAGAAACCGTCGGTGACGGGGGCTTGGGTCGTTCATGGCGCTCGGGTCCTTCATGGCGCTCGGGTCGGTCACGGCCTTGTTGAGGCGTGGCCGAGGGTGTCGCCCCCTGGCCGGCGAACCAGCGTTTCAGGGTATCCATCAGGCTCATGGGCTTCTGCTCCTCTTGTTGTCTTGTCAGCATGGCGAACACCTGCGTCGTCGTGGGCCAAGCGGTACCTGTCGATCACGGTGCCTTACGTAGTGAAGAACGGTGCCATTATAAGCTTTCCCTCATGACCGGTACGGGACCGTGGGGTAATGACAATGATGATGCTGTCAGTCTAGGTGAGCCCCGGCGAAGCGATTGTTCGCCACCAGCACAACTATGTTGTCGAGGAGCAACGCTGAGAGGGAGGAGGTCGTGGCGAGTCGGGCGCATGGGCCCACCAGCGCATCGGCAGGGTGCCGCTTGCCAGCGCCGACGCCAGACCCTCGAGGTCGGCCGCGGTGAGCGAGTCGAGGGCAGTGCGTTCCTGCTGCCAGGGGGCCAGGCGCCAGGCCGTGGGGGGGACCAAGTCAGCCGATGTCCGGCGCAATGCCTGCCAGGCCCGCGCGATGGCCTCGGCATGGGTCTCGGGTGGTCCCTGTCGCGCAAGCAGTCCGCGACGAAGCCGCTCCAGTTCCGGCCCGTCAAGCCGAGCCAGCCGCAGGCCAGCGACGTCGAGAAACGCGAGGATCGCCTGGCGGAGAACCTCGATCGAGGCCTGAGGCGACTGCACGACATAGCCGAGTCTCGGCCAGCCCGACGACTCCCGATAGCGCACCGCCGCGACATAGCCGAAACCGCGCCGCTGACGCATCTCCCGATGAAAAGCGGCGTCATGGCAGTGTGCCAGCAACTGAAACAGCCAACGCATGCGAGGGCCGTCGTCGACGCCCTCGACCTCCAGCATCAACGCCTGGTCGGCGCCCAGCGGGGCTAGCCAGGTCATTTCCCGGTCGTCGCTTTTGGGTGCGTCGGGAAGCGGGGATGCTTTCCCGACATGTGACAGCCGCTCGGCGAAACCGTGGGCCAAGCCTTGCGCCTCACGGAGCCCCATGCCGCCTCGGACCCAGCAGAGCAGGGAGGACGCAGGCCCGGGCGGGCGAGGCGGACGGCGGGATGCCAAACGATCCAGCATCTGCTGGGCGATCAGGCCACTTGATGAGGCGGAGACTGTCGGTTCCGTCACCGCATTCGACGTCAACCAGCCATTCAGGGTCTGGTCCACCAGTGAAACGAGCTCGGCAGAGCTGCCGCAGGCCGTCAGCCAGTCACCCCTGGCGTCGCTGCCCAGGGTGAGCTTCAGACCACTCGCGTGGGCCGCCTGACGCAGGGCCAGGGTCCGGCGCTGCCAGTCACGCAGACGTGCGTCATGGCCCGAAGCCTCGGCGGGCCACCCCAGGCACCAGCTGGTTTCGGCTTCCGTGGTCGGCCAGTCCAGCCCATCCCACCACAGCGACAGCCGGGCGTCCCGGTAGCGCAGGCCGGCGGCCGGCCGATCGTCGGCTCGCGGGTCGATCGGTCGGTCAGCGAAGTTGCGACGCGAAGGAAGAAGGGCGGGTACTTCAGGCAGGGCCGTCGCTGGCGGGGGCCATGAAAGGTCGAGGGGGCGCCAGGGTGTCGCGGTCTCTTCGGTCTGCCGCCAGGCCCTGCCGCCGCTTTCGGCACCCTCCCGCCACAGCAGCCGACATTGCCCGGGGGCGAGCCATTCGGACAGGGTCCGGCGGTCCCGGTCCTGTTCTTGGTACGTGGGGGTGGGACAGCTGGTATGTCGTCGACGGCTCAGGCGTCGGGCCTGCTCCCGCGGCCAGGCATCAAGGTCGAATGCGGAGCTCGGCGGTTGGGCGATGACGGGACCCTCCCCCGCCTGCTGAAGGGCTCGCTGACAGGTGGCCAGCAGCGGCGCGATATCCGCTGGTCGCTCGACGAGTTGGACCTCCAGGCCCAGGGCCGGCCCGGTGCCCTCGGGGTCCGTGGAGGCCTTCAGTTCCTGGACCGCATAGGCCTGCTGCAGGGTGGCGGTCAAGACCCCATCGTTCAGCTGCGAGGCAAGGGCCTGCAAGGCGAAAGCGCAGGCATCGGCGATGGTCTCGGGCAGCGGCCACAGCAACTCCAGGGTGTGGGCAGCGGGCAACCTTTGTTCACTCGGGGGGCGCCAGGCCACGCCGCCTGGCTTGTGCCAGCGCCAGCGATCCCGACGGGCCGTGTCGGTCGTGTCGGTCGTACCAGTCGTCGTCGCCGGGAGCCGGCGGCCATGGCATTCGAGCAGGCCAAGCTGTTCGGTCGTGGGCTGCGGGCCGAGCATGACCAGCGCCATCCTCTCGGCTCGGTAGTGGCGGGCATGAAAGGCGCACAGGCGTCCGGCCAGGTCCCGATGGTCGCCGCCACCCAGAGTGGCACGGTTTCCGGCGTGGCAGGCCGCGGCGGGATGGGTGGGGTCGAGGAGCCGGCCCAGTGCGGCCAGGCGATGCAGTGCCGGGTCGTCCAGGCGGGCCCGGAATTCGGCCTCGAGCACCGCCACCTCGTCGGCGATGTCGCTAGGCGACAGGCGGGGGGAGCCGAGCAGGTCGACTAGCCGAGCCAGGCCGGCATCGGCGGCGTCCACAGGCAGATGCAGGTGAACGTCGGTGACCCGCTCCCCGGTGTGAGCATTGTAGCGCCCCCCCTGGGTACCCACCCACCGGGCCAGTTCGCTCCTGCCGGGCCAGCGGCCGCTGCCCAGAAAGAGCCCATGTTCCAGCAGGTGAGCCAGGCCTCGATGGTCGGGCGGGTCATCGAGGTAACCCGCGCCGACCGCGCCGGCCAGGCGTAGCTGGCGAGCCCGGGGGACCTGAGCCGCCATGATCCACAGACCATTGGCGAGCCGTCGTGACGCCACCTGGCTGCCGGGTGGTAGGCCCGCAGCATCGAGGCCGGACTCAGCCTTGCCCATTACCCTGTTCCAGGAAGAGTTGCCTCTCGGCAGTCATCAATCGGCAGCGAATGCGCGGCTGGCGAGCGCTTAAGGAGTCGTTGAGGCGACTGGCGATAGCGAGGTGCTCGGGGCGCAGTGGTTGCGGCCCGCTGGCCGGTGGAACGCTCATGTCCGGCAGAACACCCTCGATTCGTGAACGTTGCGTGGCGTCAGCTCCAGGGCCGAGCGGGTGTCGCGCTCCGCCTCGCGTCGGGCGGCCTCGATGAGGTGGTGATCCGGCGAGAGATCGCACGCCGGGT
>DATISN010000090.1:0-2527 GCA_035581765.1 Halomonas sp.
ATGGCTGTGCCTCTTTCATGGCCTCACCTCAGGTCTCACCGAGCAGGCCGAGGCTCGCCGCCGGCGCTTGGCGTCGCAGCCCGCGCGACAGCAGCTGGCCGATGGCGCCGATCAGCAGCGCCCCGAACAGCGGCAGCGTCAGCCACATGCCCCAGTGCACGCGCGGCGCCAGGTCGAGCCAAACTATGTAAATGCCCGCCGCGGCAAGCTCCGCCAGTAGCGCGCCCATAAGGCCGCTGGCGAGGCCGAGAATGGCGAACTCGGCCCCCTGAACGCGCGCGAGCAACCGATTGCCGGCGCCGAACACCCGCAGCAGGCCGCTCTCGTGGGCGCGCACCGGGCGGCTGGCGGTCAGGGCGGCATAGAGCACGCTGACCCCGGCCAGCAGCACGAAGCCGAGCACCAGCTCCACGGCCCGCGTCACCTGGGTGAGCACGTCGCGGACCTGGCCGAGGACGGCATCGACGTTGAGCAGCGAGACGCCAGGGAAGTCCTGCACCAAGCGCCGCTGGGTCTCGTTTTCGCCGTCTTGCAGATGAAAGGCGGTGATGTAGCTGTGGCCGAAGCGCTCCAGCACCCCCGGCGGGAAGATCACGTAAAAGTTGGGGCGAAAGCTGTCCCAGTTCAGGTTGCGAAGGCTGGTCAGCTCGCCGACCACCTCGGCGCTGCCGATGGCGAAGGTCAAGGTGTCGCCAAGCGAGAGCCCGAAGCGCTCGGCCAGGCCGTCCTCCATGGAGATCGGCACCCGCTCGACGCTGGGGTCGGCCTGCACCTCGCTGTACCAGCCGGCGTCATCCTCCAATTCGTTGAACCACTCCCCCGCCACCAAGCGATTGCCTTCGGGCAGAGTGTCCTGCCAGGTCAGGTTGAGCTCGCGGCGCAAGGCGTTGTCGCCCCGCGACTGCGCCGGTACAGCCTCGCGGGGGTCCTGATCGTTGATGGCGGTGATCCGCCCGCGCACCATCGGGTACAGCGCGCTGCGGGCATCGGCCGCGCCTTCGAGCACCTCGGCAAACGCCTCGCGCTCGGCCGGCTGGATGTTGATGGCGAAGTAGTTGGGGGTATCGTCGGGCAACTGATCCTGCCATGTGTTGAGCAGGTCGCCACGCACCATGACGATCATCGCCATGGCGAAGAAAGTCACCGAAAAGGCCAGCAGCTGACCGAGGCTGGCAGTGCGCCGACGGGCCAGCTGCTGACCGCCCAGACGCAGCGCCTGCGCCAGGCCACCCTCCTGCCCGCCGCGACGCGGCAAGGCGGAGGCGAGTCGCAGCACCCCACCGAGCAGCAGGCTGCCGAGTCCCCAGAGCACGCCCAGCATCACCAGGCCGCCGACCAGCAGCCCGACCGAGAGCCACAGATCACCGGAGTAGAGCCACAGCAGGCCGCCGAACACCAAGCTCGCCATCGCCAGCACCAGCCAGGCCGAAGCCGGTAGCGGGTCAAGCTCTCGGCGCAGCACCTTGAGGGCGCTGACCTTCTTCAGCCGCAACAGGGTGGGGCCGGCGAAGCCCACCAGCACCGCCAGGGCGGTAAACACGCCCATCAGCAGCGGCAGCAGGCCCGGGGGCGGCAGCTCCAGCGACAGGAAGTTGGACAGCAATTTCAGCAGCGCCGCCTGGCCAATCAACCCCAGTACCGCGCCTACTGCCGAGGCGGCCAGCGCCAGCCACAGCAGTTGCAGCGAGAACAGCCGGGTCAGCTCCGCCTGGGTGGCACCGAAGCAGCGCATCAGCGCCGCGGTATCCAGGTGACGATCCACGTAGCGCCTTGTCGCCATGGCCACCGCGACCCCGGCCAGCAGCACCGCCGCCAGCCCAGCGAGGCTCAGATACTTCTCGGCACGCTCCAGCGCGGAGCCAAGTTGGGGCCGGTCGCGACTTACGTCCTGTACCTCCACTCCCTCACGGCGCAGCCGCTCGACCAGCGGCGCCACGCGCGCCACCGCCTCCGCCGAGCCGGCGGCCAGCAGCTCGTACTCGATCCGCGAGCCGTCCTGAACGAGGTCGGTGGCGTCCATGTCGTCGATGTGCATCATGAGCCGGGGATTGAAGCTGCCGAAGCCGGCAGACTGGTCCGCCTCGCGCTCGATCAGCCCGCCGACCTCGAGCTCCGTCTCGCCGACGTTAACGCGATCGCCGACCTCCACCTCGAGCAGCTGGGCCAGGCGCGGCGCCAGCCAGACCTCGCCCGGCGACGGTCCGTGGGCGAGCGACTCGACGCCTTCGCCAAGGTCGACGCGGTTCTGGCCATAATGCGGGTAGATGCTATCGACGATCTTGAGGCTCGCGGGCTGGAAGGCCTGGTCGTGGCGGATCATCGAGACCATGTCGACCTGATCGCTGAGGGTGAGGCCGGCCTCCTCGAAGGTGCGCCGCAGTTCGGGGTCGAACGGGCGGCTCTGCTCCAGCACCAGGTCACCGCCGAGCAGCTGGCCAGCCTGGCGAGTCAGGCCGCGGTCGAGGCGATCGAGAAAGAAGCCGATCATGGTCGAGGCGGCCACCGCCAGCGCCAGCGCCATGAACAG
>DATISN010000091.1:0-5962 GCA_035581765.1 Halomonas sp.
CCCGACAGTCGCTGATAGACCTTGATCACCGCGGCGTCGTCCTCACGGCCGAAACCGGCGCCCTTGGCGGCCGTGAACTGCTGCAACGCGCTCGCCGCGACGGGCGTCGGCATGGCGAGCTCGCGCCCCGTCTCGTGCACGATGTTGAGATCCTTGACGAAGATATCCACGGCCGACAACGGCGTGTAGTCGCCCTTGAGAATGTGCGGCACGCGGTTCTCGAACATCCACGAATTGCCGGCCGAGTGGGTGATCACCTCGTAGACCGTCTCCGGGTCCAGACCCATGCGAATGCCCAGCGCCATGGCCTCGGCGGCGGAGGCGATGTGCACGCCGGCCAGCAGCTGATTGACCAGCTTCATGCTCGAACCGATACCCGGCTCGCTGCCCAGCCGGTAGACCGTGGCGGCCATGGCATCGAGGGCCGGTGCCGCCTTGTCGAAGGCCAGCGACGACCCGGACGCCATCACCGACAGCTGACCAGTCAGCGCCTTGGCGGCACCGCCGCTGATCGGCGCATCGAGCATCTCGAGGCCTGCATCCGCCAAGCGCTCGCCCAGGCGTCGCGCGACGCTCGGCGCCACCGTGGCACACTGCATGACCAGACCGCCGCGCTTGAACGAACCCACCACCCCCTGGTCGCCGAACAGCACCTCCTCGACCTGATCGGCGTTGACCACCACCAGCAACACGATATCGGACTGGGCAGCCACCGCCGCCGGCGTGCTGGCGCTCTGGCCGCCGCGAGCTTCGAAGCTCTCGCAGGCCTGGGGGGAAATATCGAAGCCCGTGACCCTCAAGCCCCGCTCCAGCAGCGCCGTTGCGGTGCCCATGCCCATGGCCCCCAGACCGATGACACCCAACCTGGGAGTCATGGGAGTCCTTGTAGTTTCGTCGCTCACCTGGCGTTCTCCTGCGGTTCGACTGCCGAGACTGGCGGTGCTGTGATGTTAGCGCTAACATCGTTTTAGTCGATTGAAATCTCGTCAGCAACCCCAACCGCCAGGGGCGCGACCAATGTCTAACCGCAACGACCCTCCGCGACAGCGCCGCGGCTCGGAACAGATCACGCTGAAGCAAGTCGCCGAGGTCGCAGGCGTTTCCGCCATCACGGCCTCACGGGCGCTGAACACTCCCGAACGGGTCAATGACGCCACTCGTGAACGAATTCTGGAGGCCGTCGAACGGCTGGGTTATGTGCCCAATCTGGTGGCGGGAAGCCTGGCGTCGTCGCGTTCCCGCTTTATCGCGGTGATCGTGCCCTCGCTTGCCAACGCGGTGTTCATCGAGGTCATTCATGGCCTGCAGGAGACCTTCGAGGCGCAGGGCTACCAGATACTGCTGGGCAATACCGACTACGACCTGCAGCGCGAATACCAGCTGGTACGCACCTTTCTCGGCTGGTCGTGCTCGGCCCTCGTGACCGCGGGGCTGCGCCACAACGAGGCCTGCCTGGGCTTATTGCGCCAGTGGGACAAGCCGGTCATGGAGGTGATGGAACTTGGCGAGGGGCTCGATTTGAACGTGGGGCTGGATCACCAAGATGCCGGCCGCTGCATGGCCACCCATCTGCTGAAGCGTGGTTATCGCTCGATCGTTTATGTCGGTGCCTGCATGGACCGCGACTATCGCGCCGCCATGCGCTTCGCGGGCCATCGCAGCGTACTGGAAGCCGCTGGTCTGCAGGCTCCGCTCATCGAGCTGCAGCGCCTGGGCAGCCTGGACGCCGGCGCCGAAGGGCTCGACCGAGCCCTTGCCGAGCTGTCCAAGGTTGACGCCGTACATTTCGCCAACGATGACCTTGCGGTCGGCGCCTTGCTGCATGCGCAGCGCCGGGGACTAAGCGTCCCCGAGGATGTTGCCATCGCCGGCTTCAACGGCCTGCCTCTGGGCCAGCACGTTACGCCGCGCCTGACCACCATCCTGTCGCCTCGGGAGACCATGGGCCGTCTGGCGGCCGAACAGGTATTGAGACGCCTCGACCGAATCCTTGATCACGCCCATGAGCCGCCTAGTCAACACAATGTCGGCTTCACGCTCTCGCTCGGCGAAAGCACATGACATCGAACGGAAACGGCTGCCAGGCCGGTTAATCAAGACCAAAAAAAACCGCCTGGGGGTTTAGCCCAGGCGGCTTACAAATATTCTGGTGGAGCCTAGCGGGATCGAACCGCTGACCTCAACACTGCCAGTGTTGCGCTCTCCCAGCTGAGCTAAGGCCCCACATGGTCTCGCTGTGGCGAGAACGAGGCATATTCTATGTGCGCGGCTCATGCACGTCAACCGTCGGTAGCAGGGAATCGTTTCGGCCTCAAGGCGAATTCCCCTTAGGACCATCTTGTGTCACTCTTGGCAGACAGGAGACACCTCGTTGGCGATATGCCGATTATGCCCTCCACTTTTTGTTGAGGAGTCGCGCCTTGATTCGAGTTCTCGTTGCCGATGACCATCACCTGGTCAGGACCAGCATCGCTCACCTGCTGAATGCCGAAGAGGACATCAGCGTGATCGGCGAAGCGGTGGATGGAGAGGACGCCATCGTTCAGACACGCGACCTTAACCCCGACATCGTCCTGATGGACATCCGCATGCCGGGTATCGGTGGCCTGGAAGCCACCCGCAAGATCAATCGCAGCGCCAGCAATAGCCGGGTGCTGGTGCTCACGGCCTTCCTAGAGGAAACCTTCGCTCAGCGCCTGCTCGATGCGGGCGCCTTTGGCTTGATCAGCAAGGGTTCGCAGCATAGCGAGATGGTTACCGCCATCCGGCGCATCTTCGCCGGCCAGCGATATATCAGCCCCGAGATCGCCCAACGCCTGGTACTGTCACGCATCGACGCCCCGGCAAACCCCTTCGACGAGCTCTCCCAGCGTGAACTGCAGGTCGCGATGATGATCGTCAATTGCCAGAAGGTGGCCGAGATTTCCGATCGTCTGTTTCTCAGTCCCAAGACGGTCAACACCTATCGCTACCGCATCTTCGAGAAGCTCAGCGTAAACTCCGATGTCGAGCTGACCCACCTGGGGCTGCGTCATGGCCTGGTGGATGGCTTTGCCAGCGCCGACTGACGGCGCACGACGATGAGGCGATCTGCTAGTATATGGCTCCTGTTGACTGGGAGCTTTCTGGCCGCATGAGCTTCGATTCCCGACACTTTCTCGCCAACGTCAGCGAGGCGCCCGGCGTCTATCGCATGCTCGACGAGCAGGGCGACACTCTCTATGTCGGCAAGGCGCGGCGGCTCAGGGCTCGCCTGGCCAGCTATTTCCGTGGCGCGCTGAATACCAAGACCCAGGCGCTGGTGGGACGGATCCACGATGTCCAGGTCACCGTCACCAACAGCGAGACCGAGGCGCTGCTGCTCGAGCAGACCCTGATCAAGGAACTGCGTCCGCCTTACAACATCCTGCTGCGCGACGACAAATCCTACCCCTTCGTCTTCGTGACCGACCGCCACCCGTATCCGGCATTGGAATACAAGCGCGCTCGCGCCCGTCGCGACGATGGCCGCTACCTGGGCCCGTATCCCAGCAGCGGCGCGGTGCGCGAAAGCCTCTCGCTGATGCAGCGGATCTTTCGCATCCGAAATTGCGAGGACAGCGTCTTCGCCCACCGCACGAGGCCCTGCCTGCAGTATCAGATCCAGCGCTGCAGCGCGCCTTGCGTGGACTACATCGACCGGGACGACTATCGCCGCGACCTGGAACACGCCGTGCAGTGCCTGGAGGGCAAGAGCGAACAGGTCACCGATGAGCTGACCCGCGAAATGGAAGCGGCCAGCGAAGCGCTCGCCTTCGAGGACGCCGCACGCTTGCGCGACCAGATTCAGCAGCTGCGTCAGCTGCAGCAGCGTCAGTTCGTCGATACGGCCGGCGGAGATGCCGATGTGTTCGCCCTGGCGAGCCGCCCCGGTGCGCTGTGCATCTCGGTACTCACCATGCGCCAGGGTCGCCTGTTGGGCGCGCGACACCATGCCCCGACCAACGGCCTGGATCTTTCGGAGGACGCCCTGCTCGGCGATTTCGTCAGCCAGTTCTATCTGGGGCAGGCAAACGAGATTCCCGGCGAAGTGATCGTCAGTCATCCAGTGCCGGATGCCGGCCTGATTGCCAGCGCCTTGAGCGAGCGGGCGGGAAAGCGTATCCGCCTCACCGACCAGGTACGCGGGCATCGCGCCCAATGGCGCGAGCTGGCCCGCACCAACGCCGAGCAGCAGCTCGCCGGCCAGCTGGCCAACCAGACCCAGCTCGCGAAGCGCTTCGAGGCGTTGCGCGACACCCTGTCCCTGGACAGCGTGCCACGCCGCCTGGAGTGCTACGACATCAGCCACAGCCACGGGGAAGCCACCGTGGCCTCCTGCGTGGTATTCGACACGAACGGCCCGCGAAAATCCGATTACCGACGCTTCAACATCGAGGGCGTGGCCGCCGGCGACGACTATGCCGCCATGCGCCAGGTCCTGATCCGTCGCTTCAAGCGACTGGCCGATGGCGAAGGGGAGCGCCCCGACATCCTGATCGTCGACGGCGGCAAGGGACAGCTCAACATGGCCCGCGAGGTCTTTGCGGAACTGGGTGTCACCGGGGTGGTACTGCTCGGCGTGGCCAAGGGCACGACGCGCAAGGCGGGGCTGGAGACGCTGTACGTCGAGACAGTCGACAACAGCCTGGACCTCGAGGGCGCCTCGCCGGCGCTGCATCTGATCCAGCATATCCGCGACGAGTCGCATCGCTTCGCCATCGCCGGCCATCGGGCGCGTCGCGACAAGACCCGGCGCACCTCCACCCTGCAGGAAATTCCCGGTGTCGGGCCGCGGCGGCGACGCGAGCTGCTGCGCTTCTTCGGCGGGCTGCACGGCGTCAAGCAAGCCAGTCGCGAGGAACTCGCCAAGGTGCCCGGCATCAGCGCCACCATGGCCGAGACGATTCATCGTGCCTTGCATGGATGATCACGCCCGAGCCGGATAGAATGACCTCGCCGCTTCAGGCGCCATCCTCACGGCAAGGACAGCATCACGTAATGAACATACCCAACCTTCTGACGCTCGCCCGCATTATCTTCATCCCGTTACTGGTGGTGCTTTTCTATCTGCCCTTTGCCTGGAGCATGCCCCTGGCGGCGTGTCTGTTCGGTTTGGCCGCCGTGACTGACTGGCTCGACGGCTACCTGGCCAGGCGCTGGGATCAGGCCACGCCGTTCGGCGCCTTTCTCGACCCGGTCGCCGACAAGCTGATGGTCGCCGTCGCGCTGGCGCTGTTGATAGAACGCTTCGATACGGTATGGCTGACGCTCCCGGCGCTGGTGATCATCGGTCGCGAGATTGTCATCTCGGCGCTGCGCGAGTGGATGGCGGAAATGGGCAAGCGCGGCATGGTCGCCGTATCGTGGATCGGCAAGGTCAAGACCGCCCTGCAGATGATCGCGCTGCTGGTGCTGCTGGCGTTCCCTCCTGGTCACCTGCTGGCCCTCCTGGGGGTGGCGACGCTGTACGTTGCGGCAATGCTGACGCTCTGGTCGATGTACCTTTATCTACGCGCCGCCTGGCCGCATTTGAGTCGCTCGATGTAGCCAAAAGCGTTTGACAGTCACCGACTTATCCTTATAATTCGCCTCGAGTCGAGCGGGAATAGCTCAGCGGTAGAGCATCGCCTTGCCAAGGCGAGGGTCGGGAGTTCGAATCTCCTTTCCCGCTCCATTTCCTGTCACGATTACCGACAGGTCACGACTCGATGAGGCTGGATGGCAGAGTGGTTATGCAGCGGACTGCAACTCCGTGTACGCCGGTTCGATTCCGACTCCAGCCTCCACTTTTCCCCGATTTCCCGCTCGATCCCGTACCGCCCGGATGGCGAAATTGGTAGACGCAAGGGACTTAAAATCCCTCGGTGGCAACACCGTGCCGGTTCAAGTCCGGCTCCGGGCACCAATCCTTCCTGACTTGCCACCCGCTTTCGCCGACACT
>DATISN010000092.1:0-28990 GCA_035581765.1 Halomonas sp.
CTCTTCGTCGCCGTCATCTATCTCTGCCTTACCTTCGCGATCCTGTCTCTGTTCCGCCATCTGGAGAAACGCCTGCTCGCGCATCTCAAGCCGGCCAGCGGCTGAGGTCGCGGCCAAGCATAAAACACACCCTGGTGTACGACCCTTGATGCCTCTTTATTCGTCTCTAAGGAGTTTCGCGTCGCGCGGACGAAAGTTCAGCCGTTGGTCACGGCGATGCAAACGGTGGCAACGAGTCAAAGCTACCTTTCATCACGTCCAATATTTATCTGGATATGCACTTGGATATGAATGAACAAATTCCGCTTGCGTCAAGGCTGATGTATTATAAATAGCCCAACCGCTTGGGCTAATCGATATGAAATAAATGGGCTTATCACAACTCCTTCCGCTGCAACCAACACGAAGAAATAGAAGCAATATCGACACCGAAGGGCATGAGCAGTGAAAAAAATACAAACTAACGAATAAAGACAAGCATGTTATTTATATTTTTAAATATTTTTATTGCTGTCGCCCCCACCTCCAAGCGATATTTTTCTATTCTTGCTCCGCTTTTCCAGGCTTAGGTAAATAATGCTAGCCACCGCCAAAGGGAATAGAAAGTAAAGAGCCCGATAAACAATCAAGGCAGCGAGTATCTCACTGGTGGCCACCTGATGCTGAAGTAAAGCGATGAATACCGCTTCAAGCACACCAAGACCAGCGGGAATATGTGTCACCACCCCTGCGATGCTGCTGACGAGAAGAATCCCAAGAACACTAGGATAGAATATGTCTTCGGGCAGCAAAAGGTATATCAGCGCCGCCATCAAAGACCAATTTACCGCTCCCAAACCTGCCTGGAGCAGGGCCATGCGAAGTGAGGGCAAGGTAATAACATGGTATCGCCATCGCAAAGTACGCCGTTTGGAAAATCGGCAGGCACCAAGATACAAGAGCGATGCGGCTAACAGTCCAAAGCCAATCATCTGTAAGCCCACCGCACCAACTTGCCAATTTTCCGGAAATGTGATCCATCTCAGGGAGAATATCGTACCGGCCAAAATCATGTAACCCAGCCAGTTCGTGATTAAACTCACGCTCAGAATGCGAGTTACCATCCCTACACTTAAACCTAACTGCGTATAGAGTCGATACCGCAAAGCAATGCCACCGACCCACGCGCCAAAATTCAGGTTAAATGCATAGCATACAAAAGCCAGCGGCATGACATAGCTTATTGATAGCGCATGGCCAGTATAGGCCTTCCCTAACAGATCAAAGCTACTGAAAATTGAGTAGCTCACAGCAGCCAAGCCCAGTCCGGACAGCAATGTCAGAATATTGTAACCTCGCAGCGTAGCGAAAACTTCAGGCCAATCCACGTTTCGGAGCATGGAAAAAAGTAGCACCGGAACTAGAAAGAAGAACAACAATGTAACACCACGCTTGAGACAGTGGCGCCAAGCTTTATGGCTAATTTTATCTTTTATGTCCGCTTTCATATCCGCTTCCATTTTGGCCTCAGCGCAGCACCCGCTTCTTTTTCGACGTCCCCGCAGTCAATGGTTTAATCTTTGCAGAGTGGGCGGGGCGCCATCCCACGACATGGGGGAAATGACGCAAAAGATGGAAACTAGCCACGACAAACGGTTCCCGCCACCAGTGTCCTTTCGCAGCTTGTTCGGGTGTCACTTCTTGGGAGCCATTATGGATAATATCAGCAAGATGCTCATACAATTCTCGATTGAGCCTGGCATCTCGAATAAAAAGGTTGGCTTCCAGATTTAAAGATAAACTGAGCGGATCGAGATTGCTGGAGCCCACCGTTACCCAGTCATGATCGACGATGGCGATCTTGCCATGCAGCGGCCGAACGTTATATTCAAATATGCGCACACCAACGCTCAGGAGGCGACTGTACAGTGAGCTTGAAAGATTCCTGGTCCAAGGCCTGCTAGGCTGCCCTTGCAATATCAACGTTACCTTTACACCTCGACGTGACGCATTAATCAACTCATGCCATATACGATAACTGGGGAAAAAATAGGGATTAACAATAATCAGTCGGAAGATGGCTGATCGAATCGCCAATATGTATTGGTCTTCGATATCGGTGAGGTGAGTGGTATCATCACGAATGGCCAGTAATATGTCCGCCTCCCCGACCGCAGGAGATGCCTCACTGAGCTCAGGCAACTCCTGAATGGCCTGATGCTCCAGAAGCAGAGATTTGGCAGCAGCGCGAATATCATTCACTATTGGACCACGCACGCATACGGCATAATCCTGTTTTCCCTTTTGACTTTTTTCTGGCAAGTGATCGGCGCCAAAATTGATACCTCCGACATAAGCCACTTCACCATCCACCACGACAATTTTGCGATGCAAGCGACGAAACAGGTTTGTACGCATCCCCAGACGACGCGGACGCGGGTCGTACACATGCATGTTGATGCCCGCTGCCTTTATTTCAGCAATGTAATCGTTATCCAGATCCGCCGTGCCATATCCATCCACTGTTATTTCAATCTTCACCTGCCTCGCCGCAGCCTCCAGCAGGGCATCCTTGAGTTCTCTCCCGGCTTCATCGTCAAAAATTATAAAAGTTTCGATAAGTATCTCATGGCGAGCAAAACGTATAGAGCTAAAGACTCGAGGAAAAAACTGGCTCCCATTGATCAAGAGTTCAACTTGATTACCCTCTTGCCATTTGAAATTCACAAACATACCTCTGCGATGAGTGGCACATGATCTGAGAGGTGCGACCATGGCTTGCGATAAAGAGCTTCAGGATTGCGTACGCAGGCATTTCTGCTATAAATTCGGTCGAGGCACAGGAACGGCCAGCGTGCCGGAAAGCTTTTTGCAGGACGGCCATAGTGAGAGATAAAAGCTTCGTGAACGTCACATTCAAATAGGATTTTGGTGGCCTGTTGCCGCCAGTCATTAAAGTCACCCGCGATGATAACTGGTTCGTTTTTCTGTATTGAATCCAGCAGCTCACACAAGAGCGTCAATTGCTCTAGGCGATGCGATTGCCGCAAACCAAGGTGAACGCAAATCGCGTGCACTTTCGAACGCTCCGGCAGCTCAAGTATGCAATGAAGCAGCCCTCGCTGCTCGGTACCAGAGATGGAAACGTCCCAATTCTTATGGTGTATGATAGGAAATCTCGAGAGCAAGGCGTTTCCATGATCACCATCGGGGTATACCGCGTTACGGCCATACGCAAAGTCTGGCCACATTGTATCGGCCAAGTATTCATACTGTGGCACTTCCGGCCAATCATGATAACGTCTGGCATGCTTTCTGTTGACGCCGATAACTTCCTGCAGAAAGACCATATCGGTAGATAGCGTGCTGACGGCATCACGCAACTCCGGCAAGACATGACGCCGATTGAAGAAGCTGAAACCCTTATGCACATTTATTGTCATGACATGCAGATTCTGAAAGCGCGCAGTATAGCGCGTATTTTTTTGTGAAATTCGGCCTGCAACATTCTCCATGCAGCTATCTTCCTGACAGGCTACTTTCCAAGCATTTATACATCCTTCCTTATAACCCTGCGCATCAATCTCTTGAGGAATGAAAATCTCCATTCGCCCAGCATGTCCATAATAACTTTTACTCCACAGCATTTTACTCTCTGCAAAATAAATATGTAGCACAACACGTTAACTAGTCTCTGTTAGGAAAAAATTTTTATTGTTACTTTCACCCTTTCCTTAGCATAGATGGCCTATGGCAAAACGCTACGAGATCTCTGCGAACGGCGAGGATGGCTTGATGGATTTTATCTCCTGGTTTATCCACGCCACCTCGATTCGCGCGACAGGACCCGCTTGGGGAGTAGGCAAACAAGGAGGGAGGGCAACCAGGTGTTGAAAAAAGGCATCCACCCTTCCGCCCATTCCGACAATCCACTATCGTGGAACCGTCATCGCTCACAAGGCGATACCACCAACAAGCACAGGGAACCCCCCATGACATTACGCACCACACTGAGTCTCGGCGTGCTCGGCGCCGCCATGATCGTCGGTACGGCCAACGCCGAGGTCCGCGACATCCGCATCGCCGTCGACGTGCCTTACGAGCCCATGGAATATCGCACCCCCGAGGGAGAGCTGACCGGTTTCGACATCGATCTGGGTGACGCCATGTGCGCCGAGATCGGTATCCAGTGTGAATGGGTCGAGCAGGGCTGGGACGGCATCATTCCCGGGCTGATGGCGCGCAAGTACGACGCCATCATGTCCTCCATGACCATCAACGAGGAGCGTCGCGAGCAGGTCCTGTTCTCGGACCCCTACATCACGCCGCCCTCCGCGTGGTTCGCGCCTACCGACATCGAGATCGGCACGCCCTCCGAGGAGACGCTGGAAGGCATGACCATCGGCGTGCAGCGTGGCACCTTGCAGGACAACTACGTGACCGACATGTACGGCGACGTGGCCGACGTCAATCGCTACGCCACCGCCGACGACATGGTGCTGGACATGGACTCCGGCCGACTCGACGCCGTCTTCCTCGACTTCCCGATCGGCAAGTCGACGCTGATCGACAGCGAGGCCGGCGACTACAAGGTGGTCGGCGAGATGATCACCGAACCGAAGGACTACTTCGGCGAGGGCTTCGGCATCGCCTTCCGTCAGCGTGACCAGGAACTCGCCGATGCCTTCAACGAGGCACTGGCGACCCTGCAGGAAGACGGCACCTACGACGAGATCCACGAGAAATATTTCGGCGAAGAAGAGTAAACCTCCTCGACGTCCCGCTCTCAACGCCCCGCCCAGCCGGGGCGTTTGCGTTGCTAGCCACGGCTACGCCAACCCACGGCTAGGCCAACCACAGCGCGATGCAAAGCAGCGCAAGCGTCGAGAGCAGCGTGGCAACGTTGATCCTCAGGACCCTGAGCAGGACTTGTCGCTCCGCCAGGGCGTCGGGAAGTTGTCGAATCACCCAGAGGGCCGCGGGTAGGGTCCCCCAGGCAAGCCAGACCGCCATCGGCAAGGCCCCGCTCAACTGACCCAGCGCGACCAACCCATAGGCACTCATTAATAGCGTCGTCACTAACCGCGAGGCGGGTTTCAGGCCCAGCACGATGGGCAGATGGCGACGCCCGCTGCACCGGTCGGCCTCCAGATCGGGAAACTGGTTCAGCAACAGCAATTCGCTGACCAGCGACAGCGAGACGCCCGCGATGATCACGGCCGCCACGTCGATCTGCCCGCCCAGGGCCACCAGGGTACCCAGCACCATCACCGGACCGAAGCCCAAGCCCGGTGCCAGCAGGCATAGCCAGGGCCGGCGGGTGATCCAGCGGGTATAGGCCAGCACCAGGCCCACGCCACCCAGGCCGATAACCAGCATCGGCCAGCCGCGCAGCCACACGAAATAGGCACCGATCGCCACCACGGCCGCCAGCGCCCCCATCCCGGCCGCCAGCACCCAGGGGGCCGCCTGGGGCGTCTCCGGCAGCGCCCCGCTGCCCCCGGAAAAGGGTGTCCGGCGCGTCATCAGGTCGAGACCCGAGCGGAAATCCTCGTATTCGTTGAGCAGATTGACGGCTGCATGCGCCAGCAGCCCGCCGACCAGCACCAGCACGATGTCACGGCCGGAAAGCAGCAGCACCGGCTGGCGAGCTGCCAGCAGGACGCCCAATAACCCACAGAGCGGCGCCATCACCAGAAAGTTGGGACGAGCGGCTCGCGCTATGGCGATGGTCAACATGGCCTTTTCAGCCAGGCTATCGGCATTAAATGAGAGGGGCATGGCCACCCGAAGGACCGTTCCGACGCCTGATGGCCTGGCGCATGAAGCCGAGTATCCAGCGCACCATCAGGGAGTCGTCGACGGGCGCCGACAGCGATGCTTCGCCTTGGCGCACACGATGCTCCCCGACCAGCCCCGCGCGCAGCGCCATGAGATCGCTCGAGTAGGCCTTGGTGAACTCGGGATGGCCCTGAACGCCGAGGAAATGCTCGCCGAGCTGCATCAGGTAACTGGGGCAGAACTCACTGCCGGCCAGCACCCGCGCCTGGGAGGGCAATTGTTCCACCTGGTCCTGATGGCTGACCAGCAGGTCGAGCCCCGGCTGCCAGGGCGTCATCCAGTCGGCGCGTTCGGTCACGCGATTGAACGACAGCCCCACGCCCCAGCCCCGGTCGCTCTTGACCACCTCACCGCCCAGCGCCCGGGCCATCAGCTGATGGCCGAAGCAGATACCCACCAGCGGTTTGCCCGCGTCCCACAGGTCGCGCACGAAGGCCTCCAGCTCGGCGATCCAGGGCAGTTCGTCGTTGACCCCGAACTTAGAGCCGGTGGTCAGCCAGGCATCCACCGCCTCGATATCGTCGGGAATCTCGCCGTCCAGGCAGCGCCAGACCCGAAACTCGAGCGTGGGGTCGACACGATGAAAGAGCGCCGCGAACATCTCGGGATAGTTGCCGTGGGCCTCGCGCAGTTCCGGCGCCACATCGTCGCACTGCAGAAGGCCGATACGCATGGTCAGACCCGCCCATCCACTGCCGCCACGAAGATGTCGCGGTACTGGTGGTCGTTGAAGGCAATGGGGTTGGTGCCCGAGGACGGATCGGCCACCGCCATGTGGCCGATCCTGTCGGCCTGGGTGGTGTCGATGCCAAGCTCGGCCAGCGTATGCGGTATGCCCAGGCGCTCGCGCAGCGCCAGCACCCAGTCGATCACGGTGGTCGTGCAGGGCTGGCGCAGGTCGAGATAACGGCCCAGACGCACCATGGGCTCGCCGATGGCGCGCGCGTTGGCCCGCAGTACATAAGGCATCAGGATGGCATTGAGAGTGCCGTGGTGGGCATCGAATAGCGCGCCCAACGGGTGCGCCAGGGCATGCATCGCCCCCAGGCCCCGCTGGAAGGCGGTGGCGCCCATGCTCGACGCCACCAGCATGTTCATGCGGGCCTCGAGGTCCTGGCCATCCGCGAAGGCGCGGGGCAGGAAATCGTGGACCCGGCGGACGCCCTCCACGGCGATGCCCTCGGCCATGGGATGGTAGCGCGGCGAGCACCAGGCCTCCAGGCAGTGGGAGAGCGCATCCATGCCGGTGGCCGCGGTGATCGTCGGCGGCAGGCCGATGGTGAGTTCCGGGTCGAGTATCACCCGGGCCGGCAGCATGCCGGGGTGGAAGATGATCCGCTTGACGTGGGCGGCCTCGTCGGTGATCACCGAGGCCCGACCCACTTCGGAGCCGGTGCCGGCGGTGGTGGGCACCGCCACACAGGGCACGAGCGCCTCGGTATCGACCTGACGCCAGTTGTCGCCCACGTCCTCGAGTGCCCACAGCGACAGCCCCTCACGCTGGCCGGCCATCAGCGCAACCGCCTTGGCGGCATCCAGCCCCGAGCCACCGCCGAAGGCGATCACGCCGTCATGGCCGCCACGATTGAACGCCGCCACGCCGTCCAGCACGTTCTTCCCGGTGGGGTTGCCCTTGATATCGCTGAACACGGCAATGGCGAGCCCCTCGCCGTTTGCCTGTTCGACGATGTCACGCACCATCGGCAGGCCGGCAAGACCGGGGTCGGTGATCAGCAGCGGCGCGGTCATGCCCAGCTCACGGCACAGCCCGGGCAGTTCGCGGATACGCCCGGGACCGGTAAGAATGGGGGTCGGATAGTTCCAGCCCATGCGGTAGTGGTCGGGATCGAAGCTCATGGGGCCTCCGCCGTCAGGCATGCTTGAGATGGAAGGACTTGGGCCGCGTCAGGGTCTCGTAGCCGAGCCGCGACAACGAACAACCGCGCCCCGACTGCTTGACGCCGGTCCAGGCCAGTTCGGGGTCGAGATAATCGCAACGATTGGTGAAGACCGTCCCGGCCTCGAGCCGCCGCGCGATGGCCTCGCCGGCCTCCCGGTCGCGAGTGAACACCGCCGCCGTCAGGCCGAAGGCGCTGTCGTTCATCAGCGCCACGGCCTCGTCGTCGTCGGCCACCGGCATGATGCCGACCACCGGGCCGAAGCTCTCCTCGGTCATCACCCGCATCGAGTGGTCGACCCGCGTCAGTAGCTGGGGCGCGAGGTAGGCGCTTCCCGGCGTGGAAAGCGGATAGTCGCCGGGGTCGATCCAGGCCTTGGCGCCGGCCGCCACAGCGTCTTCTATCTGGCCGCGCACGAAGTCCGCCGCTGCCGGCTTGACCAGAGGGCCAAGGGTGGTCGCGGGGTCGGTGGGGTTGCCGAGCCTGAGCTGCTTCACCCAGGCCACCGCGCGGGCGACGAAGGCGTCGAAGAT
Organism: Halomonas sp.; assembly: GCA_035581765.1. Taxonomy (GTDB): domain Bacteria; phylum Pseudomonadota; class Gammaproteobacteria; order Pseudomonadales; family Halomonadaceae; genus Halomonas. The sequence goes on from DATISN010000092.1 coordinate 8,252, forward strand.
GCCCTGCTGGACATAGATTCGCTCGATCCCGCAGCAGCTCTGGCCGGAATTGAAGAAGGCGCCGTCCATCACGCTTGCCACGGCCTCGTCGAGGTCGACATCGGCACGAATATAGGCGGGGTCCTTGCCGCCGAGTTCCAGCCCCGTGGTAATGAAGCGCCCGGCGGCATTACGCTCGACCCGCTCGCCGCCGGCCACCGAACCGGTGAAGGAGACGTGGTGGATTCGCGGGTCGCGGATCAAGGCCTCGGTATCGTCATGAGAGAGATGCAGGTACTGGAAGACGCCCTCGGGCAGGCCCGCCTCGTCGAAGGCTTCCTGCAGGCGCTCGGCGCATAGCGGTGTCTGCGCCGAGTGTTTCAGGATCACCGTATTGCCGGCCATGATCGCCGGCACCAGCGCATTCACGGCGGTCATGAAGGGGAAGTTCCAGGGCGCGATGATCAGCGACACGCCCAGCGGCTCGCGGGTGATGTAGCGGGTGAAACCGGGCTTGTCGGCCAGGCGGAGCGGGGCCAGCGCCTCTTCGGCCAGGGCGATCATGGTGCGCGCGCGCTCCTCGAAGCCGTCGATCTCGCCACCCGCCGCCGTGATGGGTCGCCCCATCTGCCAGGTCAGTTCCTCGGCCAGCGCGTCGCGGCGGGCCACGATCGCCTCGACCATGCGCAGGCAGAAGCGTGCCCGCTCGGACAACGCGGTCTCGCGCCAGGCCCGCTGCGCCGCCAACGCCCGCGTCAGTGCCGCCTCGATGGCCGCCGCGTCGGCTTGCTCCCGTTCCACATAGACCGACCCGTCCACCGGCGAGATCGTCTGCTGTATGGCCATGGTCGTCTCCTCAGATGATTTCGAAGTAGCGGTCGAGTTCCCAGTCGGTAATATGGCGCCGAAACTGGCGTTCCTCCCACTCGCGGGTCGCCGCGAAGTGCTCGACGAAGGCGTCCCCGAACAGCTCCCGCGCTGGCGCCGAGGCCTTGAGTCGCTGGGCGGCGTCCCAGAGCGTTCGTGGTAGCGCTTGATGCGCGGGGTGTTCGACCGAGTAGGCACTGCCTTCTATCGGCGCATCCGGCTCCAGACGGTGTTCGATCCCGTAGATTCCCGAGGCGATGGCCGCCGCCATGGCCAGGTAGGGGTTGGCATCGGCGCTGCCCAGACGATACTCGACGCGCTGCGACTTGGCACTGCCCGGGATCACCCGCAGGGCCGTGGTGCGGTTCTCGATGCCCCAGGTGGCATCGGTGGGCGCCCAGAAGCCCGGAATCAGACGGGTGTAACTGTTGATGGTGGGCGCGAACATCGCCAGCAGCTCAGGCATCAGCTGTTGCTGGCCGGCCACGAAGTGGCGTTGCAGGTCACTCATTCCGTGCGGCTTGTCGGCGTCGAAGAAGGCCGACTCGCCACTGTCGGCGTGGCTCAGCGATAGGTGGATATGGCCGCTCTGGCCAGGATAGTCCGGCGACCACTTGGCCATGAAGGTGGCCATCAGGCCACGGCGCTGCGCCCATACCTTGGTAAATGACTTGAACAGCACGCCCTTGTCGGCGGCGGCTAGGGCCTCGTCCACGCCGATGGCCGCCTCGAGTACCCCGGGGCCGGTCTCGGTGTGCAGCCCTTCGATGGGGAAATCCATCGCCTCGGCGAGCGCCAGCAGGTCGTGGTAGAGCTCGCCATGCACCGAGCTTCTGAGCATCGAATAGCCCATCATGTCCGGCGTCAGCGGCCTGAGGTTACGAAAGCCCTTCTCGCGGACCGATTCCGGGGTCTCCTGGAAGACAAAGAACTCATACTCCAGGGCGCCTCGGGCGGCGAACCCCATTCGCCCGGCTCGCGCGAGCACGCGCCGCAGCAGGCCGCGCGGGCAGATCGCCTCGGCGGGGCCGGTGAATTCGGCGAGAAACAGCAGCATGTCGCCCTCGGCCGGCACGTCACGGCAGCTTTCCGGCAGGATGCGCAGCGCGGCATCCGGGTAGCCGGTGTGCCATCCGGTGTAGCTGACGTTGTCGTAGAGCTCGTCCTTGCTGTCCCAGCCCAGCACCACATTGCAGAAGGCGAAACCCTCCTCCAAGGCGTGGAAAAACTTGTCGCGATGCATGTACTTGCCGAGCATCACGCCGTCGATATCGACCATTCCCACCTTGACGTGGCTGAGACCGCGCTCCTCGACGATGCGTCGCGCGTCCTCATTATTATGGACCTTTCTTGCCTGCAGTCGGCTCATGGCACCTCCCTAATCCGGCTTATCCGGTTTATCCGGCCAGGTTCGCGACACCGCCGCCATGGCGGCGTCACTCCGGGGCGGACGGCCGTCGCCGCACCGCCCCGTCAACCGGCTCAGGAGTAGCGATAGGGAGGCCCGGCATCCTGCATGGTCTGGCGGTAGTTCTTGAGAATCTGGACCACCCGGGCGCTGCGCTCGCTTTCCTGGGCGATCTCGTCCCAGAACTTGAGCGCCTCGTTCTCGATAGTCTGCCACTCTTCCTCGGGGATCGAGGTGAGTTCCAGCTTGCCGCCAGTAGTGCGGTAGTGAGCCTCGCCCCACCAGTACCAGTGCTGACGGTAGTAGTGGGAGTTGTCCATGCACAGCCGGAACAGCGTCTTGAGATGCTCGGGCAGCTCTTCCCAGCGCTCGGTATTGGCGAAATACGACCCGGCCCAGGCCCCGGAGATATTATTGGTCAGGTAGTAGCTGCTGACATCTGCCCAGCCGACCGTATAGGCCTCGGTAATCCCCGCCCAGGCGATACCGTCGAGTTCGCGGGTCTGCATGGCGACCTCGATGTCCTCCCAGGGCAGCGTCACCGGGACCACGCCGAATCGCTCGAGGAAACGCCCCGCCGTCGGGAAGGTGAAGACCCGCTTGCCCTCCAGGTCCTTGATGCTGCGGATCGGGTCGCGGGTGACGAAGTTGCAGGGGTCCCAGGAGCCCGACCCCAGCCAGGTCACGCCTTCGACCTCGCCGTAGGCCTCCTCCCAGATCTCCTTGAGTCCGTAGTGATGGAAGAGCGCCGGCACGTCGAGGCTGTAGCGCGAGGCGAAGGGGAAATAGCCGCCGAACACCGAGACATCCACCGGCGCGTTGATGGAATCGTCATCGCTCTGCACGGCATCGATGGTGCCACGCTGCATGGCGCGAAACAGCTCGCCGGTCGGCACCAGCTGGTCGGCGTAGTAGAGCTCGATCTCCATCTCGCCGTTGGCCGCCTTGTTGAAGGCATCGATGGAGGGCTTGATGACGTGCTCGGCCAGCGCCGGGCCGGCGTAGGTCTGCAGGCGCCAGCGGATCGGGCTCGACTGGGCATGGACGTAAGGGGCGCCGACGCTGGCGGCCCCGACCGTGGCGGCGGTGGCCACCCCGGCCTTCTTGAGAAAATCGCGACGATTGCGGTTGGTCATGATCTCGACTCCTGCGGTTGTGGTTGTTGTGCAGCCAGGCAGGTCGTCTCCCGTCCTGCCACTTCCGTGAAGACGCTAGGCGTCCGATGGATTCGTATGCGTGTCGTGGTCAATACCCTCGATAGAGCTCCGGCAGCCAAAGCGCCAGTTGCGGGAAGGCGGTGATCAGCGCCAGCCCCACCAACATGATGCCAACGAAAGGCCAGACGCTGCGGTAGATGTCGCCCAGCGAAATCTCCGGCGGCGCCATGGCGCGCATCAGAAAGAGGTTGTAGCCGAAGGGCGGCGTCATATAGGCGATCTGCACGGTGATGGTGTAGAGCACCCCGTACCAGATCGGGTCGAAGCCCAGGCTGATCACCAGCGGCACATAGAGCGGCGCGACAATCACCAGCATGGCGGTGTCATCGAGGAACATGCCCAGCAGGATGTAGGAGAGCTGCATCATCACCAGTATCTGCCAGGGCGTCATGCCGATACGGTCGAGGAAGACGTCCTCGATGGCCCGTACCGCCCCCAGGCCGTCGAAGACCGCGCCGAAACACAGCGCGGCGAGGATGATCCACATGAACATGCAGCTGATGCTCAGCGTCTGGCGCAGCGTGCTTTCGATCACCGCCAGGTTCAGCCGACCCTTGGCCAGCGCCGCCAGGGTCGCCGACAGCGCTCCCACCGCCGAGCTCTCCACCAGGCTGGTCACCCCCATCAGGAAAAGCCCGGTCATGAAGAAGAAGATCAGCAGCGGCAACAGGCCGGCGCGCAGCAGCTTGAGCTTTTCGGCCATCGGCAGGTTGCGCTCCTCTGGGGGCAGCGTCGGCCCCAGGTGCGGCTGGAAATGGCATCGGATGACGATATAGAGCACGAACAGCCCGGCCAGGATCAGCCCGGGAATGACCCCCGCCAGCCACAGCTGGCTGACCGGCTGGCGGGCGATCATGCCGTAGAGCACCAGCACCACGCTGGGCGGCACCAGGATGCCCAGCGAACTGCCGGCCTGGATCACCCCGGTGACCATGATCTTGTCGTAACCGCGACGCAGCAGCTCCGGCAAGGCGATAGTGGCGCCGATCGCCATGCCGGCCACGCTCAGGCCGTTCATCGCCGAGATCACCACCATCAGGCCGATGGTGCCGACCGCCAGGCCCCCCTTCAGCGCGCCCATCCAGACGTGGAACATCTCGTAGAGCTCGCCGGCGATGCCCGACTCCGAGAGCATGTAACCCATGTAAATGAACAGCGGCAGGGTCAACAGCGGGTACCAGTTCATCAACTGGATCGCCGCGGTGAAGGGCATCTCAACGCCGCCCGTGCCCCACAGCAGCAAGGCTGATGCGGCGCCGACGAAGCCGATGACCCCGAACACCCGCTGACCGGTGAGCAGCAACAGCATCATGGTCGAAAACATCAGCAGGGCAATCGTCTGGTAGGTCATTCGATGACCTCCCCGCGGATCCGGGCGATGTCCTTGAAGAAGGTCGAGAGGCTCTGCAGCAGCATCATCAGGATGCCGAGGGTCATGATGATCTTGATCGGCGCCAGCGGCGGCCCCCAGGTGGTGTAGCTGGTCTCGTCGTAGCGAAGCGCATAGCCGGTACTGGAGATCCCCCCGGTCAACAGCGCGCCGAGAAATACGAACAGCAGCAGCATGGTCATCACGTCGACCAGTGCCCGGGTACGGTCGGACCAGCGCGAATAGTAGAGATCCATGCGCACGTGGGCATCCATCTGCAGGGAATAGGCGCCACCCAGCAGGTAATAGGCCGCCATGAGGAACTGGGAGACTTCGATGCCCCAGATCAACGGGCTGTTGAACAGGCTGCGCGAGATCGAGCCGTAGAGCAGCACCCCCATCATCACGAAGATCAACAGCATGACCAGACGCCCCACCCTGCGGTTGAAGGCATCCACCCAGCGTACGTAGCAGACGATGACTCTCGGCATGATGTTGTGATTGTCCGTTGGCCGACGTTATTCAAGCTATCTGAAGTCTTGGCAGTCCATCGGCAAACCCGCAAGAAGCATCGGTAACGATAACGAACAAGCTATCGATAAAACCGATAGTGCACGCCGTCAGGGCAGACAAGGGGTGGCTTGCGCCATGGGAGGGCAGGGCTTGGGGGTATCAGTCGCCGAGGTGGAGGCTATCTGCCAACCAGGGCAACTCGCGGGTGATCTCGGCGAAGAAACGACGCTCCAGCAGGCGACGGCTGTCGGCGGCCAGCCGTGCCGGCAGGCCGCCGAGCTCGTCGCGGCGCGCGACCAGGGTCAACCGACGAGCAAGCGGTTCGGTGGGCAATGGCGCCACCTTGACGCGCAGGCCGGGCAAGCCGGCCTGGTAGAGGCACAGCGGTGTGGTGATGGTCCAGCCCGCCCCGGCGCTGACTAGCCGCAGCAGCGCGAAGGTGTTGTCCAGGTGCAGGCGCGCCGGCAGTTCCAGCCGGCTGAGCCGCAGGTGGCGCTCGATCGCCTGGCCGATCAGCGACTGGGGGGTATAGCGCATGAAATCGAGCTGGCGGGCCAACCAGCGCAGGTTGTCCAGCGGACCGGCGAAGCCCTCCGGTACCACCAGCACGAAGGGCTCGCCCAGCACCGCATGACGCTCCAGGCCGTCGTAGTTCTCCAGGCGATCATCGGAAATGATGATATCCACGTGTCGGGTGAGCAGCGCATGGCCATGCATGTGCGAGAGCCCGGTGGTCAGGGTGTAGTCGCGGGTGTGGCGGCGGATCACCTCGATCAGCGGCTGGCCGACGGCGGTGGCCAGCGAGTCGACCAGCGCCATGCGCACCTGATGCAGATGGCCGCCCTCCCCCGAGAGCAGTTCGCGGCGCGTGGCGCGGGCCTCCTCGAGCATCTTCCTGGCCCGGTCGTGGAACAGGCGTCCGGCGCTGGTAAGCTCCAGCGGCCGGCTATGGCGCTTGAAGAGGACGACACCCAGCGCATGCTCGAGATTCGCCAGGCTCTGCGACACCGACGACTGCTTGAGCCCGAGCCGCCGGGCGGCGGCGCTCTGGCTGCCCTGCTCGAAGGTTTCGACGAAGATTTCCATGCTGCGCAGGTCGAAGCCGAAGCCGTTTCGCATTCTGCCTTCCCGTCTGCTGTTATTTTCCCCTAGGGCGTGTCATTCGCGGCCGAACGCGGCGCCCCCTCGAGTTTATGCCGGCGTCGCCCATACGCGACAGGGAACTTCAGCCAATGTCCGCCGGTCGACTTCTCTCGTCAATGTTCTGATGAGGTTCCGATGACCGATGCGGCACCCGCCCGTGCCAGGGTCGACCGTGCACGCCCTTCCTCTGCCTGGACGGGCTGGGGGCAGTGGCTTGCGCTGATCACCATGACCACGGACCACCTCACTCGCTATCTGCTGCCGGCCAGCTGGGAGCTGGAGTGGGCCGGCGCTTCGATCGGCCGTATCGCCTTTCCGCTGTTCGCCGCCATGGTCGCCTGGCACGGGCTCTTCAATACCCGCAACCCGCTGCGCTACGCACGCCGCATCCTGGTCATCGGCCTGGTCGCCCAACTGCCCTACATGCTGATGCCGCGGGCCTCCGATGCGCTCATCCTCAACATCTGCTTCACGCTGTCGCTGGGGCTGACGGGCGGCAGCTGGCTGCAGGCCTTGCCGACACGGCTAGCTGCTGGCACGCTTGGCCAGCTGCGCCTGGCCGCCGAGGCTGCGGTGGCGCTGGGCCTGTGGTGGCTGGCCGGGCTCTGGGTCGAATACGGGCACTATGGGCTGCTGCTGATCCCGCTTTACATGCTGGCCATGCAGCGCCTGCACCTGGCCGGCGACTCCCTGCCCGAGCGGCTGCAGGCCGCGGCGCTGGCCCTTCCCGTGCTGCTCGTCGCCGGCCTGATGAACAGCTCCGACATGGCCAAGTCGTTCACCGTGGCGACCTGCCTGGCCATGCTGTTGCTGGCCGCCGGCGCCCACCGGGCCATGCCCGTCGTTCCCATCGCGATGCCACGCCGCGTGTGGCTCGCCTGGTATCCCGCTCACTTCGCAGCAATAGCACTGTGGCTGTGGGTCAGCGGGAGAATGGCGGCCGGAATGTGACCCAACGCGCTCCCGGCCGTCATTGTCGATGGTCCGGACGTCATCGAAACGCCCCCGTTCGTTCACGCCGATGCAACCTGGACCGCCCAGTCTGGAATGCCATGACGCTCCTCCCTCGTCAGCGAGGCATGACCATGACCCAGCATCAGCACCCCGGGCACGTCGACCCGATCCTCGCCGCCGGTGATGAACCCCCGAGCAACCCTTCCACCAACGACTACTTCGGCGACATCCTCGACGCACGCATCAGTCGTCGCGACCTTCTGCGCGACAGCCTGGCCGCGGCAGTGGCCGGCGCCATGGCCACCACGCTGTCTTTCGGCTCGGCCTTGGCGGGGCAGGTCGCCCCGTCGCGGATTCTTGGTTTCAAGGCGGTGCCGACCGGTGTCGGCGACGACGTCGTGGTGCCCGATGGCTACCGGGTGCAGACACTCATTCCCTGGGGAACTCCGATTACCGGCGACTACCCCGCCTTCGCCCCGGACGGCAGTGGCGAAGCGCAGGGCCAGCAGGTGGGCAGCCATCATGATGGCATGCACTTCTTTCCCCTCGAGGGTAGCTCCCGCGACGGACTGCTGGTGCTCAATCACGAGTACGTCGAGCCTCGCTTCTTGCATGCATCGGCAGCGGGACTGGCACTGGGCAGCGGCGGCTTTCCTCGGCGGGAAGACGGGACCCGCGACGCCGACCAGGTACTCAAGGAGCTGAACGCCCACGGGATCTCCATCGTGCGAATCCGCCTAGATGACGAGGGCCAGTGGCAGGTGGTACGCGACGAGCGCAATCGCCGGATAACCGCTCTCACTCCCGCACGCCTGGCAGGCCCGGTAGCGGGCACCGAACATGTGCAGACGCGTTACAGCCCCGACGGCACCATGACTCGGGGCACCCTCAACAACTGCTCCAGCGGTGCCACGCCGTGGAATACCTACCTGGCCGCCGAAGAGAATTGGGCCGGCTACTTTGCCAACCAGGACACCGACATCGATCGCCGCCAGGCGCGTTATGGCATCACTACCCGTAACACCGGCCGCTACCAATGGCACCGCGCCGCGGGCAGTGCTGACGAGTTCGTGCGCTTCGATGCCAGCGCCCGGGGCGACTCGGCGCGGGATGACTACCGCAACGAGCCCCATGCCTTCGGCTGGATGGTCGAGATCGACCCCATGGACCCGCAATCGACCCCGGTCAAACGCACCCACCTGGGGCGTTTCGCCCATGAAGGAGTGGTCTTCGCCCCCGCCGTGGAGGGCCAGCCGGTGGTCTGCTATTCGGGTGATGATGCCGCCTTCGAGTACATCTACAAGTTCGTCTCGCACCAGCCCTACCACGCCGCCAGCGCCGATGGATTACTGCTCGATGAAGGCACCCTGTATGTGGCCCGATTCCACGGCGATGGCGAAGGCGAGTGGTTGGCCCTGGCGCCCGGACAGAACAGCCTGACCCCGGAGAACGGCTTTGCCGATCTCACCGACATTCTGGTCAACACCCGCAGTGCCGCTGACGCCGTCGGGGCAACCAGGATGGACCGCCCCGAGTGGGGCGCCGTGGACCCGCTTACCGGCCGGGTCTACTTCACCCTGACCAAGAACACGCAGCGCGAGATCGAAGAGGTGGACGCCGCCAATCCGCGTGCGGGCAACGACCTGGGGCATATCATCTGCTGGCGGGAGGATGGCACCCACGCCGCCGAGCGCTTCATCTGGGACCTGTTCATGCTGGCCGGCGACCAGCACGACAGCCGCGATCCGAACGGAAAGCCGCTGGACCAGGACGCCATTCTCGCCAACCCCGACGGTCTTTGGATCGACCCCGACCGCCGCGTCTGGATCCAGACCGACATCAGTGAGTCGACGCTCAATAGCGGCGTCCATGAAGTGTTCGGCAACAACCAGATGCTGGCCGCCGACGCGGAGACCGGCGAGATCCGACGCTTCCTCACCGGCCCCGTGGGCCAGGAGATCACCGGCGTTGCCATCACCCCGGACCAGCGCAGCATGTTCGTCAACGTCCAGCACCCGGGTGCCACTACCAGCGCCGAGGCCTTCGCCGCCGGCGACTTCGCCAGCCACTGGCCGGAGGGGAACGGCGCCATTCCACGCTCGGCCACCCTGGTGATTACCCGCGAGGATGGCGGCATCATCGGCGCTTGACCCAGGCCGTCCACCACCATCGAGGCTCCGACATGGCGGGGCCTCGGTCGTGATGCAGGGTAGGAGGCCTTCGCAATCGCCTAGTCGACCAATCGTCCTACCCGGAAGCGCTCCAGCATGCCCTCGGCGAAGCTGCTGTGAGGCCGGCCGGGGCGCTTGTTGTCCCAGGCCTCGCTGGCATCACGGCCGCACCACTCGATCATGACCGCCGCGGGAGTCGGATGGTCGGCGATAAAACCGGTGACGTCATAGACCGTCCCGTGGATGGCCTTCCAGCAGCTATCGGCGCTGTCGTGCCGGCCCAGTTCCTCGCGGGTAATGATCTCGGGATCGTCAGGGGCAGCCGCGTCAGGCGAGGAAAGTGCATTGACCGAGACCAGGGTCAGCACGCTGGAAAGGAAAGCGATGAAGGCCGTGTAGGCGACGGTATTCACAGGAAATCGAGAACCTCGCTATGGATGCATGAGCGCGGCACCCCCTGGCCGGCGAGCAGCCGCATCAGGTGGGCATTCATGGCCGGCGGGCCACAGAGGTGTATCTCCCGCCCGGCGAAGTCGGGGCAGTGCTCGACGAGGAAGGCCACGTCGAGGGCGCCCCTCTCCAGATAGTAGTGCACCACCACCGAGAAGCCCGCCAGCCGCTCGGCAATCGACTCGAGCTCGTCCAGGTAGTAGGCCCGCTCACCACGGTTGGCCAGGTAGATCAGTAGCACCTGGCCGTCCACCGACCCGCGGGCCATCAGATCGCGGGCCCCGCCGACGAAGGGTGTGATGCCGATGCCACCGCCGAACCAGAGACGGTGGCGCCCCGGCGGATGACGACCGAAGAAGTCACCGTAGGGGCCCTCGACCTGCGCCATGGAGCCCGTCGACACCGATTGCAGGGCGTGGCTGGCATCGCCCAGGTCCTTGATACCGATGCGCAGGCGTTCATCGGCTGGGGCCGAGGTAATCGTATAGGGATGCTCCTCGCCGCGACCGGCCGCCAGCGCCTCGTCCAGCGGGGTCAGGTAGACGAACTGCCCGGGTTCGTGGACCAGCCGCCGTCCCACCGGGGCGAGCACCAGTTCCACCACACCGCGGGCGAGGGGCTTCACCGTATCGATGCGATAGGCCAACCGCGCCCGGCGCGACCCCAACTTGCGCCAGGCGATAGCCGCCAGCCCGGACATCCCCAGTAACCACCAGGGCCAGGCCTCCCCCGCCAGTGGAAGGGCGTGGGCCAGGGCGAGCAACAGGGCGACGGCCGACACCAGGTGAAGGCGCTTCCAGGCCTGGTAGCGGGGCCGGCCGAAGAAGCCGAACGAGGGGGCGAGAAAGATCACCATCATCAGCCAAGCCAGCCAGCCGAGCCAGATGGCGCCCCGCGAGAAGGGCGGGAAGAGCACCTCCACCGCCACCGGCAGTCCCAACGGCACCGCCGCCAACGCCAGCGACAGGGCGTGGACCATCAGCAGCACGAAGGCGCCGAAGCCCAGCCCGTGATGCAACCGCCAGAGCCTGGCCAGCCCTCCAAAGGGACGGTCCCAGCCCGGCACCCGGATGCTGGTCGCTGCCGCCAGCAGCAGCATGGCGAGGCCCAGGATCCCCGTGGCACGGCCGGTCCAGGCCAGCCAGTCGCCGGCATCATTGTCAGGCCAGCCCAGCCGCGGCAGGGCCACCGCCAATGGCAGCAGCACGGCCGCCGCCAGGGCAAGATCCGCCGCTCTCGGATGGCGTCGCATCACTCCCCACTCTCCCCGGGCTGTCATCTCATTGTTGGCCATCAGGCCCTGCTTTCAACGAAAGTCACGCCTTGTCGCATCCGACTTGACCTGTGTCATGCCGTGTCGTCGAGCCAGGTCCAAACTGAAGGTCTGCCACATCCCTACTGTCTGAGTCAGGAGTTCACATGGCACGTCACTACAAGGGCGCCTCTCCCTGGCTGGTTCTCGGGCTACCTGTCGCGCTAGGGCTCGCCTGGATCACCCAAGGCACGGGGGTGATCGAGAACGATCCGGAGCGCAACATCTCGATCCCCGATGAGCTAACCATGCCGTTGCAGGTCCAGGCTGCCTACAACGACGAGCAGATCTACTTCCGCTACCGCTGGCCAGCCGAACAGGCCCATGTCTACCATGACATGCTGCGCTACACGGACGGCAAGTGGGTCCGCCACGGCAACTCTCGTCCTGGGCCCGACCCCGACGGCACCTACGAGGACCGGGTGGCCATGCTGGTGGACGACGGCGGCGTACCCGACTTCGGCCGCTATGGCGGCTATATCACCGTCGGTGACCAGATGCGCTTCTTCAGCGACTCGGCAAGCCCGACGGACGTCTCGGCGCACCCCCATCTTGGGCAGCAGCTGGGGCAAAGCGACGTTCGCAAGTACCTGCCAGCCACCCGCACCGATCAAAGCGACTGGCGCAGCGTGGCGGATGCCGACGTCCTCGCCGCCCAACGTGAGGCCGGCTATTTCCTCGACCTCTGGCACTGGCGGGCCGGGCGTTCCAACCCGATTGGCGCCTCGGATGACCAGTGGGTCGGCGAATACCGCAACAGCGATGCCGGGTCGGGGCCCTATACCACCAACTGGGATGCCGAAGCGGAGCAGCCGCTCTGGATGCTCGACCCCGAGGAAACGGGCAAACGAGCACTGCGCTGGGAGGACGTGACATCCGGCAAGGTCGATTTCGACGGCCTCTACTACCTGTCGGAAGACAACCGGACCGACTTCGATCCTGATCACGACTGGCAGGAGGGCGACGTTATCCCTCGCCGCCTGCTGCGTGCGCCCGAGGGCTCGCGGGGCAGCATCGCCGTCCACGGCCAGGCACGTTGGGAAGACGGCTACTGGGACGTGACCCTGGTGCGCGACCTGGACACCGGCAGCCCGCTGGACGACAAAATCTTCACCGAGCAGGGGATCTATGACATCGGCATCGCCGTCTACCGCAATGCCACCGGCAGTCGCTGGCACTACGTTTCGCATCCCTACACCCTGGGCCTGGGTCGCGACGCAGAGCTCCAGGCTGTGGCCTTCGAGGGTGACGCACCCGAATGGCCCGACGACTGGTTCGAGATGACACTGTTCTACCCTGGCCAGGTCGACTGGCCGCTGCTGATCAGCCACGCCCACGCTGGCGCCGAGGATATCGCCGAGGGCACCCCGGTACGGGCACGCCACAGCGAGAAGCAGCTTGCCCTGTATGGCGTAGAGATGGAGTTCAACGACGCCATCACCACGCGATGGTTGATGACCCTGATAGCGGGCCTGATTGCCATGCTTGGCGTGACCCTCGCCCTGTTGACCACCTTCCGCCCGACTCGCCTAGGAGATCGCTCATGACCGGCATGCACCATATGCTCGTCCACTTCCCGCTGGGCTTCTGGGCACTCGCCACCCTGATGATCCTGGTCGGGGCCCTTCTGCCCGGCCGCATGGCCGAGCTCAGTCGCGCCGCCCTTCTCCCGGTACTGGTCCTCAGCCTGCTCGGTGCCCTGGCCGCCATCGTCACCGGGTTTCTGATCTGGCCGCTGGAGGCCAACCTGGCAAGCCCGCTGGCGCGCAACCATATCCTGATGGCACTCTGGTCGCTGGGTATCTTCGCCATGCTGACCGTGCTGGTCTGGCGGGCGGGCAGCGCGGCCTTCGACGGCGCCCGGCGCTGGGTACTGGTGATCCTCGCGCTGATCGGCGGGCTGTTCTTCGCCGCCGCCGGTACCCTCGGCGGTCACTTGGTCGGCGCCCCGACGCTGTTTTCCGATGTTCTTGGCCTGATGGGATGGGAGGTCTACACCACTTTCTATAGTCCCCTTTGGGTCATCGCCATGATGGTGATCATCGGTATCGCCCTGGGGGCGCTCGGCATCATGAGCCAGCGCAGGACAGGCTGACACACGCCTCAGCGACGCGCCCAGAACGCAAGCGGCCCCGCCAAATGGCGGGGCCGCTTGCATCGCCGAGTTGCAACGTCGAACAGTGCGACTATTCAAAAAAGCGCGACTACTCGAAGCTGAAGCGCGGCGCCGGGGCGTCCGGCAACAGGGCCGCGCAGGCGCGCACCTTCTCCAGCAGCTCACTGTGGGTGGGCGCTAGCAGGTTGATGTGTCCTAGCTTGCGCCCGGCCCGCTCGCTCTTGTCGTAGCGGTGCAGGTGGGCGTCCTCGATGGCGAGTATCCGGGCGGCGTCGCCTTCGCGGCCGATCACGTTGACCATGCAGGTCGGCATGCGCGCCGAGGTGTCGCCCAGCGGCAGCCCCTGGATGGCGCGCAGGTGATTCTCGAATTGGCTGGTTACCGCGCCCTCGATCGACCAGTGCCCGGAATTGTGCACGCGGGGCGCCATCTCGTTGGCGAGCAGCACGCCGTCCCGGGTCTGGAACAGCTCGAGGGTGAGCACGCCGACATAGTCGAGCGCGTCGAGCAAGGCGCGGATATAGTCGTCGGCGGTCTGCTGCACGCTGTCGTCGAGATCCGGCATCGGCGCGATGGAGTAGCGCAGGATACCGTCGACGTGGACGTTCTCGGCCATGGGGTAGAAGACCACCTCGCCGTCGCGGCCGCGCACGGCGATGATCGAGACCTCGCGCACGAAATCGACGAAGGCCTCGACGATCAACTGCGCGTGGCCGATCTCCTGCCAGGCCGCCACGGCTTCGGCCGGGTCGCGCAGCACCGCCTGCCCCTTGCCGTCGTAGCCTTCGGTGACCGATTTGGCCACCACCGGGCAGCCAAGCTCGCTTGCCGCCGCTTCGAGCTCGGCTGCGCTGCTGACCAGGCGATAGGCCGGCGTGGGGATGCCTAGACGGTCGAACAGCGCCTTCTCCTCGGCGCGGTCCTGGCAGATGCGGATCGCCTCACTGGAGGGATACACCGGCCTTTCGGCCTCGATGGCCCGCACCAGGTCCACCGGCAGGTGCTCGAACTCGTAGGTGACCAGTTCCACCCCCGCGAGGAATGCGGCGAGGCGCGCCGCGTCGGCCTGCGACTCCCCGTTCAGGATCGTCACCTCGCCGATCCCGGCGCTGGGCCGACCGGTGGTGTCGAGGAAATGGAAGCGGTCGGCCAGCGGGTAGCCCGCCAAGGCCAGCATGCGGCCGAGCTGGCCGGCTCCCAGGATGCCAATGTTCATGTTGTCTCTCCTGTTACTCGTCTTTCACACCGCCCTGGGATCAGGATTGTCGAGCACAGCCTGCGTCTGCTCGGCGCGAAAGGCCTCGACTGCGGCACGCACGTCGGCGTCCTGCAACGCGACGATCTGGGCGGCCAGCAGTCCGGCGTTGGTCGCCCCGGGCTTGCCGATGGCGAGCGTGCCCACGGCGATCCCGCCGGGCATCTGCGCGATCGAGAGCAGGGAGTCGAGCCCCTTGAGCGACTTGGATTCCACCGGCACGCCGAGTACCGGCAGCGGCGTCTGGGCTGCCACCATGCCGGGCAGGTGAGCCGCCCCGCCGGCCCCGGCGATGATCACCTGCAGGCCCCGTCCGGCGGCACCCTTGGCGTAATCGAAAAGCAGATCCGGCGTGCGGTGGGCGGAGACCACGCGTGTCTCGAAGGTTACGCCCAGTCGCTCGAGCATCGCCACGGCATGCTCCATGACCGGCCAATCGGATTTCGACCCCATGATCACGCCAACCCGTGGGGATGGGTCGGACGACGTCTCCTGCGACGGCTGCATGGCCTGCTCCTCGGCATTACGCGTTTGGTGGGAAAGTTGATGGGACAATTGATGGGAAAGAAAGGCCGGACATTCTAACGGCGCCCGCAGGCGCCGTCATCTTTACCCATCGGGCAACCCCGCGGGGCTGCCACATCAGGCGGCCTTAGCCCGTCTTAGGCAGCCAAGGCCTCTCGCCGGCTGACCAGCCAGTTGCCGGTAAGCGCCAGTGCCATCACCACCGCCCCGACGATCTCGACCATCAGGTTGGGGTAGAACACCGCCACGATCGCCGGCAGCAGGATCAGGCGTATCGGCCACGACATCCGCGTGAACAGATACCCCTCGAGCGAGGCGGCGAACGCTCCCAGCGCCAGGAAACCGGTCAACACGGTCCAGACCAACAGCGGCACCGGCCCACCCATGATCAGCTCCGGGTTGTAGACCATGAACAGCGGGATCAGGTAGAGCCCCTTGGCGAACTTCCAGGCCTGGAAGCCGGTTTCCATGGGCTTGCTGCCGGCGATCGCCGCCCCGGCGAAGGCGGCCAGCGCAACAGGTGGCGTGACGTTGGAATCCTGCGAGTACCAGAACACCACCAGGTGGGCGATCAGCAGCGGCACGCCGAACTCGGCCGTCAGTGCGGGGCCCACCAGCACGATCAGCACGATATAGCTCGCGGTCACCGGCAGGCCCATGCCCAGCACCAGGCTCGCCAGCAGCACCATTATCAGCGCGAGCAGCAGGTTGCCACCGGAGAATGCCATCATCATCGAGGAGAACTTCAGCCCCAGGCCGGTCAGGCCCACCACGCCGACGATGATGCCGGCCACGGCGCAGGCCATCGAGACCGCCACGGCATTCCGCGCGCCCAGCTCCAGCGCCTCTACCAGCTTGATCAGGCCGTTGCGCACGACCAACCGCAACGAATCGGCGGTCACCGTCTGCCCTTCACGGGGTGCCATGAAGAAGAACCATACCGCGAAGCGCAACACCGCCACGGCGAGCATGGTGAGGATCGCGTAGAAGCCCACCCGCATCGGCGACAGGCTCATCGCCAGCAACCACACCAGCACCCCCAGCGGCAGCAGGAAGTGCCAGCCAGAGCGCATCACGTCGCGCATCTGCGGCAGCTCAGAGCGTGCCATGCCCTGCATGCCCTCCTTGAGCGCGATGATATGCACGAACAGGTAGACGGTGGAGAAGTACATCATCGCGGGCACGATGCTGACCTTGACCACGTCGAGATAGGGCATGCGCGTGTATTCGGCGATCAGGAAGGCGCCGGCGCCCATCAGGGGCGGCATGATCTGCCCGCCGGTGGAGGCCGCCGCCTCGATGCCGCCGGCCTGATGAGGCTTGTAACCCAGGCGCTTCATCAAGGGAATGGTGAAGGCACCGGTGGTCACCACGTTGGCGATGGCGCTGCCCGAAATCGAGCCCATGCCGGCGGAGGCGATGACCGCCGCCTTGGCCGGCCCCCCACGCTGACGGCCGGTGGCGGCATAGGCCAGATCGATGAAGAACTTGCCGGCACCGGTGATTTCCAGGAAGGCGCCGAACAGCACGAAAATGAAGATATAGGTCGCGGCGACCCCCAGCGGCAGGCCGAAGATCCCCTCCTGTCCCAGATACAGCTGGCCCACCACACGGTCGAGATTGTAGCCGCGATGCTCGAGTATTCCCGGCAGGAACTGGCCCAGCCAGGGCAGCTCGCCGCGCGGCCCGGCCAAGGCATAGAGCAGCGCCACTATCCCGATAATCGTCATCCCCAGCCCCACGGAGCGGCGGGCGGCCTCGAGCACTGTCAGGGTGGCGATGATGCCAACCATGATATCGGTCTCGCTCCAGAAGCCGGCGCGATTGATGATGTCATCGAGAAAGAGCACCAGGTAGCCGCCGGTGATCAGCGCACCGGCAAAGAACATCAGGTCGATCAGGCCGCTGATCGGGCCGCGCGCCCGGTTGGGCCCCAGCAGCGGATACATCAGGAAGGCCAGCATCATGATCAGCATCAAGTGGATACTGCGCTGGTAGAAAAGGCCCAGCGGCTGGATGCCGGCGGAATAAAGCTGGAACAGCGACAGCCCTACCGCCACCAGGGTGATCACCCACAGTACCGGGCGGGGATGTTTCGCCTGGCTGCCGGGGATGACAGGGGAGACTCCCGAATCGCTCATCTTGGTTCTCTCGCAGAGTTGTCGTTCAATCGGGTGAAGGGGAAGAAATTGCTAGTCGAATGGTCACGCGACGATCGGCTGCAAGTGCACTCAGGCTGACACGCGAGCTATCGGTGACCAGCCGGTGGTCGACGCTCATCGACCCGACCCGTAGCCGATAGGCATTGCCCGGCACGGGCTCGTCGATGTCCTCGATCCAGTAGCCGCCTTCGCCGTCGGAAACCTGGCGACCGCGCCCGGGGATATGATCGAGCCCCGCGGCGAAGTCCGGCAGGTGGCTACGCTGCAATACCATCCGACCGTCGCGGTGTTGATAGCAGTCTAGTACCGCGAAACCTTCCACGGAATGATTCCACTCCAGGCACCAGCTGGCGCCTTGTGGCATGGGGATCGCCAACAGGCGCTCGTCCTGGTCGTCGAGCACTTCGAGAACGGTCGCGTCATCGGCCTTAAGCGGACCCGCGTGAGCGCCGCTCAGCAGTCCCGCAAAAAGCAGCAGGGCGGGCAGCAAGGCCCGCCCTGACGTGAGGCGTAAAGGAATCATGCCGCCTCAGGGACGCAGGTCGTCGGGAATCTCCGCCTCGATCTCCTCGAAGTAACGGATCGCACCGGGATGCAGCGGTACCGGCGTGGACTCCATGGTGAACTCCACGGTGGTGTCCTCGGCGGCCGGGTGCACGTCGATCAGTTCCTGGGTGCGCTCGAACACTAGTTGGGTCAGCTGGTAGGCCAGCTCCTCGTCCATATCGGCGTTGACCACCAGGACGTTGGGGATGCCGATGGTCTGGACGTCCTCGTCCATGCCCTCGTAGAGGCCCTCTGCCAGGGTATAGGGAGCGAACACCGGCTCCTCTTCCCGGGCGTTCTCGATCTCCTCGTCGGACAGGCCGATCAATCGGATGTCGCGGGTGGTGGCCAGGTTCATGATCGAACTGGTGGGCGGCCCGACGCTCCAGAAGCCGGCATCGATATCGCCGTCGCGAATGGCGTCGGCGGTCTCGTTGAAGTTCAGGCGCTGGGGCTCGAAGTCGTCGTAGCTGATGCCGTTGGCCTCGAGCAGGGCCCGGGCGTTGAGCTCGGTCCCGCTGCCGGGGGCGCCCACGGAGACCCGCTTGCCTTCCAGGTCGGCAATCGACTCGATGTCGGAATCGGCCAGGGTGACCAGCTGCACGGCGTTGGGATATACCGAGGCCAGGGCACGGGTGTTTTCGACCTGACGGCCTTCGAAATCGCCGCTGCCCTCATAGGCCTGATAGGCCGTGTCGGCCAGCACCAGAGCCATGTCGGCGTCGCCGCGCATGATCAGGCCCATGTTCTCCACCGAGGCACCGGTGACCTCGGCGGTGGCCTCGTAGCCCTCGATGTGCTTATTGATCATCTCGGCCAGGCCGCCGCCGATCGGGTAGTAAACCCCGCCGGTGCCGCCGGTGGCGATGGACAGCGACTGGGCCGCGGCCAGCGGGGCCGTGACCAGCAGTGAGGCGGCGACGGCATATTTCAGAGTTTGCATGGCATTCCTCCGGTTCTGGGAACCAGGTTGTTGTGTGGTATGGCGACGCTCTCTTGCAAGCGAGACATCGAGCGCCAGAGCGAGAAACTACCACGGTCGCTGCGTGAGTGACCAATCGAATAATTTCTACGTTTTTGGATGATCTTCGTCAATCCGCCCTTGGTCGACACCCCGACATCCGGCCCGGGCGTCCTAGTCTTCGACCAGCGCCTTGACCTTCTCGACGATGTGCGCACCGATGGGAATCGCCGACGTCGCCGCGGGCGACGGCGCATTGCCCACGTTCACCGTGCGCGGCGTGTTGACGAACAGGAAATCGTCCACCAGTTTGCCGTCGCGCGACACCGCCTGGGCACGCACCCCCGCCGGATAGGGCTCGAGGTCCTCAAGCCGCAGGCTCGGGCAATACTTGCGCACCAGCTCAAGATAGCTTTTGCGCGACAGCGAATTTCGCATCTCGGCGAGCCCGGGCCGCAGGTTCTTGCCCAGCACCTTGAGAATGCCGGGGTTGGTGAACATTCGCGACATGTCGAGCAACGACACATCGCGCTTGCGATAACCCTCTCGCTTCAGCGCCAGCACCGCATTGGGACCCACGGTGACGGAGCCGTCGATCATCCGCGTCAGATGCACGCCGAGAAACGGCATGGACGGATCGGGAATCGGGTAGATGAGATGGTTGACGATGCGATTGTGCCGCTCGGGCAGCCGGTAATACTCGCCGCGAAACGGGCAGATCGTGAACCCGGGTTTCTGGCCGAGCATGCGCACCACCCGATCGGCCATCAGCCCCGAGCAGGTGACCAGATAGCGACTGCTGACCTCGCCCTGGGACGTCGTCACCAACACTTCCTGACGGCGCTCCTCCAGTGCCGTGACCGACCACTCGTAGCGGATCTCGCCGCCCATGCGCTCGAACTCGGCGGCCATGGCCCGTGTGACCTCGGCGTAATCGACGATACCGCTGGACGGCACCAGGAGGCCGCCGATGCCGACGATGTTGGGCTCGCGTTCGCGCAGCGCACCGGCCGACAGCCACTCGCGCTCCAGGCCGTTGGCCGCCGTGCGTTCCCATAACGCCTCCATGCGTTGCATTTCTTCCTCATCCGTTGCCACCAGCAGCTTGCCGCAGATGTCGTAGGGAATCGCGTGGGCATCGCAGAAGTCACGGGTGGCCCGGTTGCCGGCCAGGCAGAAGCGCGCCTTGAGGCTACCCGGGGTGTAGTACACGCCGGCATGGATAACGCCGCTGTTGTGGCCTGACTGGTGCCGGGCGGGACCCGACTCCTTTTCCAGCAGCAGCATGCGGCGGTCCGGGTAGGCCTGCTTGAGCTGCATGGCGGTGGACATGCCAAGGATCCCTCCGCCAATGATGATGAAGTCGTACATGACATGTCCCGCAGTCGGTGAACGAATGTCACGCCGGCATCAGCATGACCGTCAAGGGGCTCTTCACAGCGTAGAATACGTCACCGGCAGCATACGCGAAGGCCGGTAGTTCAACGTCACACTGGCATAACTCACCATGACGCAAAACATCATAAAATTGCCACTGGAAAAGCCGCGATAAAGTGACCATGATGTCGGTGTCGCAATCGTTCACTGGAGCCACATGAACACGGCACGCTACACCGCACACGCGGAATGTCTCGATCCTCCGCGAAGCAGCCCTGACCTCGACGTCAGGGACCTGGAACAACGAACTCGCCTCATGCGTATCGTCACTCGGTTGATCGCCGTCTCCGATCTCGGCAGCAGAGAGATCGCCCGTCGCGCCGGGTTACCGATGCAGAAGATCAGCGACCTGCT
>DATISN010000093.1:0-1769 GCA_035581765.1 Halomonas sp.
CCTGCAGTACGGCTTCGGCGAGCAGGCACGGGCGCTGTCAGAATCGGCCTTCCTGTTCGAGGAGTTCCTGGTCAAGGCCCGCGAGGCTGACCAGCTGCCGCTGGAACTCAAGTCGCTCGGTCAAAAGCGCGCGATGCTGCATGGTCATTGCCACCAGAAGTCCTTCGATGCGTTGCGTCCGGTCGAGACGGTGCTGGGGTGGATACCCGGCCTCGAGGTCGAGACGATCGAGTCGTCGTGCTGCGGCATGGCGGGAAGCTTCGGTTACGAGAAGGAGCACTTTGATGCCTCCATGAAGATGGCCGAGCTGTCGCTGCTGCCGGCGATTCGCGATCGCGGTGATGATGCGGTGCTGGTCGCTGATGGCACCAGCTGCCGGCATCAGATCCATGACGGCAGCGGCCACACGGCCGTGCATGTGGCACGCGTGCTCGAGCAGGCCCTGTCATGATCGATCTGCGCAGCGATACCGTTACCCGGCCGACCGCGGCAATGCGCCAGGCCATGAGCCAGGCGCCGGTAGGCGACGACGTCTGGGGCGACGACCCTACCGTGGCCGCGTTCGAAGCGGCGGTGGCCGAGAGGGCGGCGTTGCCCGCGGCGCTGTTCTTTCCCTCGGGCACCCAGAGCAACCTCGCCGCCCTGATGACGCACTGTCAGCGCGGCGACGAGTTCATCTGCGGCCAGCAGTCGCATATCTATCGCGATGAGGGTGGCGGGGCAGCCTCGCTGGGTGGCATCCATTCCCAGCCGATCGAGCATGCCGCGGATGGCAGCCTGCCGTTGGACAAGGTCCGTGCCGCGATCAAGGGCCATGACATCCATCATGCGCGGACCCGCTTGATCGCCCTGGAAAACACCTTTCGCGGCAAGGTGATGACCGAGGAGTACCTGACCCGGGCAACCGGTGTGGCGAGAACGCACGGCCTGGCCACCCATCTGGACGGGGCGCGGCTGTTCAACGCGTCGGTCGCCAGCGGACGCTCGCTGGCATCGCTGTGCCGCGGCTTCGATACGGTGTCGCTGTGCTTCTCGAAGGGCCTGGGGGCGCCGGTGGGGTCGCTGCTGCTGGGTGGTCAGGACTTCATTGCGCGGGCGCGACGCTGGCGCAAGACGCTGGGCGGCGGCATGCGCCAGGTCGGCATACTGGCGGCGGGCTGCCAGCATGCGCTGGACTACCACGTCGAGCGCCTGGCCGATGATCATCGCCATGCCCAGCAGCTGGCGGCGGGGCTGGCCAATATCGAGGGTGTCGAGGTGTTGGCCTGCGACACCAATATGGTATTCGTAAGCTTCCCCGAGGCACATTGCGGGGGGCTCGGCGAGTTTCTCGAGGCCCGCGGCGTGTTGATGGCGGTGGCCCCGGTGACGCGCCTGGTGACCCACATCGACGTGTCGGAGGACGACGTGCACCACGTGGTAGCAAGCGTCGAGGCCTATTTTTCTCAATAGCCGGTCGCGATTCCGGTCCGCCCTGGCAATCGGCGGGCTGGAGCCGTGACAGACGGTTCAGCGATGTTAACGAAAGGAGGGAGACAGTGGCGATCTACAAGTATGGTGACACGACGCCCGACATCCATGACGACGTCTACGTCGCCGAAACGGCGGATGTCATCGGCGATGTGACGCTGGCACGCGGTGCCAGCGTCTGGTATCAGGCCGTACTGCGCGGCGATACCGCAACGCTGACGGTGGGCGAGGAGAGCAATATCCAGGACGGCGCCGTGCTGCATGCCGATCCCGGCTTTCCCACCACGGTGGGCAAGGGC
>DATISN010000094.1:0-5410 GCA_035581765.1 Halomonas sp.
AGCAGTCGACTAGTTGGCCCATAACATCGTGCTATGCCGGCCGGTTGTATATTCAGTATGACGAAATTTTTCACCAGGGCGCCGTCTTATTCGGGAGCCGCTTCACCGTCATCGGCGAGGCGCAATAGCTCGGCGAGTTCGGCATAGATCGCCGGGCTTGCGACCAGCAGGTTCTCGCCGAACAGGTCTTCGGGAATCCCCGACGGGCAGGGGTAGAGATGGCCGGTACGCGCTCCCGCCTCACGGGCAATCAACCAGCCGGCGGCGAAGTCCCAGGGCGATACGCTCTCGTAATAGGCATCGAGACGACCGCAAGCCACATCACACAGGTCCAGCGCCGCCGACCCATTGCGTCGCACATCCTGGCAACGCGTGAGAACCGCCGCAAATCGACGCATCAGCGGAGGGCGGCTGTTGCGGCGATAGGGAAAGCCGGTGGCGATTAACGAGCGTTCTAGATCATCGCTGCGGCTGGCTTGAATGGGGATGTCATTGCACCATGCGCCCTTCGAGGCGATGGCGGTGAAGGTTTCACCCAGAAACGGCGCATGCACCACGCCGATGCGAACCTGTCCGTCGAGTACCCAGGCGATGGAGACCGCGACATGGGCCAGGCCATGGGCGAAGTTGACGGTGCCGTCGATCGGGTCGATGACCCACAGCGGTCCTTGCTCTCCCAGGGCCTCTCGGTCGGGAGCCAGCTCCTCGCTGAGGCGTGCTTCTTCACCGAAGTGCTCTCGCAGGCGTTCACTGATCAGGGTATCCACCGCCACGTCGACATCGGTCACCAGTTCACGTCCCTGGTCCTTGTAGCGGTGCGCGAAGTTCTGATCCTGGCGAGCCTTGACGATCATGCGACCCGCTTCTTCGGCGATAGTCACGGTGATTTTCAGGCGCTCGGAAGGGGTCATGGTGGTCATCTCATAGGCAGCGGGAGGGTTGCCTCATGCTAGCAGTTCAAGGCAGCGCTGCCGAACGCCTCGCGGGATGGGTATCATGGTCGCAACCAAGGGAGGACCCGATGCAGGCCTTGAGCCCCGAACAGTATGGCCGGCTACGCGAGCTTGCCGAAGCCTGGACCCGCCGCCATCTCAAATCGGCCAAGCGTGAGCCACAATTCAACCCGCGTCTCGGCGCCGATGCCCTGTGTTTTCAGCCGGTGAGGGACCAGTTGCTGGGGGCGCTTATCACGCCGGTGTCGCTGTCGCTGGCGATGCTGCCCCAGGACCCGAATGCTTTCGCACCTGACGATGGGGCGACACATCGAGTCGAGCTGCCCTCGGGTGGCTACTTGTTCACTGCCGAACGACTCGAACCGGGTATCTGGTTGTGGCGCTGCCAAGTGCTCGATGATCTCTCGGATGTCGAATCGCTGCAGCAGGCCAGTCGCCTGGCCCAGCAACTGATGGAGCGCATCATGACACACGACGATGGCTGACTGGTGCCATCCTGGTTGCGTCCGTATGCTGAAGGCAGGACAAGCGCTTGCCGACGTTCAATCTGAATTCCGATCACTACCCTGAAATGCAAAGTCAAGGAGCAACACATGACATCGAGTGCAGCCACTCCCCGCGTCGCCCTGGTGACTGGCACCAGCAGCGGCATCGGCGAGGCCGTGGTCCGTCACTTCCGCGAGCTGGGCCATCAGGTGCTGGCAGTGGATTTCAATCCGGCCGGCAAGGCAATCGCGGAATCGGTGGGGGCGGCTTTCTTTCAGGCCGATTTGACCGATGGCGAGGCCTGCAAGGCGGCAGCGGCGGATGCCATCAAGCGCTTCGGCCGGGTCGATATCCTGGTCAATAACGCCGGCATCCAGCACGTCGCCCCCATCGAGACGTTTCCCGAGTCCCAGTGGCGCCGAATCATCGATCTCATGCTCACCGCCCCCTTCCTGCTTAGCCAGGCGGTCTGGCCTTCCATGCGTGAGAACGGCTGGGGGCGCATCATCAACATTGCCTCGGTTCACGCCCAGGTCGCCTCGCCCGGCAAGTCGGCCTATATCAGTGCCAAGCATGGCATGATCGGCCTGACCAAGACCGCCGCGCTGGAGGGTGGCGCCCAGGGCATTACCGCCAATGCCATCTGTCCGGCGTATGTCAAAACCCCGCTGGTCGACAACCAGATTGCCGACCAGGCCAAGCTGCACGGCATGCAGGAGCAGGAAGTGATCGAGCAGATCATGCTCAAGAATGCGGCCGTCAAGCGCCTGATCGAGCCCTCTGAAGTTGCCGAACTAGTCGCCTATATGGCCTCGGATGCTGCCGGCGCGGTTACCGGCTCCAGCTGGAACATCGACCTGGGCTGGACGGCTCAGTAAGCGCGCCAACCCTTAGCGTCGCACCGGCCGCTTTTGCAGCTTTCGCTGCAGGGTGCGTCGGTGCATCCCCAGGGCGCGGGCGGTCGCTGAAATATTGCCGTCGTGCTCCTGCAGAACTTTCTGGATGTGTTCCCAGGTGATGCGATTGATGGACGGGGGGTTGTCCGCCACCTCGGTGTCAGGGTCGCCTTGCTGTTTCTGAAGGGCTATCAGAATCTCGTCGGCGTCGGCCGGCTTGCACAGATAGTTCACCGCGCCGAGCTTTATCGCCTCCACCGCCGTGGCAATGCTGGAATACCCGGTGAGGACGACCACTCGGCAGGCCGGCACCACTTCCAGCAACTCGGGCAGCAACTTGAGGCCAGATTCGTTCTCGAGCTTGAGATCCAGCGTGGCCAACTCCGGCTTGTGCTGCCGAGCGAGAGTCAGCGCCTCGCCGGCATTGTGAGCCACCAGTACCTCGAAACCGCGCCGACTCATGGCACGGTCAAGCACATGGCAGAACATCTCGTCATCATCGATGACCAGCAGGCGTTGGGTGCTCTCTTGCATGGGGTCCTCGCAGGGATGTTGACGAAAATCCGCAGTCAGACAGCGGGTTCACTGCGTGGCAGGGTGACTTCGGTCAGTGTCCCGCCTTCGGGGTGATTGTACAGGCTGACGCCACCACCGAAGCGGTTGATGGTGGCATGCGTCAGGAAGAGACCCATGCCCAGACCCTTGCTCTTGGTGGACACGAAGGTCTCGCCGAGCTGATCGGCAATGGACATGGCCACGCCGGGGCCATGGTCGCGAATGTCGATCACCACATCCTCAGCCGTCCAGTCGAGATGGATGCAAATGTCATCCGAGTTGGCATCGGCGGCGTTGTTGAGCAGGTTGGTCAGCGCCTGATCAAGGGTGGCATCCACCGCCAGCCAGGGACGGCCGCGGCGATTGGCGACATCAAGCTGGTAGCTGACATCGGGGCGCAGCACCAGCCAGCGCTGAACTACCCCGGCCAGCCAGAGGTCGGCGTCGAGGATTTCCGGCTCGGCCATGCGTCGTCGGTCGGCGTTTTCGACGAGATGGCGCAAACGCGACTTACAGGTATCTACCTGATCACGCAGCATTGCCAAATCCTTCTCGAGACGGGCATTGCCTCTGGCCTCCTCGCGCATCTCGCTGAGCAGCACCGCCATGGTCGACAGGGGAGTCCCAAGCTCGTGCGCCGTACCGGCGGCCTGGGTGGCCACGGCCAGCACCTGCTCGTTGCGCAGTGCCGCCTCGCGGGTGCGCGACAGTGCCTGATCGCGGCTGCGCAGGGCATGCGCCATCTTGTAGATGAAAAACGTCACCAGTCCCGCCGACAGGCCGAAATTCAGCCACATGCCCAGCACATGCAGGTTGAGGGAGCCGCTGATATGGCCCTGGCTCAGCTGAGGAACCGGCTGGTAGTGAAACATCAGCGCGGTGTAGGCCAGCATGGCTGCCCCCGCCACGGCCCAGGCATGGCGCCAGGGCAGGGTGGCAGCGGCGATGGTGACCGGAACGAGATAGTAGGTGATGAACGGATTGGTGGAGCCGCCAGTGAAATAGAACAGCAAGGTCAGCCCAGCGACATCGGCCATCAAGTGGGCAAGATACTCACCATGTGTGACGGCACGTGGGCGCCCGAGCCGCCACCAGGTCGTGACATTGATCAGCGCCATGCTCACGATCACCGCAATGACGGTGGGCACGTCCAGCTCGAAACCCAGCACTTCGATACCGATAATGATGCCGGCGAGAAATCCGGTCCAGGTAATGCCGCGCACGAAGGTCAGGCGTACCAGGTTACGGCTGGGTGTGGAAAGCGGCAGTGGCAGGGCGGCGAGCATGGTCACTCCGACGTTGACGACGCCATGATGATACCCGATCGCCTACGGCTCGCCGACCTTGCTGTCGCAGAGCCGGGAAACCGCTGTATGTATTTATACATTACGAAGTGATGGTGGGCGGTCTCATGATGTGTCGAATGAGAGAGTGATGGGATATGGAATCTTCAATGACGAGAAGGTGGCAAAGAACCAGAAAATTAACAGAAGATGAGTCGAAGTCTAACCATAACATGCATGGCAATAATCATTATTATGGCCTCTTTGCGTCAGGTTGCATAAAATTATGGTCATGTTTACATGGATGTAATATTCTCTTCACACGGTTGAAATGTATTTATGTCCTCTGCCAGAAGCGTGCTAGTCTCGCTACTGTGGTGAGTGCCTTTGACACGGAGTCTGCAATGGGTAGTGTTCGGCAGTGATCGTTTTGGTATTTGGTATTGGAATTTTCATTCTTCTTCAATTAAATCGTTAAGAAAATAGTGCCACGAGGCATATCAGCAAGGATAAGCTATGAAATTTAAATCATATAAGGATCTGGGAAAGGATATTCAGGATAATATTCATAAGCTTCAAGGAGAGGACTACGATTTGGTGGTCGGCATACCCCGAAGCGGAATGATTCCCGCGTATATGATTGGCTTGTTACTTAATCTTAACTGTGTCGACCTAAATTCTTTCCTCAATAACGCTCGCATCATGTCCGGCAGCACAAGGAAGGGAGCCAGATACTTGAAGACGGCATGGGACGCTAAAAGGATATTGTTGGTAGATGATAGCGTCATGACAGGCCGCTCGATGCGAGCTGCG
Source organism: Halomonas sp. (assembly GCA_035581765.1). GTDB lineage: Bacteria > Pseudomonadota > Gammaproteobacteria > Pseudomonadales > Halomonadaceae > Halomonas. Next base: position 4,987 of record DATISN010000094.1, read on the forward strand.
CTAGAAGAAGTCGGGCGCAAGACATCTCATCAAGTTACTCGTCTGGCCATCTATGTAGAAAGAGATAGCATTAAATTTGTCGATGCTTATTTTCAAATATTGCCTGGCCCGAGGGTGTTCCAGTGGAATATCTTTCATCACCCGGTGTTGGGAAGTTCATGCTTGGAGCTCGATGGTTTGCTATGTCTCGAGCCCAGCAGGGAAAAGGCTCGAGATGAGAAGCAATATCGTGATTTACTTATCAACGCCAAACCGCTCATTTTGCCCACCTATAAGGTTCACACCGTCGTGACCGATCGTAGCGAAGACTACCGTGAATTGACGCTACGCTGGCTGATGGAAAACAATATTGAGCATGATCACTTGGTGATGAACGACGCAACGTCGATGCGAAAGGAAGAAGGCATCGAAAGATATGCCGTTC
>DATISN010000095.1:0-8122 GCA_035581765.1 Halomonas sp.
AGGTGCATTGCCGGCTCCAAGCCGCACATGGCGCAGGGCTGGCGTCGCCCTGAGCGCGTGGTGAGTGGTGACCAGCACGGAGCCGCCATCCTGCGCATGCGCCTCGAGCCGCGCTTCGAGCTCGGCCACCCCCTCGCGATCGATGGCGGTAAACGGCTCATCGAGCACCCAGAGGGGCCGCGGCGTCAGTTCCAGGCGAGCCAGCGCCACGCGGCGCTGCTGTCCGGCGGAGAGCTGCCCGGTGGGCAGGTCCTCGAACCCGGCAAGCCCCACCCCGTCGAGTGCTGCCAGTCTGTCGGCTTCACTGTCGGGGTCGCCGGCCATGGCCTGATACCAGGCAAGATTTTCCAGGGGGGTCAGGGCCGCCTTGACCCCGGCCGCATGACCGAGATAGAGCAGGCTCGAGAGAAAGGCGTCGCGCGCCTGACGCATCGGCACCTCGTTCCAGAAGAGCTCGCCCTGGTAATCCGCCAGTTGACCCGACAGAATTTTCAGCAGCGTGGTCTTGCCACTGCCATTGGGGCCCTCGATGCGCACGATTTCGCCGGCCACGATATCCAGATCGAGATCCTCGAACAGCCAACGATCGTCGCGTTCACAGGCCAGCCCTTGGGCTTGCAGACGCAGGGTCAAGGCACTCTCCGGAAGGGGTATTTCGGCCAAAACTTTACACGCAAAGGGCGTTCGCTACCAGTCGCGCCGCTGCGTCAGCCGGTCGCAGTTGACGTGCGTCACATCGTCGTTGACGCAACGTGGCTTGCCAGATCCACGCCTGCTGATATGCTCACCGGATACTGTACGAATTGACAGGCTTCATATCGCAGGTCCGCCGACAGGAGTAGACATGACATGCCGAAGGCCAGATCGCAGTTCCTTCAGCGCCGGTTCAATCAGCCGTCTTCCATGGCCTGGGAAGTGGTCGAGGACGAGGATCTCGTCGAGATCCCGTTGCTCGGGCAGGTCTCGGCGGGCCTGCCCATCGATGCCTGCCCCGACGTCGGGAGCCTGCATGTGCCCTCGCGCATGGTGCGCCGTAACACCTATGCCCTGCGCGTTCGCGGCGATTCGATGATCGACTGCAATATCTTCGATGGAGACGTGATCATCATCGAACGCAGCGAGAGCGCGGAAAACGGCGAGACCGCCGTGGTGATGATCAACAACCAGGAAGTGACCCTGAAGAAGTTCTACATCGAGAAATCCGGCGTTCGCCTGCAACCGGCCAATGAAGGCATGGCACCGATCTATTTGAAGAATGACGATATTCAGGTGCTCGGCCTGGTGATGGGCGTGGCGCGTCAGGTGGAAATGGCCGCCTGATGCGCTACCCCGTGCCCGACCTGCCCCCGGGCGCCTGGCACGCGAGCGAGCTCGAGGTGGAAAGGAGCCGCTTCATCGCCTGGGTATGCCATGTGCCCGACAGCGCGGCCTTCGAGACCCTGCTTGCCACCGCGCGCGAACGGCATTCGAGCGCCAGCCACCACTGCAGCGCCTTCGTCGCCGGCCCGCCCGGCGAGCAGACGGCTATCGGCTTTTCCGATGACGGCGAGCCCGGGGGCACCGCCGGCCGACCGATATTCCAGGCGCTTGAAGGCGCGGGGCTGGGCCAGGTGGGCTGCGTCGTCATCCGCTATTTCGGCGGCACTAAGCTGGGCACCGGCGGCCTGGCCCGCGCCTACGCCAGGGCGGCTGCCCTGGCGCTCGACACCCTGCCCAGACGCGAGCTTGTCGAGCGCACCGCGCTGCGCATCAGGGTCGATTTCGCCGGCGAAGCCGAGGCGCGGGCCTGGCTGACCGAGCAGGCCGTTCCGGTGACGCAGGCGGATTACCGCGCCGATGGCGTCATGCTGACCCTCGGATGGCCCAGCGACACGCCTGTCGACCTGACACCCCTGGAAACTCGCTTACGCGGACGCATCGCCCTGCTGACGTAACCCCGCATCGGTACCGTTTTGTCTGCCTTCCTCGCACACCACCCTGATCTTCAACTGCTCTACCTGCTCTTCTAGCGCTCTTCTTATGGTCTTCTAATGGTCTCCATTAGTCGGTTCGCGGAGTGATAGGTATCGCTCCCGCATGTCGCTTACATCGGGGTGGTTTCGTAGGGAGAGTTGACGTATCTTTTCCCAACAAACTATATTCTTTAGCCAATAATCGATTTTTAGCCGGCAATGGCCAATGACAACCATAACAATCGAGTTCTACATCACCGCTGACAGGGCCCCCTCATGACCGCAGCCAAAGGCACGCGTCTGAGTGCATTGTTCTGGGCCTTCACTCGCATCGGCCTGCTGGGTTTCGGCGGCGGCCCGGCCATGATCCCCTTGATCCAGCAGGAAGTGATCAAGCGTCATGCCTGGCTCGACGACGAGGAATTTGCCGATATCCTGGCGATCGGCAACACCCTCCCCGGCCCGATCGCGACCAAGATGCCCGGCTACATCGGCTACCGGGTCGCGGGAATCGCCGGCTGCGCAACCGCCGTGATCGCCGTGATCCTGCCGATGATTGTGGCCATGGTCGCCCTGCTCGGTGTCTTTACGCGCTACCAGGACGTCGCCTGGATTCGGGGCATGGGACAGGCGGTCGTACCGGTGGTAATGGTCATGATGGCGCAGTTGACGCTGGACTTCTGGAACAAGTCGCGGTTAGCTCTGGGATGGATCGTCAGTCTGATAATGGCCAGCGTGGCCGGCGTACTGATCTACGCCCTTGGTATCCATCCCGGATGGATCATCGGCGGACTGCTGGCAGCGGCTCTGCTCCGCCCGACGTCACCCGGCAAAGAGGCTAGTCGATGATCTACTGGGAGCTGTTTCTCGCCTTCTTCATCCCCAACATCATCGGCTACGGTGGCGGCCCGGCGATCATCCCGTTGATCGAGGCCGAAGTCGTCGGCCGCTACGGCTGGATGGGCGCACAGCAATTCGCGGAGACCCTGGCGCTGGGCAATGCCCTGCCCAGCCCCATCGCGACGAAGATGGCCGGTTATGTGGGCTATGACGTCGCGGGTGCGGGTGGTGCTCTGGTGGCCGTCTTCGCCACCGTCGTGCCGTCTCTGCTGTTGATGCTCGGCGCCCTGGGCCTGTTGTACCGCCATCGCGATTCGCCGCGCGTCAAGCGCATGAGCCAGTGGGTTCGCCCGGTGATCGCGATGATGATGGCCTGGCTGACCTGGAGCTTCTTCAACGAGGGGCTAAACAGTGCCGGCTGGCTGCATACCGTGCTGATCGGCGCCGTGGCCGCCATCGCGCTGCTGCGCTTCAGGACGCATCCGGCTTTCGTCGTGATGGCCGCCCTGATCTACGGAGGCCTCTTCCTGGGCTGACCCAACGGCCTAACCACCACCGAAACCTCACAACAACAACCAGAAAGCCGCAACACGCGCTCACCCCGCTCCCGACGAGCGGCAACCACCATACGACTCACAACAGCAAAGGTGCTACCTCATGATGCGCTCAAGACTGACCCTCACCATCGCCGCCATCGGCCTGGCCTCAAGCGTCGCCTTGACCGGCACCGCACAGGCCGATTATCCGGAACAAGATATCCGCATGGTCATCCCCTACGGCCCGGGCGGCGCTACCGACATCATCTTCCGACTGATCTCCAAGGAAGCCGAGAAACACCTCGGTGAATCCATCGTGCCGGTCAACATGGCCGGTGCCGGCGCGACGCTCGGCTCGAGAAACGTCAAGGATGCCGACCCCGATGGCTACACCCTGCTGGGCAGCCACGACACCATCGCGCTGTCCAAGCTGGCCGGCACCGTGGATTACTCCTACGACGCCTTCGAGCCGATCGCCCTGCTGACCCAGACCATCAATATCCCGACCGCACACGCCAATCATCCGGTGCAGAGCGCCGATGAGATCGCCGACTACGTCAGCGAGAATCCCGGCGAGGTGCGCTTCAGCATGATCCCGAGCTCCACCGATCACTTCTTCTGGGTGCAGTTCTTCGACGCCGCGGGCATCGACATGGCGGACGTGCGCCTGGTCGGTTATCCGGATACCGGCGAGCAGGTATCAGCCCTGATGGCCGAGGAAGTCGACTTCGCGATGTTCAATCTGCCTTCCGGCGGCGCGTATTTCGAAGACGGCACTTTCCGCCCGCTGGCCGTCGCCCATCCCGAACGGCTGGACAGCCATCCCGACGTCGCCACCCTGCGCGAACTGGGCATCGAGATGGATCACTCGACCAGTCGCGGCATCTTCGCGCCCAAGGGCACGCCTGATGAGATCGTGACCACCCTCGCCGATGCCTATGACAAGGCGCTGGAGAACGAGGAAATCAGCAGCCGCATCGAGAATGAGTTCGGCTCGGTGGTGCGCTTCCTGGCCGGCGACGACTACCTCGAGTTTCTCGACGAGAACGAGGCGGCGCTGACCGCCGCCGCCGAGAATATCGACTTCCAGAACTGATGCGGTGATGTCCTGCCGACCGCTGGATAGTGGTCGGCAGGTTTCTCCCGAGAGACCAATCATGCTGATGCTTACCAAGGATCGTGCCCTGGCGCTTGCCATGATGCTCATGGCCGGCATTATGCTGGTGGAATCCGGCAACATCCCTCCACCGAACAGTTGGCAGCCTTATGGCTCGGCACTGTTTCCGCGGATATTGCTGGTCGTGGTCGGCGCGCTATCGCTGCTGATCCTGATCCGCTCGCTGCTGGCTGGCGCCAGACGAGCCGACACCCCCCGCCGCACCTTCCCGCAATGGCTCGCCCACAACCGTACGGTTCTGGGTCTGTTCCTGCTATTCGGCCTCTATACCGTCCTGCTGCCGCTGGTGGGCTACATCGCGGCGACACTGGGCTTTCTGATCGTCGCCTTCGCCCTGCTGATGGGCATCGATACGCGTCGCAAGTGGATCATCAACCTCGCCGTGAGCGGCATTCTCGTGCCGCTGGTGTACGTGATCTTCCGTTTCGGCCTCAATGTCTGGCTACCCTGACTCATTCGGAGTGAACCATGGCTGACTTCTTTCTTCAGGCACTCGGTCAAGTCGGCAGCCCTATGGTCCTGGCGCTGATCACGATCGGGGTCTTGTTCGGCATCATCGGCGGTTGTATTCCCGGCTTCACCGTGACCATGGCGATTCTGGTGGTCTTCCCGTTCACCTTCGCCATGGACCCGGTCAGTGGCGTCTCGCTGATGGTCGGCGTCTTCGTCGGCGGTTATTCGGGCGGGCTCGTCTCGGGGGTCATGCTGGGAATTCCCGGCACGCCCTCATCGATCACCACTGTCTATGACGGCTATCCCATGGCCCAGAAAGGCGAGCCGGGCCGGGCACTGGGCATCGGCGTCGCCGCCTCCTTCCTCGGCACCTTGATCAGCGTGGCAGTGCTGGTGTTCTTCGGTCCGTTGATTGCCAGCTACAGCATGAAATTCCGCCCCTGGGAGATCACCTCGCTGATCGTCTTTGCCCTGACGCTGGTGGCGGGCCTGTCCAACGGGGCCATGCTCAAGGGCCTGCTGGCAGCCGCCCTAGGGCTGCTGATCACCACCGTCGGCTACGATCGCAACAGCAACCTGCGCTTCGACTTCGACCTGCCGGCACTCGGCTCGGGCTTCGAGATCCTGCCGGTGATGATCGGTATTTTCGCCTTCTCACAGCTGATGGGTAACCTCGAGAAGCTGCGCGACGACAAGAGCGACATCAAGGAAGTCAACACCAACGTTGAGATCCCCTACCGAAAGATTCTGCTGGACATGTCGCGCCAGAAGATCAACACCCTGCGCTCGTCACTGATCGGCAGCCTGGTTGGCGCGCTTCCCGGAACCGGGGGAACCGTGGCCAACTTCATCAGCTACGACCAGGCCAAGAAGTTCTCGCGCCACCCCGAGAAGTTCGGCACCGGCACGCCAGACGGCATCGTGGCCTCGGAAGCCTCGAACAGCGCGGTGGCTGGTGGCGCCTTCGTGCCGACCCTGGCGCTGGGCATCCCGGGCGACCTGCCCATGGCGATCATGATGGGCGTGCTGATCCTGCACGGCATCACCCCCGGCCCGCTGATGTTCGAGCAGAACCCGGTGCTGGTCGGCGCCATCTATGTCAGCCTGTTGATCGGGGCCGTGATCATGGTGCTCTGCCAGCTGCTGCTGGTGCGCTGGTTCGCCAAGATCTCGCTGATCCCCCAGCAGGTGCTGGTGCCCGTGGTCCTGATGCTGTGTGCCGTCGGCGCCTTCGCCCTGAACAACAACCTCTTCGATGTCTGGGTACTGTTCATCTTCGGCATCCTGGGCTATCTGCTCTGGAAGGCCGAGGTGCCACTCACCCCGCTGATCCTCGGCGTGGTGCTTGGTGACAACATGGAACGCCAACTGTTTCGCGCCCTGGAACTCGACAGCAGCTGGCTGACCTTCCTCACCCGGCCGTTATCGGCCCTGTTTCTTGCGCTGGCGGTGGCGTCTTTGATCTTCTCGCTGTATCAGAATCGCAAGATTCGCCTCCAAGCCCTCGCGACAAAAGGCGGCGACGCCTGATGCCCTTTGACGCTTGAACCCTATTGACGCGTAAACCTTATCAGGAGCCAGCGCATGCAGCATGATGCCCTCTACTACCCAAGTCCTTCGCGACGCATGGCCAGCTTCGGCCGGCGTGGCATGATCGCCACCTCCCAGCCGCTGGCCGCCCAGGTGGGCATGCGCGTTCTCCAGCAGGGCGGCAACGCCGTGGATGCGGCCATCGCCACGGCCGCCGCGCTTACCGTGGTCGAGCCGACCTCCAACGGCATCGGCAGCGATGTCTTCGCGATCGTCTGGATGGACGGCAAGCTCCACGGCCTCAATGCCAGTGGCCCGGCCCCGGCCGGCGCCACCATCGAAGCCGTGAAGTCGCTTGGGCACGAGCGCATGCCCAAGCACGGCATGATCCCAGTGACCGTCCCCGGGGCACCGGCGGCCTGGTCGGCGCTCTCCGAGCGTTTCGGCAAGCTGCCCTTTGCCGAGCTGCTGGCCCCCGCCATCGAGCTCGCCGAACAGGGCTTTCCTGTCTCGCCGATCGTGCATCAGATGTGGGAGGAGGCCTTCCACAATTACAGCGCCTATGACGAGGCCGCCTTCACGCCGTGGCTCGACACCTTCGCCCCCGACGGTCATGCCCCCAAACCTGGCGAGCTCTGGTCATCGCCAGGCCATGCCAGCACGCTGCGCGCCATTGCCGACACGAAGGGCCAGGCCTTCTACACAGGTGAGCTTGCCGATAAGCTAGACGCTTTCTTCCGCGAGCACGGCGGCCTGCTGCGCAAGGAGGATTTGGCACGCTTCGAGCCCGAGTGGGTCGAGCCGATCAGCACCCGCTACCGCGGCCATGACATCTGGGAGATCCCGCCCAATGGCAGCGGCATGATCGCGCTCCAGGCGCTCGGCATGCTCGAGCGGATGGGTGACGAGGTCCGCGACCCGGTCGAGACGCTGCATCGCCGTATCGAGGCCACCAAACTGGCCTACGTCGATGGCCTCGAGCACATCACCGAGCGCGACCAGATGAAGCCCAGCGTCGAGCAGATGCTGGCGGACGACTACCTGAGCTCGCGCGCCAAGCTAATTGGCGAGCGCGCCCTGGACCCGGTCCATGGCAACCCGATCAAGGGCGGTACGGTGTATCTCGCCACGGCGGACGGCGATGGCAACATGGTGTCGTTCATCCAGAGTAACTTCGCGGGGTTCGGCTCGGGCATCGTCGTGCCGGGCACCGGCATCAGCCTGCAGAACCGCGGCTGGTCGTTCTCGCTCGACCCCGAGCACGCCAATGCCCTGGCACCGGGCAAGCGCACCTACCACACGATCATTCCCGGCTTCATCACCCGAGACGGTCAGGCCGTCGGCCCGTTCGGTGTCATGGGCGGCTTCATGCAACCCCAGGGACACGTCCAGGTCGTCACCGCCATGCTTGACGATCATCTCAACCCCCAGGCGGCGCTGGATGTTCCCCGCTGGAAGTGGACCGAGGGCCGGACCGTGGAGGTCGAACCGCACTTCCCCGACCACCTCGCCCAGGCGCTGGCTCGACGCGGCCACAAGATCGTCAAGGCGGCCGACCCGATCAGCTTCGGCCGTGGCCAGATCATCCTGCGCGATAGCGAGACCGGTGTATTGAACGGCGGCACAGAACCGCG